>CAYLJO010000437.1:0-3205 GCA_964383905.1 uncultured Blastocatellaceae bacterium
AATCCAAGGAAAAGAGAATCATTGAAGGGAAGATTGAAATAAGTGAAAGGAAGCCTTATCATAAAAATTGTATAAATACTTTAAAAAATCTTTAATTTATATTAATATGAGTTGTTGTCGGGTGGTTAAGGGCCCGCTCCGATCAAGAATTGCCTGGCATTCTTAACCCATTCGTCTGCTAGAGAATCGCTCATCAAACAGTCAGGGAGACTCTTTATGACTATTTTTTCTCATCCGAGGCCATATCAGATGTGTGCGCCAGTTCGTTCCATCCTCGCTTTACTATCCATGATGGTACTGCTCGCAGGGATGTTACCCATTGGTGCCATCGCTCAACAAAAACAGCTGCGCTTGAGCGAAAAGCAGCGTGCCTTGCATGTCTTGAATCGACTCGGATTCGGACCGCGTCCAGGTGATCTTGAGCGGGTCATGAATATTGGGATCGACCGTTATATTGAGAGCCAGCTTTACCCTAATCTGATCCCGGACGCGGAAGCCGAGGCGAAAATAAAAGGACTTTTAACTTTAACGTCGTCCTCGGCTGAGCTTTATGAGAAGTACCCCAATCTTACGGCCCTGATTGACCGGCTGAAAAGAGAGGGTGAAGAGCTTCCGGCTTTCTTAACATTCAAATCCGGAGAGGCTAAGGGAAGTAAGAACAACAAGGCTGACACTCGTCCGATGAAGGTTTCAGGTTCCTCAAATTCCGAACCGGGAAGTAGCGGGGCAACGGGTACTCAGACGGGCAATTATCAGCAGCTACTACGAGATTTTTATGCTCGACATAATGTGCAGCAGCCGTACCGCATAGTTAGCGAGTTGCAGGCCTCCCGCATCATCCGCGGCGTCTCCAGCCAGCGGCAACTGCAGGAAGTGATGGTCGATTTCTGGGAGAATCACTTCAACATTTTTGCCGGTAAAGGCGCCGACCTATGGCTCTTAACCGCTTATGATCGGGATACTATTCGTCCACATACGATGGGTAAATTTCACGACTTGCTCCTGGCAACGGCCATGAGCCCGGCGATGCTCTTCTATCTAGACAACTTCCAGAGCGTTAGTCCGAACACCCCGGTCGCGGCGCAGAGGAATTTACGCAGAGGAGCATCCGCACAGAGATTCGCCCCGAACGCTGAGGGGAATAGTTCCGCGCAACCCCCCACACGCGGCCTTAATGAGAATTACGCGCGCGAGTTGATGGAACTTCATACGCTGGGGGTTGATGGAGGCTACACGCAAAAGGATGTGCAGGAAGTCGCGCGCTCGTTTACGGGCTGGACCTTCACCGGCCTCAAATCCGATGGGGGCCCGCAGAAAGAGCCCGGAAAGTTCTTCTTCAATCCGCGCCTGCATGACAACGGCGAAAAGATTGTGCTCGGCCATCAGGTTCCTGCTAACGGGGGTATCAACGATGGCTTAATGGTGCTTGATATCCTCACACACCACCCTTCGACAGCAACATTCATCGCCACTAAATTGTGCCGGCATTTCGTCACGGATCAGCCGAGCACGCAACTGGTCTCCCGCGTTGCTGCGGTTTTTATGAAGAGTGATGGCGATATCAGAGAAACATTGCGCGCGATCTTTACCTCTCCAGAATTTAATTCACCCGAAGCCTACCGGGCGAAGATCAAGACTCCGGTTGAGCTGGCCATCAGCTCGATCAGGTCGCTTGACGGGGAGACTGACGGCGGCCCGGCCATCCACCAATGGGTGGCCAAAATGGGTGAGCCGCTTTACCAGTTTGCGCCTCCGACCGGCTACCCCGATGTTGCTTCAGCATGGGTCAATACTGGTTCTCTCATCGAGCGTCTTAATTTTTCGCTCGCCTTAGTGAGAAACCGCATTCCAGGGACGCAGCTTGACCTGACTCGGTTCAATACCGGTGACGGCGCCTCCGGAGGCGTGACCGATGATCGGCAGATCATCGATGTCTTCATCGACTTCATCCTCCATGGCGATGTTTCACCTCAGACCAAAGCTATCTTAATGAGTCACCTTTCGGCTTCAGCAGAGGGTATTGACGACGCCAAGGCTGATGTTGCTACAAGGGAAGTCAATAGGCGAGCTGCAAGGCGTGAGGCGGAGGCTACCGGTACCACCGTGGGGAATCCGCGAGTCGCCAAAATTGCCGCGCTGGTTCTGGGTTCTCCAGAGTTTCAACGACACTAAGACAGCCTCGAGTTAAAGCACATCGAAGTTGGAACCCTCTGAGGTAATAAGATCATGAGTCTCAACAGAAGATTTTTCCTGAAGTCGAGCGGTATTGCTCTCGCGAACATTGGCCTGATCAGCACAGCACCCTCCTTCCTGGTGCGCTCCACCACAGCTTTTGCGCAACGGCTCAATCAAGGAGCTGGCGGACGTCGAAAGACTCTGATCGCGATATTCCAGAGGGGCGCGGTCGACGGTCTTAATATGGTCGTGCCGTACGGGGAGAAAAGCTACTACGAACTTCGCCCGACCATCGCCATCCCTCAGCCCCGCGCTGGGAGCACGGCCGGAGCAGTAGTTGACCTTGATGGTTTCTTCGGCTTCCACCCGGCTCTGTTGATGCTCAAGCCACTGTGGGACGAGAAACGCTTGGCCATTGTCCATGCAGTTGGGTCGCCTGATAGTACACGCTCACACTTTGATGCCCAGGATTACATGGAATCAGCCACGCCCGGCGTCAAGTCAACGACCGATGGCTGGCTCAATCGATACTTACAAGGCCATCAAACTTCTCAAGCATCACCTTTCCGCGCCGTTTCTTTGACCCAGAGCATGCCACGTACTCTTCAGGGTCCGGCCCCGGCGCTGGCGGTCTCCAATCTTTCGGATTTCGCCATTCATGCCGGCGCTTATACGGGCAGCGTCCAGGGCGGCTTTGAGTCCATCTATGAGCAAAGCGTCAATGATATCCTGCACGGTACGGGTCGAGAAACCTTCGATGCGGTCAATTATTTAAAGAGAGTTAACCCTCAGCAGTATCAGCCTGAGAACGGCGCACAATATCCAAAGAGTCCTTTCGGCAACTCCCTTCTTCAAATCGCGCAGTTGATCAAAGCGGGTGTCGGGCTGGAAGTAGCTTTTACAGATATTGGAGGCTGGGACACCCACGTCAATGAAGGTAACTCAACCGGCCAACTCGCTCTCCGACTTGTGGATTTCGGTGCGGGTCTGGCGGCGCTGATTGAAGATCTTGGCCCGCGGATGGATGATG
>CAYLJO010000438.1:0-3200 GCA_964383905.1 uncultured Blastocatellaceae bacterium
CTACCTTCCTTGAGGAGCGACGACTTCAATATCATTCATACCGGCACGCTCCTCGGCCCGCGAGACCCGCGGGCTCTTTTGCGAGGGTTCTTGGAATTCGTCAACCAAGATGGAGAGAAGCGCCGACGCGCCCGTCTCATCTTTGTCGGGAGAATCATCGGTGAAAATCGTCAACTCCTCGCCTCCGACGAATGGTCGCGATTGAAAGAAGGCGGGGGGCTCATTTTCCTGGATGAGCGGGTCAGCTATCATCAGGCCCTGGACATCTCCGGGGCTGCCACCGCCGTAGTGCTACTGGAGGCCGACTCGCCCGAGAGCCCCTTCTTCCCGGCAAAATTGACGGACTACCTGTGGTTGCGAAAACCGATCTTGGCCCTCTCTCCTGCGCGATCAGCCACCGGCGATATCCTCGGTCCCGATTACCAATTACGAGTCGCGCCGGCTGATAGCCGCGGTGTCACCATGGCGCTCAACACTCTCTGGAGGCACTGGGCCGCCGGGCGTCTCGACGAGCTGGTTCCTGCCCAGAGCCTACTCAATTCGATCTCAGAGGCGACGGTTCGCGCTCAACTCGAGGCCATTTTCGTTGTTGCGACATCATCATTACAATCACGGCATCGGAGGCGCTAGGTCGCTGTCGTCGCAAAAGTCGAAATCGAGATCACCTACATCGGATGAGACCTCTCATGATCAGTACTCCAGCAAAAGCGTTGGTTGAAGGAAACGCTAACGGGAGCCGACCGGCCGAAGAAGCGCGGCTTTCAAGGGCCGCAGCGGCTTCGGCCGGCGGGAGGATGTATGCGGTATTGCTCATCCCTGATGGCGTCGGCGTGCGCAATTTTTTACTGGGCGATTTTCTCCGCCAGGCGGGCAGGAAAGGAGCCCTCTATGCGCTCCATACGATCCCCGAAGAACTGCTGGCGAATTATAGCGATGGGCTTGAAGAGAAGGTTCAATGGCAGAGGCTCCTCGCCTACCGTGACGAGCCTCTTTCCTTCACTGTGCGCAACGCGCTGTCTTACGCCCAGATGTGTTGGATTGATTCCCAAGCCATGCGCTTCAACCGCCGGCTGCCGGTCAAGGGATCGTGGCGGACCAAAGCGGCCGTCGCCGTCGCCCGCCTTCTCGGGCGCGCTGCGGCCACGCCGCGCGGCATCCGAAGGCTCGATCGCCTCCACTGTTGGCGGGTCGACCGCTTGCCGGAGGTAGACTATTATCGCCGGCTTTTTGCCGAGATTAGGCCGCGGGTGCTCTTCTGCTCTCACCAGCGACCACTGGCGGTTCTGCCGCCGGTTTTGGCGGCCAGATCTTTCGGCATTCCCACCGCGACCTTCATTTTTAGTTGGGATAACCTGACGAGCAAGGGCCGGATTGCGGCCCCCTTTGACCACTACCTGGTGTGGAGCGAGCAGATGCGGCGGGAGCTCTTACGCTATTACCCGGACGTACCTCCCGACAGCGTTCATATCGTCGGGACGCCTCAATTTGATCCCTACGCCGATGACAACCTGCTGTGGCCCCGCGAGGAATTCTTTCGCCGCATCGGCGCAGACATCTCGCGCCCCCTGATCTGCTATTCGGGGGGGGATGCCGAAACCTGCCCGGAGGACCCTGAACATGTCAGGGCGCTCATGAAATTGATTCGCGCCGGGCGGATCCGCGGCAACCCCCAAGTAGTGCTCCGCCCGGCGCCGGTGGACGGCGCCGCCCGTTATGAGGGGGCGCGCCGTGACTACCCCGAGCTGATCTTTATGAGACCGGCTTGGCGTCACACCCGGCCTCCCGAGTGGACCGCCGTGATTCCGCTTCGGGAAGATGTGCAACTCTTGGCCAATTTGACTCGCCATGCGGACCTCAACGTCAATCTCGCTTCGACGATGACGCTCGACTTTGCCATTCACGACAAACCGGTCGTCAACATCGCCTTCGATGTGGCCAGCTCGCCGCTGTTCGGTAAACCCCTGTGGGACTACTATTATCAATTCGAGCATTACCGCCCGGTGGTCGAGCTGGGCGCCGCGCGTTTCGCGCGCTCGCCCGAGGAGTTGGCCGACCACGTCAACGCTTATTTAAAGGATCCGAGTTTGGATAGGGATAACCGGCGGCGGCTGGTGGAGTTGGAGGTGAGCCTGCCCTTGGGGCGGTCCGGCCAGCGGATTGTTCAAGTGCTGGAGGCCATCGCCCGTTGACCCCACTTCGCGTCTGCTTCTTGTGCAACGAATACCCGCCGGGCCTGCATGGCGGCATTGGCACCATGACCCAGCTTTTGGCGCGCACTCTGGTCCGAGCCGGGCATGAGGCGAGAGTCATTGGCGTCTACAACCCATCTCAGCCGGCCGCCGATTTCGAGGTCGATCAGGGCGTCGGCGTCTGGCGGCTGCGCGCTTCAAACCGCCCGCTCGGTTGGCTCCTCTCTCGCCACCAGCTGTTCCGCGCCATTTCGCGTTGGAGCCGCAGCGGGGAGATTGACGTGGTTGAGGTTCCGGATTGGCAGGGTTGGGCGGCGCATTGGCCGCGGCTCCCCTCGCCCGTCATCGCGCGTCTGCACGGGTCCATCACCTACTTTGCGGCCGAGCTCGGGCAGCCACTCGCGCGCGCCCCATTTTGGCTCGAGCGAGCCTCATTGCGCCGGGCAGATTTCTGGTGTTCGGTCAGCCGCTACACGGCTGGTAAGACGCGGCAGCTCTTCGGACTCCGCTCGGGCCCGCACGCCATCTTATATAACCCTGTCGAAACGATCGATGAAGATCGCTCGCCAGCCCGGTCCCGAAACCAGGTTGTTTTCACGGGGACGCTGACGGCGAAGAAGGGGATCGTCTCGCTCATCAGGGCGTGGCCCCGTGTCATCGAAGAGTGCCGGGAGGCGGAATTGCATATCTTCGGCAAGGACGGACGCGTCGATGATGGGTCGTCGATGAAGGCCTTTCTCCTCTCCGAGCAAGCGGGCCATATCGCCAAGAGCATCCATTTTCACGGCCATGTGGAACGGCGGGAGATCCACCAGGCGTTGCAGAAAGCGCGCGTCGCTGTCTTCCCCTCTTACGCCGAGGCCTTCGCCTTGGCGCCCCTGGAGGCGATGGCCTCTGGTTGTCCCACGATCTATAGCACGCGCGGAAGCGGCCCCGAATTAATCAAGCATGGGCAAGACGGCCTACTGGTTGAGCCTGACCGACCCGATGAAATCGCGAAGGCCATCGTCC
>CAYLJO010000439.1:0-3199 GCA_964383905.1 uncultured Blastocatellaceae bacterium
TGAAAGGAGGATCAAGCGAGAGGGTCATGTCCGGGAAAACTTGACCACCTCAGTTCGAGATGGGCATCAACCGGACTCAGTACCTCGGTGATGATAGCCCTGGCCGCTACCCGGTCATTGCTGACCTCGACAACGACGGTGTGGCTGAGATCATCGTGCCGACCACTTAAACATTTTTGGCCGGTGCGCCGCCGCGGCACGGTGTGCTCGTGCCGGAGCCATCATGCCCTGAAACGGGGAGGAGATAAACCCAGGCTGCCGCTTGAAGAAGCCGCCATCCTGTCCTATGAGCGAGACGCGGAGCTCATCGCGCTCGACGACGCTTTGGTAAGCCTTGAAGCTATTGACCCGCGCCAGAGCCGGGTTGTCGAGCTGAGATTCTTTGGTGGCCTGACGGTTGAAGAGATCGCCCAATTCCTGGAAGTCTCTTCCGTTACGGTCAAACGCGACCTGAGGGCGGCCAAGGCCTGGCTCCGCCGCGAGATCGCAAAAAAGTGACCGTTGATCAGTCCACACAATGAGTAGTGACGAGTAAAAACATCGGTGAGATTGTCGCTCCTACTGCTTATCGCTTGTCACTAATCACTGCCGTTATGACTCCCGAACGATGGCGACAAGTCACGGAGATCTTCCACTCCGCCCTGGAGCGCGAGCGCGGCCAGCGGCCTGCCTTCCTCAACGAAGCCTGCGCAGGCGATGAGGCGCTGCGCCGCGAAGTTGAATCGCTGATCGCCTATGACGAGCAGACGGGAAGCTTCGTTGACAAATCTGCCTATGAGATCGCTGCGCAGATACTCGCCGGCGGGCCGGCTCATTGGCCCCTACAAGATTATTCGGAAGATCGGCCACGGCGGGATGGGATCAGTCTTTCTCGCCGCGCGCGCCGACGACCAGTACCGGAAGCAGGTGGCCATTAAGCTGGTCAAACGGGGCATGGATACCGACTTCATCGTAAGTCGCTTCCTGAGCGAGCGGCAGATCCTCGCCAGCCTTGACCACCCCAACATCGCCAGCCTCTTCGATGGCGGCGCCACCGCCGATGGGCTGCCCTACTTTGTGATGGAAGATATTGAAGGTCTTCCCATCAACGAGTACTGCGACACGCACAACCTCAGCACGACCGAGCGGCTCAAGCTGTTCAGCATTGTCTGCGCAGCCGTTCACTACGCGCACCGGAAGCACATCATCCACCGCGATATTAAGCCCACTAATATTCTGGTCACCGCCGATGGCATGCCTAAGCTGCTCGATTTCGGCATCGCCAAGATCCTTGACCCCGACCTTTCCATTCAGACTACCGGCCGGACGGCCACGGCGCGGCGGCTGATGACGCCCGGCTACGCCAGCCCCGAGCAGGTGCGGGGCGAGAGTGTGACCACGGCGAGCGACATCTATAGCTTAGGCGTACTGCTCTACGAGTTGCTGACCGGCCATCGCCCTTACCATGTGAGGAACCGCGCCACGGACGAGATCGCGCGTGTCATCTGCGAGCAGGAGCCGGAGAAGCCCAGTACGGCTATCACCCGTATCGAAGAGGTTCATGGCGATGATGGCCTCAGACCGATCAGACTCACGCCTGAATCGGTGAGCAAGACGCGCGATGGCAGTCCTGAGAAGCTGCGCCGCCGGTTGGCCGGCGACATCGACAACATCGTGCTGATGGCGATACGGAAGGAGCCGCGGCGGCGGTACGAATCCGTGGAGCAATTCTCCGAGGACATCCGCCGTCACCTGGAGGGACGGCCGGTCAGGGCGCGGAAGGACACGCTCTCGTACCGCAGCGCAAAGTTCATCAACAGGAACAGGGCAGCGGTCATCGAAGTGGCACTGAGCATGCTGGTGGTTGGACTCCTGATCGTGCTCTTCTATTTCTGGTTCTCGCGAAAGGTGAGCGAGCCTGAGGTAGTGGCAGAGAGATCAATCGCCGTCCTCCCCTTCAAGCCGGTGAGCGCAGAAGGGGGCGACGAATATATAGGGCTTGGAATGGCGGATGCGCTCATAAACAAGCTTAGAGCTGGTTGCAAAATTAACTTTTCAGATAGCGATGCGCGACGATGGCACAAGCCAACAGCATTAGAGCTTCATGAGTCGAAGCTGTCGTTTCCTCACGCATCCGTAGCTTCCTGAACTGATGCAGCCATGACAGTGATCGCTCGACGACCCATCTCGTTTTCCCCTGCCCGCTCCCATGTTCGGTCTATCGCTTGGCTAAGAGAGGCTTGATCCCCTTTTTTGAGCGTCCGGCGATGTGGCTCACTGTCATATGCACGATCACCTTGCACCTTCTTCGGCTTCTGACGTGGGCGTCCAGGCTGGCCTTTAACCGGTGGGAGACTCTCCACCAAACTCATCAATTGCGTGATCTCATGACGATTCGCGCCCGTCAAACTCATCGAGAGCGGAACGCCACGACCCTCCACCAGCAGATGATGCTTGCTCCCCAATGTGCCCCGGTCTACTCGGTTTTGGCCGGTTTCCTCGCCTCCATGACCGGCTCTCACACTGGAACTATCAACCACCCCACGCTCCCAATCAAGCTGCCCCTCGGACCGAAGTTCAGCGAGGATGCTGTGCCACAGTCGTCGCCAGACGCCGCTGCCTCTCCCATTCAAGTAGTCTGCGACGGCAGGTCTGGCCCGAAGGGAAATCGCTCGTCGCGGGAAGAGATTGCCACGGCACGCCGGTCTGCAAGACAAAGATGATGCCTTGAAGCACCGCACGCGCCTCAGCCGGTTTTCTGCCTGCGTACTGACGATTGCGTCTCTTTTTCTGCTTCGGCAGCAATGGCTCAATGCGTTGCCATAGTTGTTCAGATAGAAGCGACTCGGACATAGTTCTGTCCCCCATGTCGGAATCGAGCCTCTATCTTATGCTTTCTTACTCTTCAGTTCCTTTAATTTTGCAACCAGCTCTTAGTAGTATCAGGCACATCGTCGTCCGCCCGACCAGCTCCGTGCGTAAGTACAGCCAGCCTGGTCTTGACCCGGCTGCAGTCGGCCGGGAGCTCCGCGTGGGCTCAGTGCTGGATGGTAGTATAGAAACGGTGGGCGATAGAGTGCGAGTTACGGTGCAGCTTGTGAGTGTCAGCGACGGCAGGCAGCTTTGGGCGGAGAAGCTTGACGAGAAGCTCACAGACATCTTCGCGGTGCAGGATTCCATCTCGAAACAGATAGCGCAGGAGCTCACGCTGAAATTGAGC
>CAYLJO010000440.1:0-3176 GCA_964383905.1 uncultured Blastocatellaceae bacterium
GAGTTCGACGCGCTGTGGAACTGGTCGAACACGTACATGCTGATCACCGACCAGAAGAACCCGAACGTCGGTTATTTTGCGTGGTCGATGAACACCGACGGTACGCCGCGCTCGACAGGGCCCGCGCCCGACGGCGAAGAGTACTACGCGATGGCGCTTCTTTTTGCGGCGCGTCGGTGGGGCAACGGCCGGGCCATTTACGACTACCAGCAGCAGGCCGAGAGGATTCTCCGCCTCATGCGCCATCACCCGGTGCTGACCGGGACCGGTCCGTTCAGGATTCATCCTGCAGACCCGCCGTTCGTGATGAACGCGGAGACCTTCGCCAGGTTCACCAGCCCGAACATTACCGAGCGCTTGCAGGCGCAGGCGGACCTGGCGATTGAGCTAAAGGGCCAAGGCAAAACGCCTCCCGATCCGGCGGCCCCCGTGCGGCGCTTCACCGGCAACCGGGGCGCCCGGCGGCCCACGTCGGCCGGCCCGATGGTGGAAGAAGAGCACCACATGGTGCGCTTTGTGCCCGACGTTGGCCCGGGCTTCACCGATGCCTCATACCATCTGCCCGCCTTCTACGAGTTGTTTGCGCGATGGGGGCCGGCGGAGGACCGGGATTTCTGGCTGAAAGCGGCCGAGGTCAGCCGCGATCTATTCTCCACGGTTACTGGACCTGACACCGGGCTTTCGCCGGATCGCAACAACTTCGACATGTCGCCTATCATCAATAGCGACGGGCGGCCCGTCCCCTTCGGCTATGACTCGTGGCGCACGGCCAGCAACTGGTCGGTGGACTATAGCTGGTGGCGCAAGGACCCGCGTGAAAGGGTGCTGAGCGACCGCATTCAAAAGTTCCTGATCGGCCAAGGCGTCAGTACGTTCGCCGACCGCTACACGCTGGACGGCAAGCCGCTGTCTTCGCGCCACTCCACGGGCATGGTGGCCGCGACCACCGCGGGCGGGCTAGCCGCGACCCCCGGGCCGAACGAAAAGGCTTTTGTCGAGGAGCTTTGGAGGACGCCGATCCCGGTGGGCGAACAGCGCTACTTTGACGGAATGCTCTACGTCATGAACATGCTGCATTGCAGCGGGAACTTCAGGATTTGGGGGGCGAAGTGAAGTGAACACGGCTCTCATATTTTCCCGTTTTTAATGGTATTTTAGTGGGTGTGAGTTGCGAGGTTCACCCGCGATTTTGGTGCAGCTAGATTTGAGCGGTCAATTTTGCGACTCTTCTCGATCATCGCTTCAAATCCGCCGTCCAGTTGAGCACTAGGGTGATGGGCGCAGAGGCTTTCTGTTCCACCACAGTATTGACGAGGAACCGCTGGCCGTCAGCCGTCACGTCATAGGGATAGCCCGGCCCCGTCTGGCGGGCCTCGAACAGCGCCTGCACTGCCCTGACCTCCAAACTCGCCCCGGCACCGTTTACCTCCGCCGCCATCAGCTTATTATTCGGGGCGAGGTAGAAAATTTCCTTGCCGTCAGCCGGCCACCTCGGGAACAGGCCGCCGGAGGTGGAGACCCGCTGCTTGCCGCCGGGCCCGGGGAAGGGCGCCACATAAATCTCCACCCGGCCGGACTCATCCGACTGGTAGGCGATCCAGCGCCCGTCAGGGGAAAAAATCCCGTTACTCTCATTAAACTTCGTCTGTAAAAACGGGAACGGCTTCCGGTCTCCGGCGAGCGGCAACACCCACAGGTCGGTTCCCGTCTGAGGGTCAATCTCGTAATAGATGAGGAACCGCCCCTCACGAGAGAAGTTCCCCGCGTATTTATCGAACCTGGATTCCAGGAGCGGTTGCTCGTCGCTGGTCTCACTGGCCGCCTTTTGATAAAGGTCCACAGGGCCTTTGCGGGTTGAACTAAAAACGATGCGGCTCCCGTCGGGTGACCACACCGGGTGTCGATGGGCAGCCGGGTCGGAGGTAAAGCGCGTCCTCAGTCCGCGCGCCACTTCGTAGATCCAAATGTCCGAAATTCCAACTTGAGGAGATTCAGGGGTGTTGAGCTGCACGGCGACCCTCTTCCCGTCAGGTGAGATGGCGGGACTTTGGTGGTTGCCCGGATCGCCGAGCACACCGAGTGGCTGGCCGCTGCGGTCAAACCAGGTGAGCCGGTAGTCACTTGCCGACAGGCCCGTCTGGTAGACCAGCACGCCCTGCTCCGAAACGGCGAAGATTCCTCTGGCCGTAGTGGGTTCGTATTGAATCTGTTCGGCGACAGGGAAAGCGTCGCCGGTCGTGGCCAGCCGCCCGGCGTCGAAGGGCTGGGCCAGCAGCGTCCCATCGCGGTGGAAAAGGAGATATCCCTGAGCATAGGCAATATTGGAATAGGCGTGGAACAGCAGCCGGCTCTCTTTGGCATCGAGCGAAGCGACGTGAATCGCGTCATTTGCATCCCCTCCGCTGGCGAATCTCTTGCTGAGGTAAAGGAAATGCCGCCCGTCGGGCAGGAAGTAGGGCCAGAGATGAGCCAGTTCCCCTTGCGCCTCATCGAGCTTGGTAACGGGCTCGGAGGTGCCGCCCGAGGCCGAGACGCGATGCAGCGGCCCCAGGCCCGGGGCGAAGACGATCACCCCGCCGCCGCTCCACGCGCCGCCAAGACCTGCGGGCGCGTCGCACAGCGTGACCGGCGGCCCGTCCGCCGCGTCAATCTTTTTGAGCTTCCCGCCCGCGAAGAATCCCAGCGAGCGGCTGTCCGGTGACCAGAAAGGGTGCGAGGCATCCTCGGTGCCGGCGAGCGCCAGGGCCGCGAGCGCGTCGAGTGAACGTACCCAGAGAAGCCTTTTGCCTTCAGCCATCGTCGCGACGAAAGCCAGGCGACGGCCATCAGGCGAGACGGCGACAGGGCCGGCATTGCGGCCGAAGGAATTGAAGTTCGACTTCTCCGGCGGGAGGATGTAGGAGCGGACGGCGCGGACTTCGACCGTACCGCGCTGGAAATAGGTAATGGCTAGGACGAGCGCCGCAAGCAACGAGACCGCCGCCACGAGCCATGCCAACCGTTCGCGGCGCAGCCGACGCGGCGCTGAAGCACCATCGGTCACCGCCGGCAACACGGCGGCTGTCTCCAACCGCGAGCCGGAGGGCGTGGACAAGGCTTCGAGCGCAAAGCCGAGATCGCTCGCCGATTGGAAGCGCTGCTCTGGCCTCTTTTCCAGGCAGCGCAGGACGAGCCGT
>CAYLJO010000441.1:0-3115 GCA_964383905.1 uncultured Blastocatellaceae bacterium
CAAAATGAGAATGAGACGAGCGCACCGGGTCACGATAAATGCCTTTAGCCTTGATCTGGTTACCGCGCCGTCTCTCAATAGTGTCATCAAGTCCGAAGACGAGAGGGCCTGATGGAGCGAAAGCCGCAATCAGCAGGTGGAGCAGGATGCGCGCGGCATCCAGGCAACGCCAGGCCGCACGATTCAAGACGCGGTGATAAGTCTGGAAATGCGGCTCCTGGCTTTTGCCCATCACCCGCAGAGCCTGCGTCACGGTGCGCTTACCAGGGGCGAGGATCGCTCCCTGCAATAAAACTTTGACGTGTTCGAAAACAGGCTTGGAGAACAAGGGCGCGAATGCTACGATCAGGTGCACCAGTTCGCAGGGCACGGGTAAGCCTCCGTTGACTTTTCTTGGTCGAAACAGTCAGCAGCTTACGTGTCCTGCGTCCTCTTTTCAAAGATCAAAATTGGATAAAGTCGAGCTTAGAAGAAGAGTTTAGCAGGTTTGTCTCAGCGTGAGGAACGCGCCGGGAAAGAGAAGAATTTTGTTTGCTACGAATAAGCTCCATCCCCCTGGCCAGACCATCAACCGCCGGGCGACCCGGCTGCGGATGGACGTTCGGCGTGTAGATGAATATACTGTGTATTCAATGCTTCTTTATTCCCCCGAGAGTAGTTTTAATTCTCACCTGGGTACAGTGTTGAGCGAGGTTTTCCTCGGACTTTACTCAGAGCGGGCGCCCGAATGAAGAACGGTCCGAGATTGCGACTCTCTTTATATGCCGGAGGAAGCTAGCTTTTGACGGATGAGCTCTTAAAGTGGCGTGGGGAATTTCCTATCCTCAACAAGACAGTCTATTTGATCTCGCACAGCCTGGGCGCGATGCCTCGCGGGACTTACGAGCGCCTGCAGGATTACGCCGAGACATGGGCGACACGCGGCGTGCGCGCATGGGCTGAAGGTTGGTGGAACATGCCCGTGGCTATCGGCGACGAGGTGGCGCGCATCATCAGGGCAGACCTCGGCACGGTCGTGATGCATCAAAACGTCTCGATCTGTCAATCGCTCATCCTCTCCTGTTTCGATCCCACGCCGGCCAGGAACAAGATCGTATATTCAGAATTGAACTTTCCTTCCGTCATGTACGTCTACGAAGCGCAAGCGCGTCATGGGCGTTTGCGCATCGAGACGGTTAAGTCCGACGACGGCATCACCGTACCTCTGGAACGCATGCTCGCGGCGATCGATGACGAAACGCTGCTTGTCCCCATCTCGCACGTTCTCTTCAAAAGCGCTTTCATACAGGACGCCCGCGCCATCGTCGAGCGCGCGCATGAGGTCGGCGCGATGGTCGTGCTCGACACCTATCAATCAGCGGGCACCGTCCCCTTCAGTGTCAAAGAGTTAAACGTAGATTTTGCGACGGGCGGGTCTGTGAAGTGGCTATGCGGGGGTCCGGGCGCGGGTTATCTTTATGTCCGCCCCGACCTGCAAGCCAAGCTGGAGCCGAAGACGACCGGCTGGATGGCACACGAATCGCCGTTCGCCTTCGAGGGCGGTGCGATCCGTTATGCGCCCGACGTCACACGTTTTCTACACGGCTCGCCCTCTATCCCGGCGCTGTATGCGGCGCAAAGCGGCTATCGCATTATCAACGAAATCGGCGTCGAAGCGATTCGTGCGAAAAGCGTGCGACAAACGACTCGTCTCATCCAACTGGCCGAAGAAGCAGACTTTCGTGTGACGTCGCCGCACGACCCGGCGCAACGCGGGGGGACGATCACGATCGCCATTGATCACGCCGGGGCCATCACCGCCGAGCTCATCCGGCGCGAGTTCATCGTCGATTACCGGCCCGGCGCCGGCATACGCATCTCGCCGCATTTCTACACCAAAGATGAAGAGCTCGAGCTCTTCATCCGTGAAGTACGCGACATTCGTGACACGCGCGCCTACGCGGCTCACGAGGCGGCGGAAGCAGCATTTTGAAACGATGTGCGCGCAACGCCGCAGCGATGAATAAGAAGACCGCAGCTATGCTACTTTTATTCATCGCTCCGCATTCGGACTTGAGCAAAAGGGAAAGGCGAGCCGGGCGGCCTCGTTCGGTCATGATTCATCCCTGGCAATAAAAATAGAGGCGCCGGGTTGCCCATACCCGACGCCTTAACCCAACTAGATTAAGAACCTATCTCTAAAGCGAGGTAAGGTAAAATGCTGTACGAACAAGGAGTTGGAAGTCTATGTCCGTACAGCACGATGGGACACGTTATCAGGACGTGTCCTGTTGGGAATTATCTGGTACTTTTTGGGAAAGAATCAAATCTCTCTTGCCGAAAGACCAGAGCCGATATCGAGGGCGCGGGAAAGCGCGAAGGAACATCGGGGGGCGTCCGGCCGCGGATCAGCGGAGGGTGATGGCTGGCATCCTCTATGTCCTGAGAACTGGGTGCCAGTGGAACGCCGCGCCGCAACTACTCTATGGGTCTGGGAAGACCTTGCACAGATATTTCCAGAGGTGGAGGCGGGGCGGGGTCTTCAAGCGGATGTGGGCGGCAGGACTCTCCGCGTATGAGGCGGTTCATGGGCTGCAACTACAGTGGCAGGCAGCCGATGGAGCGATAACAAAAGCGCCATTGGGGCGGGGACGCTACAGGTGCCAACCCGACCGACAGGGGCAAGAGCGGAACGAAGCGGAGCCTGCTGGTGGCAGCGCAGGGGGTGCCGATCGGCATCAAGATCGGTGGCGCGCAGTGCCATGACATAAAGCTGTTGGAGGTGACGGTTGAATCGAAGATGGCGGAAGTAATTGCCGTCGAGCAAGCGTGCCCTCCACAGGCCAAACATCTGTGTCTGGATAAAGCCTATACCGGAGCAGAAGAGATTGCCGAGCAGGCCGGCTATGTCGCGCATATCCCAGAGAAGGCTAATGCCAAGAAGAAGAAGCGGCGAAAGGGCGGCAGGCGAAAGGCCAGACGGTGGGTCGTGGAAGTCACCCATTGATGGATCAACAGATTCCGCAGGCTCCTCGTCAGATGGGAGAAGAAACTCTCTAACTATCTTGCTCTGCTACATTTTGCCTTTGCCATTATCTGCTGGCGCAAATGTGAGGTTTAGAGATAGGTTCTAAGC
>CAYLJO010000442.1:0-3112 GCA_964383905.1 uncultured Blastocatellaceae bacterium
GCGCGCGCGATCGCATGGATGTTTGCGGCGCTTAATACGGTGGAGCCGCCGATTGTTGATCGCGGAATGGCGATGCTCTTGGAGCACGACAAAAGCTGGTATGAGGAGCGCCTAGCTATCCTCGAGGATCGCGTCCGTGTACGGCTGGGCGAACTTTCCAGTCGGCTTGGCGAAGCGGACTGGCTCGACGTTGCGTTCAGCGCCGGGGACCTACTGATGGAGACGGTGCTGCGCAGGTTAAGCGGATCGGGTGAACTGGAGAAATATTCGAACCTTTCCGCCTATGTCGCCCGTGGCGAAGCGCGGCCCGCCTACAAGCGTGCTTTCGACGCTCAACTGGCGGTTTTCACTGGCAAGCCACCGAACGGCTGATGGGCGTCCGCTCTGGGTCCGATTCCGGTCCTTGGGAGTCAGTTGGCCTCACCTTGCCGTACATGGCCCCACGTACGGGGAAATTCCGCACTTACTTCGCACTTGGCCTTCGCCCGTAGCCTAACCGACTGATCTCTCACGAACGCGTAATGGGTTCGATTCCCATCACCCGCTCCATCCTACGGCTTCTCCCGGGCAACCTACGGCAATATCCGTGTTGCCAAAATCAATGATTGTTTGGGAATCCCAAACCGGGCGGCCCGTGAACGCGTCGCCTCTCGCCGCCATACGTTGCCAGGAAATGCCCCGGCTCTTCGCACCTGCGTCGCTGGCCCGCCTCGTGACCGCACGATTCAATGCTTCTCGAGCGTGGGTCGCCAATCGCAGCGCTATTTCCAATTCGACAGCTTTGACGTATGCCCGATGCCAGGGTTGAACGAATTGGTCGGGTCGAGCGTCCGATAGTGACTGGCGAGAGGGGGTTTCGCGTCGTAAAGATGCCCGACATTGTGCTCGGCCGGGTACTCCGCTCCGCGTGTGTCTAGGATCTTCCACATCGAGTGCTCGACCTCCATGGGGTCGCAACCCTTCTTCACGAGATAGTCCTGGTGAAAGACGTGGCAGAAGAAATGCCCGTAATAGAGCTTGTGCAGCAGCTTCGATTCGATGCTGTCCGGCAACTCCTCGAACGAACTCGTGCAGTTCCTGGGGAGCGCCACATCGAGCGCCACCATGTCCTCCACGGACCGACGGTGGATCGCGCGATAGCGTATCGCTGCTCCCGCGGCCGCGAACCGGTGCAGGAAGGCCTTCGTACCCTCCTCCGGCGTGCACTCGAAGAAGGCCCCGTGCGCTGACGGGAACATCGAGCTCAGATACGCGTGCTTCTTCAATGCCCTCATCGGCCATCTTGAGCATCAAGTGATGATCGAAGCGCTCGTGGTAGTCGTACATGCGCTTCGGCAGGTGTTTGGGAAACAGCGCGCTGGCCGCCTGCATGATGCGATCCGAAAGGTCATGGGGCAGGAACTTGAAGCGAGCGCACAGCGCGTCGAGCCGCCCCTTGATCGCATACAGAGCCGGCAGCCGATCGGTGCCCAGGTATTGAATGGCCAGGAAAGTGTCCTTGCCGTGCGTCTCCGCAATGGCGAACGCGTTGCGGTGGAGGTATTCCCCCTGGAGAGGCAGCGCTTTGAAATGCGCCAGGATGTGGCGGCGGATCTGTGTGAGCTCCGCCGGGTCGCTCGTCCCGATATAGAAGTCGCTGACCCGTCGCTCCTTCGGAAAGGTATCGAGTCTGACGGCGAACAACATGACCTTGCCCGCGCAGCCGGATGACTCGAAGAGGCGCGTGGGGTCGGCGTTGAATCGAGCAGGTGTCGGCGCATCGATCTCACGGACGTGCTGCCGGTAGCCGTGATCGGAGCAGGCCCGCTCGGCATCCTGGAGGATATCCGTCTCGGCAAAGTCCCCATTCTCGAGCTTTGTGAGCATCTGCTCCGGCTCCGTGCCCAGCCGAATTCCCAGATGATTGATCAGCTCCACGTTCCCCTGCTCGTCGATCTGGGCATACAAGGTCATCTGCGTATACGCGGGGCCGCGATGAATCAGGGCGCCGCCCGAGTTGTTGCAGATGCCGCCGAAGACGGATGCCCCGATGCAAGGAGCCGATCACCGAGCGGGGATTGCGGCCCAGCGGTTGCAGCTGCTTCTCGAGCTGAAACAGCGTGGCTCCGGGAAGGCAGACGACCTGCCGGCCACGATCCAACAGATGGATCTTCTCCAGCCGCAGCGTGCTGATGATGACAATCTCGCGGTCGTATTGGTCGCCATCCGGCGTCGATCCGCCGGTAAGACCGGTGTTGGACGCCTGCACGATCACGATCTTTCCGGCCGCGGCACAGAGCTTCAACACGCGCCACTGCTCGAGGAGCGAGCCAGGCCGCACCACGGCGAGCGCCGGGCCGTCCCCAAAGCGAAATCCTTTGCGGAATCTGTCACAACATGTTGGAGAACAACCGCGCCAGCAGCAGCTCCAGCGTGATCTGCGCCGGGAAGATCGCACAGCACTTCCTTCTGCCGCGCGGCTGCAAGCGCGCCGAAGATCTTGCCGTACCCCGCGTTGCAACAACGGTTGGCCTCCACGATCGCACTGCGGCATATCTCCTCGGAATTGGGGAAGTTCGCTGAACTCTTGTATTTAAACGTATGAATTGACATCGATTGATCTGCACTCATGCGACCTCGCCGCCTCGAACGACGCATCCTCTCTAAAGTTATCAAATCCAACCAGACCGACAATTCATGTCACCGCTCTTTAAGCCCTTCGCCAAAGAAACAACAGAGTCCGGCACGAAAGCACGATGCAGTTTGCAGACAAATCTCTTTCAATCATCACGCTTTCGTGGTAAAGAGTTGCCCCGACCTAACCTTGACTGTGCACACCGCGTCTAAGAGGAGGCTTGCCATGCGCGACGACAGAAATAACGGCGCGGCTTATGTGCGTGAATCACTTCGCACGAATGGGCAATCTCAAGACGCGGGCATTCGACTCTCCCTTTTGGCGCTGCTCGCGCTCCTTACGCAGCCTGCCCGCACACACAGCTAGTCACCGAAGTAATGCCTGGTAACGCCGTCGAAGACGACACGTGTACGGCAGAGGAACACGCCCTTCGCGAGTAGCGCAACCCATGATGATACGCGGTGCGCCGCGGTTGCGTCCCGGTAGGGTCATGGATAG
>CAYLJO010000443.1:0-3107 GCA_964383905.1 uncultured Blastocatellaceae bacterium
TTGCTGTCGCCGCGCCAGTGAGGATTCATCCCGCCGCTGCGCGAAATCCGCCAGGAGCGCACCGGCTGTGGGAACTGCGTCACGTAGATCTCCTGGCTCCCCGCCTCATCGGACTGATAAGCGAGCCAGTTCCCCTCAGGCGAGACTCGGCCATACCGTTTATCGGCTTGCGTCTGGAGCACAGGCTGCGGCCGGCGCTCACCCGTCAAGGGCAGCAGCCAGAGGTCACCGGGTAAAACTGACGCGGCCATACGGAAGATCAGAAACTTCCCGTCCGGCGTCCACGAGGTCGGATCGCATTGAGAACCAGATTCCAGCAGTCGCTCCTCCGGCACATTCCCGGCCAGCGGCTTGAGGTACAGGTTTGGCGGCCCGTTGCGGGCAGAGCTAAAAGCCAGTTCTTTGCCATCCGGCGACCAGACGGGAAAAAAGTTACTCCCCTCGGTAATGAAGCGGGTCGTGGAGCCTTGCACCAGATCGAGCAGCCAGATCGAGGGTTGTCTACTCGGCTCATCCCGAGTGAGCGCCGCCGAGCGTTCATCCGGCGACAAGCTGAAGTTGATCCAGGGCGCCGCCGGACCAGCGACGCCCAACCGCTTTCCGCTCCGGTCGCGCCAGGTCAGTTGCACGGTGTCAGCCTCTCCGCCCTGAACAAAGGCGAGCACGCCATTGGCGGAGACCGCAAACCGCCCCACACCCGGGCCGCTGACGACCACATTCTCGGCCACGCGGAACGGCTCGCCTTGCAATTCCAGGCGGTCGGGATCGAAGGCCCGCGAAAGCAGCGTCCTGCGGTTGAGCGCATACAGGATGTAGCCCGGCGGCGCCCAAACTGCCTGCGTGGCATTGGTCCCGTCCCCACCTAGGGGAATCAGCAGCTTGCGGTCTCGTGAATCCAGCGAGCCGACGTAGATGCCGCTGTTCTCTCCCCCAAAGACTTGAAACAGGAAATGCTTGCCGTCAGGTAGGAAAGAGGGGAAGAGGTGAGACACTTCTCCGTGCGGCGCGTCCAGCTCGGTGACGGCCCCCGGCCGGCCTCCCGCTGCATTGACCCGCGAAAGCCCCTTCTCATCACCGAAGAGAATGACGCCCTGCCGATTCCAGGCGCCGCCGCCTCCCCTTGCCGGGCAGACGGTCTCGATCACCCCCGATCCGGTATCGAGTTTCTTCAGCTTGCGGTCGGCGAAAAAAGCGATGTACCTACCGTCGGGTGACCAGAAGGAACCAAAAGCGCCATCGGTGCCGGCGAGCGGCTGGGTAGCGAAAGCATCGAGCGGGCGCAGCCAAAGCTGGCGCTTGCCTGCCACGTTCACTGTGCTGAAGACGAGGCGGCGGCCGTCGGGGGATAAAGCCAGCAAGGGGGCATCTGCTGCAACGGTGCTGGTCTCTTTGGGCAGGTTGATTGAGAAGCGGGTGATGGGCGGCGCCTCGGGCGACGAGCGGCGAAGGGAGACGAGCGGCGAGATCAGCGCCACCATCGCCAGCACACCGGCCACGATCCAGGCCAGCCGCGCGCTCTTGAGGAGCTGCCGCTTGCCTACACTTGATGTCACAGCCAATGACGTCGCCGTTTCCAACCGCGAGCCGGAGGGCGTGGACAAGGCTTCGAGCGCAAAGCCTAGATCGCCCGCCGATTGGAAGCGCTGCTCCGGTCTCTTTTCCAGGCAGCGCAGGACGAGCCGTGCGAGCGGGGGCGGGACGTTACGGTTAGACTCGGAGAGGCCTGGCGGGTCTTCCTTGAGGATCGCGCTCAGGGTGTCCGCCGCCGACTCGCCGCGAAAAGCCCTGTGCCCCGACAGCATCTCGTAGAGGATGCAGCCGAAGCTGAAGATGTCGGCGCGCTGGTCAACCTGCGCCCCGCGCACCTGCTCAGGTGCCATGTAGCCGACCGTCCCCATCACCACGCCCGAGCCTGTTTCCACACGCCGCGTGGGGGCCTCCGACCGCGTACCGACCTGATCGGTTTGGACCAGCTTCGCCAGCCCGAAGTCTAAGATCTTCGCCCGCCCGTCCGCAGTGATGAAGATATTCTCCGGTTTCAAGTCGCGGTGGACGATCCCACGCTCGTGCGCGGCTGAGAGGCCCCGCGCGACCTGCAGGGCGTAATCCAGAGCCTTGCGCTGCGGGAGCTGAGCGGCGTGCAGCATCTCGCGCAGGGTCTCTCCTTCGAGCAGCTCCGAGATGACGTAGGGGCTGCCGTTTTCCGTCCCGACGTCATAGACGGAAAGGATGTTGGGGTGGTTCAAAGCGCCGGCCGCACACGCCTCCTGCTCGAAGCGGGCGAGCCGCTCCCTATCCGCCGAGAAAGCGGCCGGCAAGACTTTAATTGCTACGTCGCGCCCGAGCTTCGGGTCACGGGCACGGTAGACCTCACCCATCCCGCCCTCTCCGATCTTTGAGCGGATCTCGTAGCGGCCGAGCCGGGAGTTAGGGGCTAGAGGCATGGCAGATAGGACAGCGGCGCCATACTCAAATTCTGCAGAACTCTATTACAGCGGGGCGAAAAGTTAAAGGGTTTTGCCGTCCTATGTTGCTATAACTGGCGGTATGAAGACTACCACCCTACTGGCCGACCCGTCGGCCATCCGCCTCGACATCCTACGAGCATAACGAGACTAAACGCACACGGACAGTGGAAGAACTCGGCTGGAAGGTTCACCCGAGAGGAGACGTGCGTGATTGGGTTGGCCTAACAAGGTGGTATCTCAAATACGCGAAGTCGCATCCTGAAATATTGGAGCGGAGAAACTTGATCGCGCTGTGGCATCAGGCGGCTCTGAAATACTTCGAGGCGTGAACGCCCGGCCAAACGAGTTGCAGCATGAGTAGTGATACACCACAAGGGCAGTATCGGGTGAGGCCACGACCTCAGCGTACGGTGGTCACACGAGGTGATAGTTTCGGGTTCAAGCTAGAGCCAGCGTTCTTCGCTGAACTGCTAGAAGACATCGAAGCCGAACGCAAACGCTGGAACGAGTTTTTTCATCAGAGCGGTGGCCTTTTGGGTAAGATGAATTTTCTGATGGGGTGGCATGAGATGTACCCGCAATCCTCCATACCTAGCCATGATCATCTTTCCTCTCTTATCCAAACCACCTTTTGGGCTA
>CAYLJO010000444.1:0-3096 GCA_964383905.1 uncultured Blastocatellaceae bacterium
GTTAAGGGGTGTATGGGAACTACGGGTAAGCATTGATCTCTCCTTTGGGGGATTGGGCGATCCTAATCATGTGTCTCACTGGTTGCTCACTTGCTCCAGTTCATCGGCCAACATTTGTTGGCCGATAATAAATAAAGCAACCGCTGTGCCAGGCTCAGCGCGGACCAAGTCAAGATATTGATAGGATTGGGGTTGCGGAGAGAATCGGCCTGTTTGGCGGCTCCCAAAATAGGTGGCGAAAAACGAAGACTGCCAAATCTGGCTGCCATTTTAGAACTCAAAAGCTAATTTAGTCAGGCTCGTTCGCGGGCCCCTGATGAATAGCTGGCTGAGTCTTATACTCGCGAAGCTTGCGGTAGAGTTTGCGCTCTGAGATGCCGAGGATGGCAGCTGTGCGCTCTCGATTACCATCGACGCTGGCGAGTACTTGTAAGGTGTAACGACGCACCATATCATCAATCGTCGGCAGCTCGTTTCTATCCAGAGGCAGTCCTTCGGCTGGAAGTTTTGGCGTCGGAATACCGTCTTGACGCGGTAAGACCTGTTCGGCACCAAGCACATCTCCGGCAGAGAGGGCGACGGCGCGCTCCAGGCAGTTGCGCAGTTCACGGACGTTGCCGGGCCAATCGTACTCGACAATCCGATGGCGGGCCGCGGCAGTCAGATCCAGCGCGGGGCGCTGAAACCTTTGACGAAAGAGCTCGAGAAAATGTTCGGTCAGCGCCATAATGTCTTCGCGGCGCTCGCGCAGCGGTGGGACGTGCATTGAAATAACATTCAGACGGTAAAAGAGGTCGGCGCGAAAACGTCCCTGGCCGACATCCTCCGTCAGATGACGATTAGTGGCGGCGATGACGCGCACGTCGACCGCACGTTCGCGCGTCGAGCCGACGCGGCGAATGCGTCCCTGTTCGAGAAAGCTCAAGAGCTTGACCTGAGCGGGCAGAGGCATCTCGCCGACCTCATCGAGAAAGAGCGTCGAGCTATCGGCGGCTTCGATGAGGCCTCTCTTCCCGGCGGTCGCCCCGGTGAATGCGCCGCGCTCATAACCGAAAAACTCCGACTCAAACAACGCTTCCGGTAGCGCGCCGCAGTTGACGCTGATGAGTGGCGCAGTGCGGCGGGCGCTGCGTGAATGGATAAAGCGGGCGAGCACGTCTTTGCCGGTGCCGGATTCACCCGTGATCAGCACGGTCGAATCACGGCGCCCGACGGTCTCGGCCTGCGCGATGAGGGCCTGCATCGAAGGGCTCCGGTAAACAGGAGCGCGGGCCTGGTCGTCCGCTCTTTCCCCCGCATTGACGGCGTCGCGCAGCGAAGCATTTTGGAGTAACAACCGCCGCTTCTCATCGGCCTTGCGGACAACCGCTTCCATTTCCCCGAGCGCCGCCGGTTTGGTCAGGTAATCGTAAGCGCCGAGTCGCATCGCCTCAATGCCGGAAGCGAGAGAGGTATCAGATGTTAACATCACTATTTCCGGAGCGTCGTCCGTTTTTTTTATCTCGGCCAACGTATCGAAGCCCGAAAGCCCCGACATCTGTATGTCAAGGAAAACAACGTCGTAGTCAGCCTCTTTGAGGGCGGATAAGGCTTCCTCGCCACTCGCCGCCGCCGTCGCATCAAAACCGGCGGACGCGAGTTGCGCGACGATGAGCCTGCGGGTCATCGGATCATCATCAACGATCAGTACACGAATTTTCCGGTTCATAAATCAGATTCTAATCTTTGGTTTGACTTAACCGGCGAAATCTTAGCTCGAAGATCGTCATGACGCAATAAAGTAAGCACCCGCAGCTCATTCACCAGCTTGGTTGTGACGTAAGTAGAGTGGGCGGGCGCTAGCCGCCGGCTTCCAGTTGCAGCCACAATGTCTTCCCTGTGGCTCTTGGCCGTGAGAAGGATGATATAGGTGGGTGTGGCGCAATCAGCCTCGCGCAGCTTTCGACAGATTTCGATGCCGTCCGTGCCGGGCATCATCCAGTCGAGAATGGCTAAGGGCGGCGCATCTTCTCGTTGGAGCGCAGCCAAAGCTTCATCGCCGTCGCGCGCGCTCACGACTACTTCACGTCCTGCTTTGACCAGCGTGGTTTCCAGCAAGAGGCGAGAAATAGGGTCGTCTTCGGCTATCAATATTTTCATCAGATCCTCTTTTCTTGCAGGTGCTCGAACGAGGTGGCCGAGAGTTCCTTAATCTCCTTTCCGCCCGAAGCGCCTCCCGCATCTAAGTGGCAGGCGCGCCCATTTCTATGAGTAGCTTTATGAGAGGGTGGCCAGTTGCTGGATCTCGGCGAGGCGCGCCACCAGCCGCTGGTTGGCCGAACTCAACTCGGATGATCATCGTGAGGGGGGGTCGCTCCTGTGTCTCCATGTCTCGCCGGAGGTCTTCAGGAGAATAGTGTAAGTAGGCATCGCGCTCCTTGAGGAACTTTTCGGTCTCCCACACGGAGAGCCCGAGCATCTCCGCCATCTGCCCCGCGCTTAAATCACCGGAGCGGTAGCCTTCGACGGCTAACGCTTCGAGGGCGCGCCGCGGGAGGTCGCCCCCATGCGGTTTCCAGTTGGTGTTCGATCTCTTCGGGCAGTATGATGGTGATCGGCATAACGAACCTGCCGGCCGCTGGCATGAAAGCAACCCCGTCCATTTTAGCACGTAAGCAGGTTTGACTATCTGCCTGTCGTGCTCGCCTATAGCAAGATGGGAATGGATCCGGTGAGGGGCCAGTGCCTCGGTCATTCGTCTTCCTATTGCTTTACCATATGGGGTGTGGGATATTCCTATGTGCAACCAATAGGAGGCTCTCAATCCTCACTTTCAATAACAAGGGCAATCGTTATGGAAAGATCCGTTATCTTCCCGATGCCCGCAGGGGAGAATTCAAAGCAGACGCACGCCGGCCAGCACAAGGGCGCATCAAGCCGCCGGATGCGCCTACGGTTTCAGGAGAAAGGCTACCCCCTGTTGCGGTAGACCATGACACATGAACTCATCGCGGGCGCAGCCGGGCACGTGGCGCATCCTTTAGGAGCCGCCTTTGCCGAGCAGCATCCGCACCATGACCTGCAGTTGCGCGCTCGTGAAGGGTTTCGGCAGAAATA
>CAYLJO010000445.1:0-3094 GCA_964383905.1 uncultured Blastocatellaceae bacterium
TGGCGGTTGACGCCTACATTAAAGGCAAATCACCGGTGCAGACGGAGCGGCGGCGGCGGATTGAAGAGATACTGCTTAGTGCAGGCATCAATATGAACGCCCTCAATGCGACTGTGGCGGCGGCGAAAGGCAGCAAGAAGTGAGGCCCGCGGGCACCCTGGCGGGCGTCAGAGCGGGTGTCAGATGAACTGTGTAAACTGTATTACCCTAATTTGTACTACAGTGTAACACCTACTCATTATGTGCCCTGCCGCGCCAGATCCATCCGGTCGCGCCATCTGAGTATGGCTACTGCCGGAAGCCATTAAGGATCATCAACCAGGCCATTCTGTCTGCCTTTCTTCAGGCTTTCCAGGGACGTGCCCAACCACTGCCCCCGCACGCCCAGCAAGCTATGGCCTGATACTGCGGTGATTGACCGCTTCCACCACAGTAGGCGCACTTGCGTGCTGGCTGGGCAACTAGCACGGTGCCCCGGCCCTTACACACCCGCAGCCGGCGTCTCCTTGACGCCCGCTGCCAGCACACCCTTGACAGGTTTCAGGTGCATAGTTCGCCGGCGGTTTATTCCCCGCACTCACTCCGCATTGCCTTTCTTAACTAGAGCGTGTCGCAGAATTCGCTTGGCTATACCCTCTGGGTGTTAGCCTCCTTTGATTATTTTCTTCTCTTTCATCGCCTCGATTGTCCTTCAGCCTTGCGCCAAGCATGGGACTTTGGCTTATTCGACCAAATCCACCGGCCGCGAGAATAGGTAACCCTGACCGTACTCGCATCCCAGCCTTTTAAGCTGCCCCAATTGCTCCTCGTTCTCCACGCCTTCCGCCATCACCTCCATCCCCAGGTTGTGCCCCAGCTCGACGATCGTCCGCACGATCTCCAGGTTCTCGTCCCGCGCCGTCATCTGCCCGACGAATGACCGGTCCACCTTCAGCGTATCGATGGGGAAGCGGTGCAGGTAACTCAGGGAGGAGTAGCCCGTCCCGAAGTCATCGATGTACAGCTTTACGCCCAACCCCCTCAGCTGTAAGAGCATGGCGGTGGCCGCCCCCGCATCCTCCATCACCACGCTCTCCGTGATCTCCAGCCTCAAGTCGTGCGCATTAAAGCCAGTCTCCTGCAGCGTCCGGTCGACCTGCTCGACCAAACCGGGTTGTGAAAACTGTTTGGCCGAAAGATTGACGCTGATCGCCAGCGCCGGGTTGGCGCCAACCCGGCCCTGCCATATCCGCATCCGGCGGCACGCCTCACGCAGCGCCCATCCACCGATCGGGATAATCAGTCCGGTCTCCTCCGCCACCCTGATGAACTCCGCCGGGCAGAGCAGGCCGCGCTCCGGGTGCTGCCAGCGCAAGAGAGCCTCGAACCCGATAATCCCGCCCGTCTCCAGCGACACGATGGGCTGATAGTGGATGCGAAACTCCCGGCGCTCAATGGCCCGCCGCAGATCGGTCTCCAACTCCAAAAGCCCCCTCACGCGTTCGTGCATACTTCGATCGAAGATCTCGTGGCGCGCCCTGCCCAGTTCTTTGGCCCGGTACATCGCCGTGTCGGCGTCGCGTAAGACTTCCTCCGAGAGGTCATAACCGTGCGAGCTGAGGGTGATCCCGATGCTCGCGGTCGTGAACACCTCCTGGCCTCCGAGGTTGAAGGGGGCCGCCAACTCCCGGTGGATCCGGTTGGCGACGCGCGTCGCGTCGCTCACATCCTTAATATCATCGAGGAGGATGGTGAACTCGTCGCCCCCGAAACGCGCGATCAGGTCTTCGGGGCGTAAAGCCTGCTCCAGCTTGCGACCGATCGCGACAAGCAATTGATCCGCCACGACGTGGCCGAGGCTGTCGTTGATCACTTTAAAGCGGTCGAGGTCCAGAAACAGCACGGCGAACAGGTAGTCGCCGTGCCGCCTGGTGCGCGCGATCGAACGCTGCAGGTGGTCGATGAACAGGGCCCGGTTCGGCAGCCCCGTGAGGGTGTCGTGCGACGCTTCATGCGCCATCAGTTCCTCAGCCGCCTTGCGTTCGGTGTTGTCGCGCATCACTTTGGAGAAGCCCCGCAAGCTTCCCCACTCATCCCGCAACGACGTGACGACCCCGCTGGCCCAGAAGCGAGTGCCGTCACGCCGCAGGTGCCAGCGCTCGTCATCGGCCCGGCCTTCGGCCTCCGCCGTCCTCAACTCATAAGCGGGCGCCCCGCGCTCAACATCTTCGGGCGTGAAGATGATGGAGAAGTGCCGGCCGACGAACTCCGCCTCCCCGTAGCCCAAAACGCGCCCCACCCCTTCGTTCCAACTGGCGATGCGACCCCCGGCGTCGATCATGAAGATCGCGTAGTCGGTGACCCCCTCGACGAGCAGGCGGAAGCGCTCTTCGGATTGGCGCAACGCCGCTTCTGAGCGCCACCGCTCGAGCAGCCGCGCCACCTTCACGATCAGGCGCAACGGATCGTACGGGGTCTCCAGGTAATCATCGGCGCCGGCCTGCAGCCCTTCGACGACGCTCGGCGTGTCGAAGCGGACGGCGCTGAGGAGGAGGATCGGGACGGCGCGCAGGCGGGCGTCGGCGCGGATCCAACGGCATAACTCGATGCCGGAAGCTTCCGGCATCAGCACATCGCTGATCACCAGCAGGGGGCGTTCACGTTGCGCGAGGCGGAAGCCCTCGCGCCCGTCGCGCGCCGTGATTACGCGGTAGCCGGCCTTACCCAACAGGGTGTTCAACAACTCCAGTTGGTCGGGCATATCATTGACGAGCAGAATCGTGTGTGCGCCTTCGTGTTCCATCAATGCAAACCATCCCCTGAGATAAAGAACGGCACGCTTGGTTTGCGGAGAGAGGAGCGACCCGTATCGTGGATGAAAAGGTGGGGGATAAAAGGCACTTGCCTGTTAGTCGCGGGGGTTAAATGGCGATGAAAGACTCAGCGACACTTGACGTTATTACCCCCGTAAATGGGATCTTACGGCAAATCGTTTACTGATGCAATACAGATATAAAAAGCTTTGTTACTTATTGAATCCCGGTCGCGGTGATGCTTATCTGAAATCTTCACCTCGATAGCAGTATCCATAAGGCAGAGGCCGATGCCGTGCGGG
>CAYLJO010000446.1:0-3083 GCA_964383905.1 uncultured Blastocatellaceae bacterium
TGAAAGGTATGCTGAAAAGGCTTTCCATCGCTACGCTTCTGATTATTTCCGTCATCATGTGCCAGGCGGAAGTGCCGCGAGAGCGTGGCTCAAATGCGCAACCGCAGTGGCGCCAACTGTTCAATGGACGCGACCTTGACGGGTGGGAGCACGTCGGACCCGGCCGCTTTGTCGTTGAGGATGGGTTGCTCAGAACAGAAGGCGGGATGGGACTCCTCTGGTACACCCGCGAGAAGTTCGGAAACTGCGTGATCCGAGTCGTCTATCGCACGACGCATAAATCTTCAAATTCGGGCGTCTTTGTGCGTATCGCGGATAAACCCAAAGACGAGTGGTTCGCCGTCCATCACGGCTACGAGGTACAGATCCTTGATGCCACGGACGTTTATCACCGCACGGGGGCGATCTATTCGCTGGCGAAATCCACCTCGCTCCCGACCAAGCCGCCCGGGGAGTGGAACGAAATGGAGGTCACACTGAAAGGCCCGCTCATCCTCGTGACCATCAACGGCGCGCGCGTCAATAATTACAACCCCAAACAGCCGGTCCCGAAACGAGTCAAGCCCTGGGAACCGGAGCGCGGCCCGCGACCGAACGCCGGTTACATCGGTCTTCAGAATCATGACGATTACGAGAAAGGCACATCCACCCACGTCTATTTTAAAGAAGTCAGTGTGCGTCCTTTGTAAGCGCTACGTGGGAAGCACATCAACTATGCGTCGCGATCGTTGAGCTTGTAAGTGCGGGCCCGCCTTACATTCTCGTGGTGAATGACGCGTGCCACCTGCCGGCGTAAATGTAGTAGTATTAGGTGCGCGGCCGGCGTTCATGAACGCCGGCATCCGCCGCAGCCGAAAGATCAAAGCTCATGCGCACGTCCCTCCGGTCAAAAGTTCCGGCCCTTATCATCACGTACGCGCTGTGTGTCCCGACGTTTGCGCTCGCCCAACGGGGCCCGCAACAAGCAACGCGCCCACGACGCGCGCAGAGCGGCTCGCAAGCGTGGCCGACAACCCCATCCGACCCGATCGGGGTAGAGACGACTCGGTTGACTGAAGAACCGGTGATCCGCATCGGGCTTGCCACAGATGCGCGCTCCGTCACGGTCTCCTCCGCGGGCCATCTGCTGGCCGTGACAGGCTTCGACCCGACTCCGTCGCCCATCGCCGCCGCCCGTGTGCGGATCGAAGCGCACCGCCTTGCCCCTCTGCCGGTCGTCGCCGTCGCCCCGACTTACCGCGTTGAAGTCGCCGGCACAGGGGCGCGCCCCGAGGCCGACCGCACGGCACAGGAGATACGTGACCTGACCGGTGACGAGACACAAATTATTTATGACACAGTGGCGAAGGCCTGGCGCATACAGGTCGGCCCACAGGGGTCACGTGATGAAGCCGAAGATATTCTCGCGCGACTCGAAGATGCGGGGTTCTCGTCGGCAACAATCGTCGACGTTCGAAGCGCCCTCCCTCTTCCGCCGGATAACACGATCGGCGCGAGAAATAGAATCGGCCCGGATAATAACTCGGCGCTCCCGGCGCCACGCGGCCCGGCCTCGAGCAGCGGGCGTCCCGTCTCACTAAGCAGTGTGCCGACGCGCGAGTTGGTCGCCTATGGGGTCGGATCGGTCAAGCTGTTCAGCTCACGCGCGCCGGTCACCTTTGCTTCCGACGACGAACTAAGCGCTCCCGTCCGCTTCAACGAAAAGCCCTATCGCGGGCGTCTCGAAGTGTTTGCGAACCCGCGCGGCCTGCTGACGGTGGTGAATGTCGTCGGGCTTGAGGAATATGTGCGCGGCGTCGTGCCAAACGAGTTGTCGCCCGGCGGCTACCCGGCCATCGAAGCACTCAAAGCGCAGGCGGTCGCCGCGCGCACCTACGCCTACAAAAATCGGGGCAACTTCGCCGCGCAGGGCTTTGACCTGCTGCCGACCACGCGCTCACAGGTTTACGGGGGGCTAAGCACAGAGCAGCCGCTCGCGTCGCGCGCCGTCGAGGAGACGCGCGGCATCATCGCCACATACAGAGGCGAACCGATCAACGCGCTCTACACTTCGACGTGCGGCGGTCGCACGGAAGACGCGGAAAATATTTTCGGCAGTCATGTCCCCTACCTTCTCGGTCGCGAATGCGCGGCGGAAGGGAAAGCTCTTTTCGCGCCGTTCACGATCAAGTCGTCGCGCGAGCCGGCAGACATACATGATGAGAGAAACGCCCCCCTCTCACGCCTTATCGCTCTGCTCGCCATTCATGATTTCAGGCTGACGGCGACGCGCATCACCGACGCATGGCTCGGATCCGCCTCCACCGCCGCCGAGGTCCGCGGCTGGCTCTCATCGATCGCGCGTCTCACGCGCCAGCCCACGCCCTCTGTCGCGGCGGACGATATTACGCTGCCACCGGCTTTCAGCACCGCGCTCGCCGCAGCCGTCTTCGGCCCGGGCCGCGCCGACACCCTGCTCAATAATGCGGATGTCGAGTACCTGCTAGCTTTTCGCGACGCCGCCGAGATTCCTGCGCGTAATCGCGCCGACGTGGCTCTGCTTTTGCGCGACGGTTTTCTGTCGCTCTACCCGGATGCGACCCTGCGCCCGCACGAGGCGATGACGCGCGCCCACGTGATACAGACCTTCGCCCGGCTGCTTGAGGCCCGGTCACTGTTACAGCTACAAAAGGGGACGGCGCGACCGGCGGCGGGCGGCGCCTTGATCCTGCGTTCGAGCAGGAGCCGTGACCTGCCGCTCAGGATGAGCGGCGATGCCTACCTCTTTCGCGCCCTCGGGGATGGCGTATACCAGATGCGCTCGGTGGTATTGGTCGGCGGCGAGCCGGTGACGTTTCATGTCGATTCCCGCGGCGAGGTGGATTACCTCGAAGTTCGTTCCGCACCGAACGGCGCTGCCTCCGACCGCTTTTCGCCATTCACTAGCTGGGCCGCCGAAATGACGTTGGCCGAGGCGCAATCGCGCCTGTCACGACGGGCATGGAACCTCGGTCATTTAAGAGACCTGCGCGTCGCGGGCCGAGGGCCGTCGCGCCGCGTGACCGATCTTGAGATCATCGGCACAAGCGGTACGGCTCATCTTC
>CAYLJO010000447.1:0-3060 GCA_964383905.1 uncultured Blastocatellaceae bacterium
ATTCAGCCCCTAAGCCGGGATGGCGGAACTGGCAGACGCAGCGGACTCAAAATCCGCCGACCTTCGGGTCATGGGGGTTCGACCCCCCCTCCCGGCACCAGCTAACTCAATGATGCCAAACGACTAATTGATACTGCGAAGGCGGGGTTCATTTTGGGTGGTATTCTTACTGTGACCAATAATGTGACCGTTCGGTTCTTCTTGCTTGTTTTCCTGCTTTTCATTGAGCTTCTCGCTTTGCTGTAATTTCAGCGCAGTATCGCTTTGTTAAGATCACGGATCAAGAGGTCTGCTTTTGGACCAAGCACAAGATTCTGAAACGACGGGTGAATTGTGGCCACCCTGGCGGAACACGTTCCAGATCGCTATCAACACGGAATTCGATACTTCGGGCTGCTTGCACCACGCTCAAACGCGCGAACATCTGCTGCCGTATTTGCGCTATTGCGACAACAGAAGCGATCTTGCCCCCGTCGATTAGGTTGGGCGTTCTTGCTGAAACGAGACTTTGGGAAAGATCCAACCATTGATCGCCTCGGTCAACCGATGCGCTGGGCGGGACGATTGAAGTCTCGTCTCTAAGGCGCTGACTAACCAGAAATACCGAACACCCTGCCCAAGCCACGTTTAGCGGGTATCTTGCAACCGCGTTTGAACCTAAGCTAACCAAAATCTCCTTGAAGACATGCATATTCCATTGAGCGATCATCTCGACTAATTACTCACGCTCATGGAGTTGGCCTGACGGCCACATCGATTCCAAGTCACTACACGCCCCCTGTCCGTGGAAATGGTTTTTTTCCCCTATACGTTAAACTTTCGCTCACCATCTCGCATCCGCCACGTCCAACTCACGTCTCTTTGTGGAGGACTGCCATGCCTATTCTTCGGCTGCTTGCTTGCCTGCTGTTGATCGCACCGGTTCTGTTTGGCCAGGACAATGAACCGCGCCTTCGCGTCTACGTACCCGCACCTGAGATCACGGTTCCAGCGGAGGTCATCAACATTCCAATGCCTGCAATCACCGTGCCGGTCGGGGCGACCGTGCGCGAGTCGATCGCTTCAGCCAGGGATTCATTCGGCGCCGGATTCGGGTTCGGTATCGGCAGAGGTATCGGGACCGGCGACTGGCGCGACGACGACCGGAGCGATACGGTTCCCGCGCAGGGCCAGTGGCTTATGGATGTCGTCTATGACGACGACAGTCCGCAGTTCACGCTGCGCTATCGCTCGGCACGCGACAACGGCTGGGACGGCTACAACTCGTGGTCACATTCGATTTCGCTGAGCGAAGTACAGGGCATCACGCGTGAGCAGATGTTTACGCCCGGCCAGCACCTGACGTTCAAGCTGGTGCGCGACGCCGGCACGTTCGATTGCGATGGATGGTTTGCCAACGGCCAGGGTTCGGGCACGTGGAAGTTCACTCCCAGTGCGCAATTCAAGAATACGCTGAAACAACGTGGCTTCACCGAGCCGACGCCGCGCCAACAGTTCCAGCTCGCCGCTGCGGACTTCCAGATGGCGCTTCTCGACGAGTTGAAGTCGCAGAAGTACGAGCCGTTTACGACCGAAGACATCGTCCGGATGGTGACTCACGGCATTTCTCTGAACTACATCCGTGACATGAAAGCCGCGGGCTACACGTTTACCTCCGTTCCAGCACTGATCCGGATGCGCGATCACGGCGTTACGCCCGCGTACATCAAGGCGCTCACCAACGCCGGCTTCACCGGCCTGACGGCCGAGCAGGTGCTGCAGGCGCGCGACCACGGCGTGAATGCCGACTACATCAGCTCGATGACGTCGCTGGCGCACCATAAGCTAACTCTTGATGAGCTGGTGCGGCTACGCGATCACGGCGTTACGCCGAATTTCGTCGCCGAACTCGCCGCCGCCGGCTACAAAGACCTGTCGCTCGACGAACTACTGCACCTACGTGACCACGGCGTGAACGCCAATTTCATCGAGGAAGTGCGGGCCGACGGCTACAAGAATTTATCGGTGGATGATCTGGTGAAGATCCGCGACCACGGCGTGAGCGCGCAGTACATCGCGGAGGTGCACTCGGCATTCCCGGGAGCCAGCCTGCAGGATTTGATCCGCTTGCGCGATCACGGCGTGAGTACGACCTTCATCCGCCAGTACAAAGACGGACGCTCGATCGACGAGATTATTCGGTTGCATGACCGGGGGCCGCAGTTCAACTAGCTCCTACTTGTTTAGGCGCTGTTATGCGCGCTTTCTTCGCCATACATGGACCGATGTAGAGCTTTCTAACTTCTTAAAGGTGTCGCCAAGAACCTAAAGATGGAGGTGACCAATTTGTGACCAACCGATCCTCACAGCCTTCACCGAACCTCACTGATCAAGAGCGGCTCGATCCAGAGTAGTCAATATTTATGCGGGTTTCTTGATCTTTGAAGAATGGGGAGGGGACTCAAAATCCGCCGACCTTCGGGTCATGGGGGTTCGACCCCCCCGCCCGGCACCATCTAAATCGAAAGCTCTTCACCACAGAGGCACAGAGGCAAAATTGGGCATGTCTCTGTATTATCTTTTGCCCTTGCCATCGGTCATATTTGGCTGAGAGTATTCAGCTCTGATGTTCAGCAGAACTGCCAGGAGAAATGTCTGAAAGGTGCAGCGAAATCGGCGTGTGCTCGTCTATCTTGACCCGGTGTCGCACCCATAAATTAATGCAAGATAAACCACATAAGATACCCGTAATAGAGCCTGCAAGTCTCTGGCGGTCAAAGACCCAAAGCGCTATCCAGAGCGCCCATCCCAGGATGAAAGCCGCTCTCAACCACGGAAACACAGCGCGCAATGACCAGCGACCATATCGCTCTCCTAAGTACAGCCCCAGCCACACAGCGCCGGGAATGGAACAGAAAACCAAAACAAGCAATAGCCGCTGCCCGATAGACATAGATTTAACCGACGCCAATGGTTTCCAGTTTAGTTCAACAGTTCGGTTTGACCAAGACGGTCATTCATCAGCCGCGCCGCAGCGCCGCATTCACCAGTTCGACGGCGGCCTGGGAATCGGCGACTTCG
>CAYLJO010000448.1:0-3042 GCA_964383905.1 uncultured Blastocatellaceae bacterium
ATGGTTATTCATTGTTTAAGACATACTCCTGTCCGTCAAATCCAGACCATCTCATAGCATAGCCAGGTTTGGTAGCAGAGGCTGTGAGGTAGTCTCCTACTTGCATAGGACCATTCTCTAAGGAGACTTTGACTGGTACGCGGCCAACTAAGGCAATGAGCTTTTGGGCAGGAGAAGTGCTGGGGGTTTTGCTGCTGCTGTCGGTAAAGGAAGAGACAATACCCACTAACTTCTCATCATAAGGCTTGGTCGCACGCTCCACATAGAATTGGTTGTAGATATCAGCACCAGTGGGATTGGGAGCAGGGGAAGCGCTAACCACTTCGCCAGCTTCTACAGTGCCCAAGACTGGCATGGCTTCAGCATAGTCTGCTGCGGCTATTTGGGTGAGGGTAGTATGAGATGGTCTAAAGAAATGCGACACGAGTGTGACGTACCCTTTCGGTAGGGCGGCGTGACGGCAGGCCCTTTCTTTTTGTATCCTCTCCTCCGATCTCACTTCTTGCGGAGGTTATCCGATGGATTCATCGCTCCCGACCGAATTGCTTGAGCTGAAAAATCAACTTGACGAGTGGCGCCACGCGCACCGCAAGCGAGCGCGCATCCCTCAGCATTTTTACTCGGCGGCCGTCTCTCTGCTCGACCGTTGTTCGCTTTCCCTCATTTGCCGAGAGACCCGCCTGCGGCCCGCTTCACTCAGAAAACACGCTGCCGCAGAGCAATCGGCGGCGCCGTCAGCACAGCCGCCACACTCTTTCTTCCAACTAAGAGCCGCCGAACTGGCGCCGCCAACCTTCTCCGCTTCCTCGGGCGCCCTCGTCCCCCGCGCGAGAGCTGGCGAGGCCTCTTCGCGCCTGCTCCTCGAACGCGCAGATGGCGCGCGCCTCACGCTGACTCTCCCCAACGCTGACTGGGACAGACTTGACGCCCTCTGCGCACACTTCCTCGGCGACCGATGATCCAGCTCGTCCCACACATCCGGATCCTGCTCGCCATCTCTCCGGTCGATTTCAGAAAAGGCGCGGAGACCTTAGCCGCTTTCTGCCAAGAGCAGCTCGCGGAAGACCCCTATTCCGGCACCCTCTTTGTTTTTCGGAATCGACGAGGCACGGCGCTCAAACTCCTCGTCTATGATGGCGTCGGCTGGTGGTTCGTCTGGCGCCGGTTCTCGCAAGGGAAGATTCGCTGGTGGCCGCACTCGGCCGATGAGACGGCTCGCCTGCACCCGCTCGCCGCGCAGCAACTCTCCGCTCTGCTCTACCAGGCGAATCCTCTCGAGATGAAGTTCGCCCCTGACTGGAAGCAGATCAATCAGCCTCACGCGGCCTTCTCAAGTGGCGCGCCTCGCGCGTAGTTCCAGGGTAACCACCGGCTCGGGTTCTTCCTGACCTCGCCCCGATTCTTCACGGCATCGACCAGGTAAGCCCAGGCATTCACTTCATTGAGGCGGCAGGTTTCAATGATGCTGAGTAACAGATCACCGATGACGGCCCCATGCTCAGTCTTGAAGAAGAGGCTGTTCTTCCTCAACAGCACCACTTTCCTCAACGATCTTTCAGCGGCATTGTTCGTGAGCGGCACTCCGGCGACCTGCAGAAACACGGTCAAACACTCACGATTATTCTCTAGATAGTTGAGGGCCTTGGCCACCGCGCTGTTGGGTTCGACGCCTCCTTCCTGCAACTGCTCCTCGATATACCCGTAGAGACGATTGACCACCGGCCCGCTGCGCTGCTGATGATATCGGAGCCGCTCCTCCGGACTCATACGCATAGTCTCCCGCTCGTGCTTGAACAACTCTCCGATCTCCGCTAACACGTAGGCGCAGATCTGAGGCGCACTGCTTTCGACGTCGATGAACCGGCGTCTCGCATGCGCCCAACAGCAGATGAAGATCGTCTCTTCTGCATTGATCTGATTACAGGCGGCGGCATCTCCCACCTGCTTGAGAAGACCCAAGCGAGCTGGACGGTGCTTGAGCAACGCGGTGATGTTCTCACCGGCGTGGCGTCTCCCACTCACATAGAAAGCGATGGTGTAGGCCTCATCAACACCCACCATCCCCGAAGTCTGCACCGCACGGCGCGCTTTCTTCGGCAACTGCTTATTTTCTTCGATCAATGAAAGAATGCGGACCGGTGTATCATCCGCATGGATCAGGTCACAACAACTCGCCTCTTCCACCATCTCCAGATAGACGGGTAGTAGTGCATCGGCGACTTGTTCGCACCGCTCAAACTGCGTGGATGATGAGAGCGGCACGCCAGTCATCTGCTGGAGTTGCGCGGTGCGGTGGAACGGCACGGCGCTCCCATACCGGCTCATGACCAGCGCGACATCGGCAGTTGCATCCCACTTCCGAGCGGGTACACCTTCGGGCAGAGGAGCCGTAAACCGGTCACAGCAAGCGGAACACCGCAAGACTTGCTGCTCGTAAATCTCAGCCGTGACGAGCGGGTGCCCGATGAAACGAATCGGCCTGGAGGGAGTTTTCGTATCGTAGAGATGACCAGTGCAGCAGGGATGCGGGCAGCTGTCACCAGCCTTGAGGTCATGATGGTGAGATACGATCAGCCGAGCGCCTGTGTACTCTGTGGTCGCATGACGACCATGCCCCTTCCTTTTTCCTTCCGCCTTCATCTCGGCTTGAGATGTGGGTTGTTGATCTGCAGGGGCGGACGCATCATCCGGCACACTCTCATCTGCTCGTTTCGCTGAATCGCCGCTTCCGACTCTTGAGTCACGCCGCGGACCGAAGAGCATCTTGCGCAGCCGCTTGATGGTGGCGTTCTTGTTCTCGATCAGAGTAATGAAGGAGAGAAAGGTGTCGAGCGCGCGCTCCAGAAGCACGAAATCACGCTCACTCAGGTTGCGCTGCCTGAGGCGGGAGATGAGCGATCTGATCTCATCAGGCTGTGCAGAGGTGATGTTGGGATCTTTCTCCATGATGAATGAGACACGTGATTCTACTCATTAGTGAAGATATTGCAAGTAGCGCAGCAATCGTTGAGCCACAATTACACTGCGCTGCCGATGGCTTAC
>CAYLJO010000449.1:0-3004 GCA_964383905.1 uncultured Blastocatellaceae bacterium
AGCATCCGCACCATGACCTGCAGTTGCGCGCTCGTGAAGGGTTTCGGCAGAAATACCACCGCCCCCGCAGCAAAACTTTCCGAGGAGAGTTTCGGGTCCTGCTCGGCCGTCATCATCATCACCGGAATGTTCATTAAAGATTCCTGTGACTTCATATAACGGACCAACTCGGGGCCGGTGATGTGCGGCATCACGACATCGAAAATGGCGGCCGTGAGGTTGGACTCGCTGTGCAGTATTTGGTAGGCCTCGCGGCCGTCGCGCGCGGATCATCCTACAGCCTTCCTTCTCGACGATAGTCGAGACCAGACGCAGGATCGCCGGGTCGTCATTGGCGACAAGGATGCGCGCTTGTGCTTGAGAAGTTTCTGCCACTTTCACATCTCTCCAATATTGACCCGATCAAATCGGTATCTCACAAAAGCCCGGCAAGCTCACTTTTGTGCCGAGCTCCGGCCGGCAACCGTCAAATAAAGTCTAATGATCCTCTTCTTTACCCAGCAGACGATTGATCAGCTTGACCAGCGCGGAAAACCTGATCGGCTTGGGGACGAACTCATCGCACCCGGCAGAGAGAGCTGCTTGCCGGAGCTCGGTTGAGGCAAAACCGCTCATGGCGACGATCGGGATCGCACCCAAGCCATGTATCCCGCGGATCAGATTGGCGGCGACCAGCCCGTTAGTCATCATCAGATTCATGTCCATCAAGATCAGATCAGGATGCTCAAGCCGCGCGGCTTCTACCGCCGCATCTCCGTCCCCGGCCTCCCTCACGCGATAACCCACCGCTTCCAACCAGACCTTCACTAACCGGCGAACACTTTCGTCATCATCGACCACCAGAATGGTGGCGGGAGAGAGACCCTGCTCGCTAACTGTAGTCATGAAAACTCCTGTCCGAACTGATCCTTAGCTGTCCAAGACCTCTCTCACTTTGCGTGCCAGGGCGGATGAGGTGAAGGGCTTCTCCAGCAGCACCGTGCCGGGGTCTAACGCGCCGTGATGCAGGATCGCATCATCCGTATAGCCTGACATGTAGAGCACGCGCATCTCCGGATGTAATGTCGCGATCGCCTGGGCCAACTCCCGCCCGCTCATCTGCGGCATCACCACATCGGTCAACAGGAGGTGAAACGGGCCATGGTGCCGCTCACAAACTGCCAGGGCCTCTTCACCATTGGCTGCCTCGATCACCGTGTAGCCGTTCATCTCCAGCATCCCTCGCGTCATCCGCCGCACCATCTCCTCATCTTCCACCAGCAGCACCGTCTCCGTGCCGCGCGGCGGTGTGGCATCAGTAGCCCTCGGCTGAATTGATTCGGCCTCCTCATCGACCAGCGGCAGGTAGATCTTAAAGGTGGTGCCTCGCCCCACCTCACTATAGACCCAGATGTTGCCCCCTGATTGTTTGATGATGCCGTAGACGGTCGAGAGCCCCAGGCCCGTCCCCTTGCCGATCTTTTTAGTAGTAAAGAAAGGTTCAAAAATACGCTTTTGTGTCTCAGCATCTATCCCCGTACCGGTATCCGAAACCGCTAACATCACGTACCGGCCGGGTCGGACAGCGATGTGTTGACTGGCATACCCTTCAGTTAATTCAACATTGTCGGTCCTGATAATCAGCTTGCCCCCCTGCGGCATGGCGTCCCTAGCATTGACGACAAGGTTCATCAAAACCTGCTCGATCTGGCCGGGGTCAGCGTTGATGCGCGCGGCGTTCGGACTCAAGACGGTTATTAATTCGATGTCCTCGCCGATTAGTCGCCGCAGCATCATCTCCATCTCTGTGACCACAGAGTTGAGGTCGAGCACTTTGGGTTGCAACACCTGCTTACGGCTGAAGGCGAGCAATTGGCGGGTCAAGGAAGCGGCGTGGTCACCGGCCTTCCTGATCTCTTCGACGATCTGGCTCATTGGATTGTTCTGATCGAGCTGGTGCAAGAGGAGCTCAGAATATCCGCCGATCACCGTCAGCAGATTATTGAAGTCGTGGGCGATCCCGCTGGCGAGCCGGCCGATGGCTTCGAGTCTCTGTGATAAGCGAAGCTGCTCTTCGCTCTCGCGCAAGGCCTCTTCTGCCCGTTTGCGTGCGGTAACATCACGAAAGACAACCTGCACGGCCGGCTTGCCCTCGGAGGTGAACGGGGCTGCCATCACTTCCGCCTCTATCACCGCCCCGTCCAGCCTGAGGAGCTTCTCTTCAATGAGGGGGACGGTTCTTCCTTCTTCCCTGACCTGTCGAATCATCTCGCCGGTAATCTCCCTGTCATCAGGATGCACGATATCAAGGGTGGGTCTTCCTAGTAGTTGTTCAGGGTGACCTGCGCCGAGAAATTCCGCCCCGTCCGTGTTGACAAAAGAGATCTGGCCTTGCGTGTCAAGAAGGATCCCGTTGGGGGATAGTTCGATCAGATGGCGGTAGCGCTCTTCGCTTTCCCGCAGCGCCGCTTCGTACCTGCCTCGTTCGACGAGCCGTGCCGCCTTGGCGATCAGATGAATGGGGTCATAGGGCGCTTCCAGATAATCGTCTGCGCCGGCCTGCAGGCCTTCGACGACGCTCGCCGTGTCCTTCCGCAGCGCGCTCACGAGGAGGATCGGTGTGGCGCTCAACTCGGGATCGGCGCGGATCAGACGGCTCAACTCGATGCCGGAGGTTTTCGGCATCGCAACGTCGCTGATCACGAGATGGGGGTGCTCGCGTTTTGTAACCTCGAAGCCTTCGTGTCCGTCGTGCGCAGTGAATATCTGGTAGCCGGCCTGACGCAGGTGAGCGCACATGATCTTAAGTTGACCAGGCTCATCGTTAATGGCGAGGATGCTAATGTCGCCTTCGCTTTTCATTGCTATCGGATGCGGCGCGTAAGCAAATCAAAGTGTAGCGGGCACTCTGTACTCCAGTTTTAACAAAGGACACGTCGTCTTAAGCAAAACTTACACTTAAGCTGTTGTTTCCTAATGTTCCAGCACCTCCTGTAACTTTGCGGTTTCCATTGGCTTGAAGAGG
>CAYLJO010000450.1:0-2995 GCA_964383905.1 uncultured Blastocatellaceae bacterium
GGTCGATCTTTAGCGTGTTGATCGGGAAGCGGTGCAGATAACTCAATGATGAATATCCTGTGCCAAAATCATCAATGCTCAACTGCGCGCCGAGTGACCGCAACTCTTTGAGCATTCCCATAGCTGCCTCGAGGTTTTCCATCACGACACTTTCCGTGATCTCCAGCTTTAGGCTATGCGGATCAAGTCTCGTCTCCCGCAGAGTAGAGGCCACTTCACCGACTAAACCGGGTTGAGCTAATTGTTTGCCGGAAAGATTAACGCTCATGAACAGCGGCGGATCGGCGGGGAGCGCCTCCCGCCACCGGCGCATCTGATGACAGGCTTCCCTCAGCGCCCAAGCGCCGATCGGGATGATCAGTCCCGTGTCTTCAGCGACGGGAATGAAATCCGCCGGGGAGATGAAGCCGAGTTCCGGGTGACGCCAGCGCAACAGGGCCTCGAATCCGCGCAGTGTACCACCCTCGAGCGACACGATCGGCTGGTAATGAAGAACGAACTCCTCACGCTCAACGGCCTGACGCAGGTCCGTCTCCAACTGGAGGAGCTTCATGGCGTGGGCGTGCATCGCTTTGTCAAAAATCTCGTGGCGGGCTTTGCCCGATGATTTGGCGCGATACATAGCCGTGTCGGCATCGCGCAGGATATCTTCGGCCCTTACGTAATCGGACGAACTGAGAGCGATCCCCATGCTCACTGTAGTAAAGACCTCACGCCCGCCGAGATCAAAAGGCAGGGCTAATTCCTTCTGGATTCGCTCCACTAAACATATCGCGTCCGTGAAGTCCTCAATCCCTTCGATGAGGATGGTAAATTCGTCGCCCCCTAAACGTGCGATCGTGTCCTCGGGGCGCATACAGTTCTGAAGCCTTTTGGCGATACACACCAGCAGTTGGTCACCGACCGTGTGCCCGAGGCTGTCATTGATGATCTTGAAGCGGTCGCAATCCAGATAGATGACGGCGAACTTCTGATCCTCACGCCGCTTCGAGCGCGCGATGGCCAGCTTGAGGTGGTCCATGAAGAGCGCGCGGTTCGGTAGCCCGGTCAGCGCGTCATGGAAGGCGTCATGGATTAGCCTTTCCTCCGCTCGTTTACGATCAGTAATATCTTGTACCTGAAAAATCAGGTGCGGGGAACTGCCGTAGGTATCGCGGGCGAGTGAAACGCTCCACAGCACCCACACCTCATGGCCCTCTTTGTGGATGTAGCGCTTCTCCATCTGAAAGGTTGGGACTTGGCCCTTGATGAGCTGCTTGATGTGCGCCAGGGCGGTAGTGAGGTCGTCCGGGTGGGTAACCTTCAGAAAGTCGGTCGCGATCAGTTCCCGCTCCGGATATCCGAGCAGTCTACAGAGCGAGCGATTGACCTGTAGCCAGCGCCCCTCTGACGAGACGAGAGCCATTCCGATGGCCGCGTGATCGAAGGCGCTGCGGAAGCGCTCTGAACTGTCCTTAATTGCCGGGCCGTAGCGCTCCGCCTGAGGCGCGCCGGCGGCAGTATTTCGCCGGTATATCCGGAAGGCTGTGCAGGCCAGCGCCACGATCACGGACGCGGCAACGAAGGACGTGAAACCGACGGCGAGGATGACTGTGGCGGCCACGCCCGCGGCGATTGCGCCGGCCAAGCAGATGACGAAAGTCCAGAGGAAATTCCTGCCCCAGTTGATCAGGGGTGAGCGGTTGATCTGGTAGGCCGATCCGACCTCAATGATCGTGGAGGTGACCCCGGCTTGGATGAGGGTCGCGATGCAAACCGCCTCGAGAAAGTCTGCGGAGTAATTGATGTGGTCTGCCTCGATAATTGGGCCGTAGGTGAATCGAAGCGTCCAGATCACAATGGCTATGGAGGCGACGGTGACGGCAGAGTTAAACAGGACTCTGGTCCTGTTCTTACCGAAACGCAAAGATGTGCAAAGGGCGGTGACGGCGGCAAATAAGAGGGCCGCCTCGCCGCCGAAGAGCATCACCGCGAGGAGGGCAAAACTATCGAGGGGCGATAGGCGCTCGCCGCTTCGCGGGATGCGGATCGTATAAGTGGAGCTGACGTTGGCGGCGATGACGGCGAGAAGGAGAATGGGGATAAAGAGTTTGGCGGCGGGCAAGCGAAAGAAAGAGAGGAGAACGGCCCCCATGCCGAGAGCCAGGATCGATTGTGTGAACCGCTGAGGGAAACGGTGATTATCTAAAGCTTCCATACAGGCTTTCCAATCTGTTGAGAAGGTGTCGGTAAATGTTTCGGTTATTTGGACGCCGGGTGACTGTCAGACTGGTTGAAGGCGTGATTCGCCAGCACGGCGCGCATCTTGACGTGCCCGAGCAACGTCTCAAGATAGCAGCCGGCCCTGTGTAACACCTCCCCGACCTCGGCTGTGCCCCGACTTGCCTTCACCTCTTCGATCATCCGCTCGCAGGGCCCCCAGTCCTTATACATCAGATACCGCAAGCTCCCGCCGCGGAACCACTCCAACCGCTCGATCACTATGTCGATCGCCCCCCGCCCAGGCCGCCTCTCGGCGTATCGTATTAATTGGGTGAGCGCGGAGAGCTCTTTGCACAGCACGAGAGACTCTTCCAACCGGGTCTGCCTATCATTGAAAAGGTGCGTGAAGTCAGGCCCCGGGTCGAATACCCGGGCGAGCACGATCACCGACTCTCGAAAGCAGTTGTGCAGCAGGCCGCAGGCGTCCTCGACTTTGCCCCGATCCAGCCAAGTGTGCTCGAGGGCGCTCTGTTCCAGCAGACGGCCGCCGAAGGCCCCGTGCAGCTCATGGTTGATGGCGTAGCTCGTACTTTCGAGGGCGTCGCGGGCGGCTTCATTGAGGCCCTCCATCTGCAAGGCGCGGGTTTCGATGAAATCAAGCAGGAGGAGCGCCTCCTTGCACACGAGCCTGAGTAAGGAGGGGATCTGTTTGAGCCAACCGTTCGGGCGGACTTCAGTTTCGATCAACCGTAAATAGTCGATGAGGCGAGAGAGGTCATCGAAGATGCGGCGG
>CAYLJO010000451.1:0-2981 GCA_964383905.1 uncultured Blastocatellaceae bacterium
CTAGGGGCGTAGGCCGTTTCCGTCAGCGTGAACCCTGAGAGAGAAGTAACTCTTAATGTTTCACCGTATGGGTATCCAGAAAGATGTTTCATGAAAATTCACCCATTATCGTCGTTACTGAGCCTGTGAGTCTCAATTACCTCGAAGCGCCGAACGCCGCGGATAACCCGCGAGCGAGCGCAACGTGCATGAGAGGGTTGCTGCCCGCGAGTCGGGTTGATCCGCTTGTTAGGCGGCGCGGTTTAACCACATACTTGATTACAGTCAGAACTGCCCGCTGTTAACGGCTTACCGTGGCTTTCTCGCCTATCATGTAGCGGGCTAGCCCTGCCGAAATCTTTGCGGCATTTTCTCCTCCATACCCTCCGCTCCTGACGAACGTGGCAACCGTGAATCGGGCATTACCTTGCGGATCGAAAATCAACCCTGCGAACCATCCGTCTATCTGCGCGCCCTTTGGCAGCAGAGCCGTACCACTGCCGGTCTTGCCGCCGATCTGCCAGCCGGTATCTTCCAACGCTTTAGCAATGCTCTTCGCTGTGCCACGCTGAACCGTGTCGCGCATCGCGGACTGAAGCCGGAGTGCCGTGCCCTGCTCCATAACTCGAATCGAATTATTAAACCCCTGACGCGACAGGGGCGACTTCGGGGCTGAGTGCGTGGATCGTTCTTCTCTCGCCGTGGGCGGCAACATCACACCGTTATTACCAACTGCTTGTAGGAAGCGAGAAACGTGCAATGCTGTCACCTTCATATTTGTTTCGCCAATCGAAAGCGCCTCTGCCCATTCCGTATCACTCGTCTCGTCGCTTAACGAGACATACGTCGGAGCAGGGATCAGGCGCGCTTCCCAAATAGGAGCGAGTTCACCCCAAAATCTACCATCCTGCGACAAATCGGCTCGCTCACCGAAGCCGTAACGCTTGAAATCCTCTAGCACGGTCTTCGTTCCGGCAGACTTGCGAAGGGCGACCGCCGCTCGCCTTCCGGCGGAATCGCTGCCGCCGACCAGCATTTCGTGAACCGTCACGCGGGACCTGTAGGCGGGATTCTGTGCGTTCGGCGTTCCTCTTGTGCTGTCGAAACTGGAATTGGGCTGTCGGTTATCCCACCAAGATGCTGCGAGTAGCAGCTTGGAGAGAGAAAGCGGACTTACGGGAGTTGTGACATCTGCCTCTGACGGCTGAGACGCGGCGAAAGCGACCAGCGCGCCTGTCTGCACATCTTGTACTACTGTGACCGCTTTGAGGCGGCTCGCATTCATAATCTCAAGTGCGCGTTTACTCGCCGCAACGCACACGGCGCGCTCAGCCAGCGCATTCACACAAGGCGAAGCGGCTAGAGCGGAGTCGTCCGCTTTGAGCGATGGGGTCGGTGTGGGAAAAGGCTTTTGCGTCCCATTAGCTATCGCACGGAAAGAGAGTCGCATTGCGCTCGTCGCCCAAACGATCAACAAAGCGACTGTTATCGTTAGAGATATTAATGCGATCCGAGCTTTAGATCTCGTCAATGTCTAAAGTCGCAACATCCATCGATGCAACTCCACTGCCTCATCGTCCTCGCGAGGCGTTTTATGGGACCAACTCTAGTAGGCCGCGAGGCCCTGAGCTGACATCATCGCGGGTAGACCGGCGTAGCCGCCGGCCGGCCCAATTGGGGTCAGGGAGCCGTCCGCCAAGTTGACCTGGAAGGCCCCGACCGTGCCGGAGCCGCTGTTGAGCATATAGAGGAAACTGGCGCCGTCTTCGGCTACCGCCGCCATATCGTTGGGCCCATTGGCGCGTCCTGCGACTGCCGCGAGCAGCGTCACACTCCCATCGTTAGCAACCGAGTACGATGAGACGCTGTTACTCAAGTTGTTCCCAACGTATACGTATTGGCCCGTGATGGGTTCGAGCGCGATCCAGCAGGCCGCTGTCCCTCCATCGCCTACACTGGTACTGATTTGCTGCAGGGCGCCAGTGTCGGTGATGGTGAAGGACGAGAGCGCGCCCATGCCGGGCATGGGAATGAAGGGGGCTTTACCGAAAGCCTCGGTGATGAGCAGGTGCCCCTGCTGGTCGAAGGCAATGCCAAAATAGGTGGGTAATGCAGGTCCCGGCGCCTGGAATTGCGTGGCCACACCATGTTCGCCGACCGGAAAGATGTAGATCGAATTAGTCCCCTTGACCGTCACCACTAACCGTCTGCCGTCGGGCGTGAACCGAACCTGTGCCGGCGAGCGGGGAAACGCAGGAGGGTTCCGGCCGCAGTCAAAAAACGGTCTGGGAAATCCTCCGACGGGGCAATTGACGCCGTAGCCATTGCCGTCGAGGGGGCCCTGATCTATGATTGACTGCACGGAGCGCGCGAGCCGCCTCATGTGGCCATCGCCGTTCACCCGGAAGCCGGTAATATTGGGCGGCGTGCCGCAGACGCGACTGGCGCCAGGGCCACCCGCATTGAGTACGTAGAGCAGAGCTCCGCCATCGTCATCGCCGTTCCCGTTATCGGCCGAGCTTCTGACAGTCACGCTGTCGGGATACAAGCCGCCGGATGGAACTCTGTCGGCGAATTTCAACTTGCCATTGTCGGTGACCAAGAACGAAGTAATCGTGCCTTGTTGGCAGTCTTGGTCATTTGCAGCGAGGCTTTCCGTGTTGACGGCGAACAGCCGATGATGCTTGGCATCCAATACCAAACCGCCCTGCGAACCCAGCGAGTCTACCGGCGGGGCCAGTTGGGGTCCGCCCCCGCCGCCTCTGGTCGCAATCGTTTGCATGAGAGTCAGCGTTCCGTCTGCGGCGCGATGATACACAAGAACCTTGTTATTCCCTATTTGATTGGTCATCGCATAAACGGCACCACGCGCCCATGCTGCCGCCGGAAGCGCCAATCCTACGAACACACAAGTTACGAATCCTAGCATTCTCTGGGGAATTTTCATTTTGATCCTCTGATTGCTCGTACACACAATCCGCGTCATCTTCTCCTCTTCCTTC
>CAYLJO010000452.1:0-2975 GCA_964383905.1 uncultured Blastocatellaceae bacterium
CGCTTACCACAAGACGCTCCGCGCGTCCGATAATTAGTCTTATGTCACGTTTTATTCAGACCATCTCAGATGTCTTTCCGATAATAACTAATCGTAATAATTCTACGTCAAGACGAGAAATATGTCAAGAGAAAATCACGTCTTGACGAAAATATTTTTCTGGCATATAAATTCGTCATGAGCTTAGTGAGCGGGTTAACAACGGCAGAAGCCGCCGCAAGGCTTGGTAAGACGATCAGGCACGTCCAATGGCTGATTACAGAGGGACGATTGCCGGCGCAGCGGGTCGGGCGAGACTATTTCATCCGCGAGGAAGACTTGAAGCTTGTCTCAAACCTCAAGCGCGGCAGACCTCCAAAACCCAAAGCCACGGACCAAGCAAACGCCGGCAATAGCCCTTCCAGGGGCAAGAAGAGACGCCAGACGTAAACAGTAAGCCCTCAACAGGCGGCTCTGTCGCACCGGCATGAGACCGCAGCGGAGAGTGCTCGACATTCGCAACTGCTAGTTTCAGAGACCAAATGATAAGGAGCTAAACGATGGCACCAACCCCCGGCGCGCGACTCACCCCCGAGCGCATCATGCAGCTCGCCTTCGGCTTCGCCCCGACGCTGATCATCGAAGCCGCCATCCGCCACCGCGTTTTCGACCTGGTTGACGAGAGGCCCCAGACCGTCGAAGAGGTCAGCGCACAGACGGGCGCTTCCGTGCGCGGCCTGCGCACGGTGATGAACGCTTTGGTCGGGCTGGAGTTGCTGACCAAAGACAATCAGGGGCGCTACCGGTTGACGCCTGAAAGCGCCGCGTTCCTCGTCAGCACGAAGGAGGGGTTCCACGGCGGCTTTTTCCGCCACATGAGCGAGCAACTGCTGCCGAAGTGGCTCGCCATCAATGAGATCGTGCGGACGGGGCGGCCCGCCAAGGCGGTCAATCAGGAGGAGGGCGGGGCCGAGTTCTTTCAGGAGTTCGTCGAAGGGATCTTCCCCATGAGCTACCCGGCGGCGCAGGCCCTGGCCGAGGTGCTCGGTGTTTCGCAATCGGAGCGGCCGGTCGAGGTGCTCGACCTGGCGGCCGGTTCTGGGGTGTGGGGCATCGCCCTGGCGCAGAAGTCACCGCGCGTCCGGGTGACGGCCGTTGACTGGCCCGGTGTGTTACCGGTGACGCGGCGGATGGCGGCGCGTTTCAAGGTCGAGAGCCAGTTCCGCTTCCTCGAAGGAGACCTGCTGGAGGCCGACTTCGGCGGGGGTTACGACCTGGCGACGCTGGGCCACATCCTGCACAGCGAGGGTGAGGGGCGCGGCCGGGCGCTGCTCAAGAAGGTGTTCGGTGCGCTCGCGCCTGGGGGAACGATTGCCATCGCGGAGTTCCTCGTCAATGAAGAGCGGACGGGGCCGCCCCAGGGCTTGACCTTTGCCGTCAACATGCTGGTGAACACCGAGCAGGGCGACACCTTCTCATTCGGGGAGATTAGCGGCTGGCTAAGTGAGGCCGGCTTCGAGGGCGCGCGGCTGGTTGAAGCCCCTGGGCCTTCACCGCTGATCCTGGCGACAAAACCGGGCCGCTAGAAGCGCGGGCTATGAGGGTCAAGGGTGGGCTCAAGCAGAGCAAGGGTAAGCGGCAAGAAAGGCGGCAAGACGTGAGCAACACGGCAACACTTCTACTGTGCCACGGCTCGGGCGATCCGGGCTTATTCGTCGTCGGATACATTATGGCCATGGCGCCGCTCACTGTCGCCGTCGGTTTCATCCACGCTCTTATCAGGCTCATCAAGGAGCTTCATGCGGCGGAGTGATTTCGATGCCTTGCAGGAAGAAAGGCGGCAGGAAGTGATGTGGGGCAAAACGTTTGTCGCGCTTGTCGTGCTGCCCGGGGCGAGCGAGATCCACCGGGCGACGGTCAGCGACCGCGGCAGCATCAGGACGGTAGAGACGATCTGCGGGCTGCATGAGACCTTCAGCGCCTCTAATGGCAGGGGTAAGCGTGGCGCGCGCTCGCAGGTCTTTAGCGCACTGGCGGCGGAGGCTCTCACATCCGGCACGGTTCGGCGGTGCGACAACTGTGAGCGGCGCTACGAAGCTTAGAAGAAAGGCGGCAATCAATGACCACCGAGGAAAGAGTGTTGCGACTGGAAAACGCCTTCGTGACGCTCTCGGAACTAGCCGCCCGGTCTGATTCACGCACCTCCGATCTGGAGCGGTCTTTCCAGACGCTCACCGAATTGGCGCGCAATGCTGACGAGCGGATGGACGATCACGAGAAGTGGATCAACGAACTGGGCGCGACCCAGGCCAACCATGAAGCGTGGATCAAGGAGATCGGCGCGGCACAAGCCAACTCCGAGGCGAAGATCGCGGCCCTGGCCTCCGCCCAGATCAGGACCGAGGACGCACTGCGTCGGTTGACCGAACGCATGAACGAGACGGACACGCGACTTGACCGTTTGGCCGCACAGACAGCCGGGACAGATGAGCGATTGAGCCGCTTGGCCGCAATCGTCGAGCGCCACATCAGCAACGGGCACGGCCACGGCCCGGAGAAAGGCGACGGGAAGTAGCGGGCGCTCGCAATGGAAATCAGCAAAACCAAGATTGACAAACTGGGCGACCGCCTGCGCCAAGACAAGATCACTGATTCCGACTTGCGCCTGCTCGACGAGTATCGCCGCTCATTTACAGAGGCTTATGAAGCCGTGGTCGGGGCCATCAGGAAAGAGATGGGGCTGGAGCCGACTGGTAGGCCGACGAAATCAACCCCTTCCATCGTTTACAAACTTCAGCGGGAGAGCATCCGGCTGTCTCAGATCCAGGACATCGCCGGGTGCAGGGTGGTCGTCGAGAACATCGAAGAGCAGAACAGGGTCGTAGAGGCGCTCGGTAAGCTCTTCGAAGGCGCCAACGTCACTCTCCCGCGAAGTTGGTGAGGCGGTTCCCGGCCTGCTATAAGCAGTTAGCATGAAATATGCGCACGTTAGGCGA
>CAYLJO010000453.1:0-2969 GCA_964383905.1 uncultured Blastocatellaceae bacterium
TAATTAAACCTCAGTAGCGGCGCGGCCCCTTGTCCATTCCCCTTGGCTTCTACTTTCCTTTTCGTCATCTTTTCTCCTTCGGTTCAACATCACCTTGTTTCCCAATACGTGGCTTCCCTGATAGCGAGTCCTTTTGCCCACCTCTCTTCATCCCCCAAATGCCCCACGGCCAGGGCCAGCCCATCGGCCAGGACGAGAGCTTCCCAGACCTCAAATTCACGCACCATCATGTAAATGAAAGTATGGACCTCTAATCTTATCCCACACCTGTTGACCATTCCCGTCCAGTACAGGATCAGCATCCGCATCACTAACACCATATGACCGGCCATTAACTTCTCTCACCAAGAGTACATACTTGGATGGCTTTCTTCTGTGAAGAAAAGTCATGAGCGTGGCACGCATGTACTGTGTTAAATAGATCCGTTGTAAAGGCAGTAAGCCTCGTGAGGTCCTCCACCATGTAAAGCCTACTCCGGCCAGGAGCCCCAGCATGAGACAACCCAGGAGGTAGCTCATGGCGCGCTGTTGAAAGTTCTTTAAGCGTGATCGGCCTTCCTCCGTGAATGGACTAACACTTCTCATGTTTTTTGATCCCCTTCATCCGTGCCCATTTGTGACACGGCCGTGCCCATTTGTGATCATGTTGATGGCCAAAGAGTTACATTCGATTTGTGTCACATTTGGGCACGAAAACGCCCCGTTTTGGGGATGACGTGTCACCTGAGCAAGACCTGATGGCCACGTCAGTCCACGCTGAGCAACTCGAGGGGCCACAGCCGCACCCTATGATCCGCAACACCCGGTAGTCTGCTTCGACGAAAGCCCTGTACAATTGGTCAGCGAAACGCGCCGTCCGCTGCCCGTGCGTCCTGGCCAACCCGCATGTTGCGATTATGAATACAAGCGCGAAGGCACAGCCAACCTGTTTTTGTCCGTCCAACCATTGTTGGGGTGGCGCCAAGTCAACGTCACCGCACACCGCACGAAACAAGACTTTGCATAGCAGATGAAACTGTTGGCCGAGGTTTATTTCCCCGACGTGAACCTGATCCGGCTGGTAGTAGATAATCTCAACACGCATAGCCCGGCCGGCGCTCTACGAGAGGTTTGCGCCTGTCGATATAAGAGAAAGATCAACGCTTGGCAAACCAAACGCCATCAATATAAGAGAAAGATCAACTGGCAATTCGGTACTGACTTGGCCCGCGTCAAACTCAAGCGACTGTATCCTTCATTGGAATGAGTTGGAGAAGTCCTCCTTCGGACAAGCATATCACTTGTAAAGAGGGACGGGTGCTCACCCGTCAAAATTTTTGAAAAAAACCACTAGTGCGTGCTTTGAGAAGCCCGCCCTTTAGGGCGTGGGGAGTGGTCACGAGCCTACTGTTTAAGATCAATTTTCTCGTCGGGGTAGAGCTCTGATTTAAGACCGTCGACAATGCGGCGGGTAATCGCATCCTGGACAGCTATAATGTCGGCTGCCTCTGTATCCATGCGGTCACTCCAGAGTATGGAACCGGAGGCGATTTCAATCAATTGAGTCGTGATGCGTAGACGTTTGCCCGACTGCAGGAGACTGGCCGCAAGAACCATGCTGACGCCCAATTCCTGACCGACCTCCCGCGGGTCATTCTGCTGATCCTGGTATTTTGCGATGAGGGAGGACGAACGCACGTCGAGTGAGCGAAGGTGCGCCAGTTCGGTGATGACGGCGTCGGCGAGCGAGAGTTCATAGGAACGCAACGCCGGGTCGCTGCTTAAGTTGCGAAAAGGCAGAACCGCGATCGATCGTTTCGCTTGTTGGCCCTGACTTGCCGACGGCGTCTCATGCGCTTCATGCGGTGATGAGGATGAATCGCGCGACATAGTCGTCAGCGTATGCTCGCTTCCCGCACGGTCGCCCAGCCAGCGTCGCAGCGTTTGTTTCACGCCGAATAACCTGTAGCGCGGCGTCTCGGGCGTTATTCCTGTGGTAGGGTGACCGGGGTTGTAGCTGTTCGTATCAATTTCGCGCAGCACGCTTTTCAGATCTTCACGTAAATGTTCCATCTTCTGGTAACGCGCACGCGGGTCTTTGGCGAGCGCGCGGTCAATGATCTGCTGCAGCCGCGGCGGAATAGCTTCCTGGCGCAGTTCCGCGATGGGTCGTGGCGTTTCATGAATCACGGCGTAGCGTACCTCGACGCTCGTCTTGCCGTGAAAGGGCCATGTGCCCGTGAGCAACTCGTAGAGCAGCACCCCGGTGGAAAAGATGTCCGCGCGGTGATCAACGCGTTGCCCACCCGCTTGCTCGGGCGCGGCGTAAGTGGCCGTGCCGTAGGGCGTGCCGATCTCCGTTAGCTCCTTTCGTTGAGTATTACCCGCCCCTCCTCCTTCATCCAGCAGCTTGGCGAGACCGAAGTCCAGCACCTTGACGAGTCCTGAGGCCGTAACCATCACGTTAGCCGCTTTGATGTCGCGATGAATAATGCCACGCGAATGAGCGGCGGCGAGCGCATCCGCGACCTGAATGGTGATCATGAGTGCGCTCTTGAGCTCCAGCGGATGCCCCGCGATAAACTTGCGCACGTTAACCCCCTCGACATACTGCATGGCGATGAAGCGAACCCCGTTCACTTCATGCAAGCCATAGATGGTGCAAATATTCGGGTGGTCGAGTGATGAGGCAAGGCGGGCCTCCCTTTCAAAGCGGTCGAGGTTGGCTGCTTTCGCGGTTAACTCAGGTGGAAGGACCTTCAGGACCACCGTCCGATCAAGGTTGAGGTCTACGGCCTTGTAAACCGCGCCCTGCCCGCCGATGCCGAGGAGGTGGAGAATCCGATAATTGAGCAGGACCTCGCCTTGATTCATCTTATTTACCCAGGTTCTATGGCCTTAGCGCGCATCAAGCGTGGATCCGATGACACGGAGAAATAGAGGGCCGTTTTAACAAAAACTTCGGCGAAGCAAAGGTGCGCGCTCCTTAG
>CAYLJO010000454.1:0-2963 GCA_964383905.1 uncultured Blastocatellaceae bacterium
GTAAGCGTGTGGCCCTGGCCCAGTCACGGGACGTGATTTTTGCGGGAAACTGAGCGACCCTGGGGGAGTTCTGCCGCGCCTATGGGGACCTACGACGCTTGATCTCCGGCAGGACTTCATCGATCACGACATCCTCTGCCATCGCTTTGCCCAGGGCTGTGTCGAGCCGCTCCAGTAGCTGAGCGATCGTTTCCCCATCCCGACCGGCGAGAGCCACGCGCGCTTTTTTGCCCTGCGCGGCGAGGGCAGCGCGCCGAAGCGGGGGGATCTCGCCGATCGTGATCTGGCCGCGCGTGTTGTCCAGGAAGGCCTGAATATTCCCGAGCGTTGCGGTTGAGGTTTTCTTGGTGAAGATCATCAGGCCACCAACGCCTGGGTAACCTGATCCGGCTGATTGAGCTTGTCGGCGACATTCCACGGCAGAAGCTCGTGGACCTTGTTGATCGGGTGATCTGCAATGCGTTCGAGTACATACTGCAGGTATGTGTGTGGATCAATGCTGTTGAGTTTGCATGACTCAATCAAACTGTAAATTATCGCCGCGCGTTCTCCGCCGCTGTCAGATCCGAAGAAGAGAAAATTGCGGCGACCGATTCCCATCCCGCGAATCGAGCGCTCGGCGATCGAGTTGTCAATCTCCAGTCGACCATCGTATGTATAGCGACACAGCGCCTCCCAGCGGTTGAGTGAATAGTTGAATGCTTTGGCGAGATTGGACTTACTGTCCAACTTGGAAACAGTCTCAATCATCCAGGACTGCAATGCATTGAGCAGCGGCACCGCATACTTCTGCCTCGAGGCGCGTCGAAACTCCGGTGAGCAACCGCGGATGTAGTCCTCAATCTGGTACAACGCGCCAATGCGCTCGAGGGCCTCTTTGGCCAGTGGAGACTTTACGGCTTTGAACAACTCGAAGAAAGGTCTCCTCGCGTGCGCCCAGCAAGAGATTTCCTCAGCGCGAGCCGCTGCTCCGGGTGATGAGGGAGTGAACATGGCCTCGAAACCCGCATACCCATCGACCTGCAGCTTCCCGGTGAAGCGCGCAAGATGTTTGAGTGGATGTCTGCCGTGCCAGGTGGGTGAATACTGGTACCACACAGCCGGTGGATCGGTTGAGCCCCATGCGGTTCCATCACGCACGTAAGTCCACATGTGTCCGCGTTTTGTCTTCCCGCTTCCAGGAGCCAGAACCCTGAACGGAGTGTCATCAGCGTTGATGTTAGACGATGCCAGTACGTACGTGGCAAGCGCCGCAACCAGGGGAGCCAGCAGCTCACTGCTCCCCGCAACCCACTGCATGAGGGTGGTGCGGCTCAACTTCAGTCCCGCGTGGGCGAAGAGCTGACAGATGCGATAGAGCGGAAGGTGGAAACCATACTTCCAACTTAAAACTAGGGCGAGGACCGAGGCACCCGCGAAGCTCTTCGGGATCGGTCGTGAGGGCGCTGGTGCCTGTACGATGGTGGCGCACTTCACGCAGCGTTTCTTTGGCCGGATAACCTTGGTCACCTTGAAGGTGACGGTCTTCACTTCCAGGATCTCGGCCTCATCCTTGCCAAGCTCCTTCAAGGTGCCGCCGCAGTCCGGGCAGGCACAGACCTGCGGATCAAGCACCTGGGGAATACGTTCGAAATGCTCGGGCAGATTCTTGCGGCGTACCGGCTTGCCCTTGGGAGTCTCAGCCCTCTGGAGCCCGGAGACTGCCTGAGCCTGCCGCTCGGCCTCAGCCACCGCGGCCCGGAGCTCCTCGAAGGTCATGGGCAGTTGTCCACTACCCTCGAGCTGTTCGGAAGATTGCCCGAATCGCGCCCGGCGTAGTTTGGCGAGCTGGAATCTCAGGTGCTCGATCACCGCGCGTTGCTCGCGCAGCTCGATATCCTTGGCATGGCCTGCGGTGTGATGCTCGATGACGAGGCGCTTGAGCCCCTCGATGTCGTTCGGTAATGCGTTGACGTCGAGCACGCGCGCATTATACGTGCTGCACTCGAGGTGCGCACGGGGCTGTGCATGTTTATTGTTGTTGTTTCTGTTGTCGGACCGACGTCGCAGACTGCGGCAGGACGGTGCCCCCTCTACACTGTCCGGGTCGGATGCGTTCTGTCAGGATCTTGAGGAGCCAGCGCCGTGCGCTTCGGTGCCCGCCAATCGATCCCCTCCAGAAGCATCGACAGTTGCGCTGCGCTCAAACACACCGCACCGCTTTCGGCCCGAGGCCAAACAAATTTTCCAGACCGGAGACGTTTGTAAAATAAACATAGGCCGTCCTGGCTGTCCCAGAGAATCTTGATTTTGTCGCCCCGACGTCCACGGAAGACGAAAATCTGACCTGAGTATGGGTTCTCGTTCAGTGCCGTCTGTACCAGGGCACTTAACCCATCAAATCCCTTGCGAAGGTCAGTAAACCCGGCCGCCAGCCAGATCCGTGCTCCTGTTGGTGGTCCCATCATGGCTGTGACAGCTCCTGTAGCAAGGTGCGCAGCGTCTGCGCATCTACCATCCCTTGTATGTGCACGCGCCGTCCTGCAGAGAGCTCGACCTCGATGCTTCCCAACTTCGAGGCACTCGAGCGGATATCATCCGCTCGTGAAGCTGCGCGGGGAGTGGATCGTGTTTGGGGTTCGACTCGGACTGGTAGCAACCGGGCCTGCCGCAGGGGCGCCTTCTTCACCACCGTTCGATGCTGCGCTCGCCACCGGGTCAGCAGGCTCGGATGCAACCCATGACGCTGAGCAACCTCCTGCAGGATCGCTCCGGGTCGCTGCGCCTCGCGCACGATCCGCGCTTTCTCCCGATCCGACCACTTTCGCCGCCGCCGGATTACAGACTCCCGAACCGGCTCAACCTCGTCTCTCCCAGCTGCCCCGTCCATCTGCTTCGCCTGTACCTTGCGGTGTGTTCGATATGACGAGGGCATCTTCTGCCTCGCGCGAGAGCCCCGCCATGGGCCTGCGCCGCACGCTTAC
>CAYLJO010000455.1:0-2955 GCA_964383905.1 uncultured Blastocatellaceae bacterium
ATGGGCGAGGGGGAGCGCCGCCTCTACACCGAATACCTGCTGACGCTCGGTTGAGCGGAGCAAGGGCGGAATAAGAAGGGGTGGTAGAGGCCGGAGCCGAAGAGGCGATGATCACGACGGTGGTAGAGGGGCACACCGGCGGCGTACTCGCTGCCGGCCTGAGGTCTTTCCGGCGCGCCGGTTTAATTGCGCGCCCCATTCTACGGTAGAGAGTTGGCACTAAGAAGGCGGTCGCTTTCCGGGTAGATTCACGGATACGACCTAAGCTTGTATCATGGCTCCCTCAGTTAAGGTCTCAGGATGTTAGGTCATGAATGCGGGGAGAGTTATCTGCCTCGAATGCGCCGGTGGATCATCTGTGTGGCGCTCGTCGGCTCCCTCTCCGACGGTTCCTATTGGCACGACCAGATCAACGTCTTCGCCGAGAGCTATCGTGCCATCGCCTACAGCCGGCAGTTCTTGATATGGGCCGCTTCTTATTCCCTATACCGGGTGCTGCGCCAGGCGCCGGCCCCGTATGGGCGGCGCGCCCGCTCAAACCGATGAACTTCGCGCCCTTCGATGTCCATCACTGACTCCGCCGAGGTGGACGGAAAAGTACTGACCCGACTGGCTGAGACCCAACACCCGCCTAGGATTAATCAGGGCGCCCACTGTTCGAGCGCCTTCTTCCGCTGTAATATATGAGGGGAATGAAGCCGGGCGTAACCTGTCGGAGGCGAGATGTTCTGCCCGAGTTGTGGAGGCGAGACTCCCGGGGCGATGAGATTCTGTCGCTTCTGCAGGATGGCGTTACAGCCGAGGGCCCTTAATCTGACGACGGGGTCAGGCGCTGACCGGGTGCACAAAGGTATGGGCGAAATCGCGAGGGACAGTCCGGTCATCATGCTGGTTGAAGATGCGGATGATATCCGCAGCATGGTGAGAACCCTTCTGGAGATGAAGGGCTATCTGGTGGTGGAAGCGGTTAACGGCCGGGAAGCCTTGGATGTTGCCATGCGTGAATTGCCCGACCTGGTGCTGATGGATATCGAGTTGCCGGAAGTCGATGGCATTAGCATCGCCTACTATCTACGGGCGGGCGAAGGGTTTCGCCGGATACCGATCATCGCTTTAACCGCTTTCGACGGCGAGGACTATCGGGCGGAAGCGTCGGAGGCGGGTTGTGACGGATACATTACCAAGCCCATCGATTTCGAGCGGCTGGAGGATCTGATCGAACAATTGCTGCACCAAAGCACTCAAAGGAAGGCTGCTCAATATTAAATCAATGCGATCTCTTTCTTGGGATATGAGATCGCATTGATCAATTTGGTATCTAACGTTCCTCTTCAGATCAGAGTGTCGAGCGGCGATTCCCTCATCTATTCGAGCACCCTTCCGGCTCATGAGGAAGGCTATCATGCCGAGGTTAAAACGGGGAGTAACCGGATCTCGCAAGCCTTAAGCGCGGTGCAGCTCTTATTGAAGGCGTACTAAGAGGGCGCAGTGTGGGGCCGACGGCGGTTCTGCTTTTCCGGGCAGACTCACTATCCATCAGGCCGCGCTGATGGCGACTGTTGACCATGGTGCGTGGGCATTGTTCGGTAGCGTACAGACGGCGGATGTTATCCTACCGTCTTAGTAGGACAATCAGGGCGGCCGACGGCGGGGGTTCTCTTTAATGAGCATGCTTCCGTCTCGGCTCGGCCGGTGCGTGGAATCGTCGGCCAGCTTGGCGGAGGTCTGCCGGCAGAGCGAGGATCAGCTACAAACAGACTGACGGAACCGAGCGCACGGTTGAGGCCGATTTCAACCGCTACAGCGTCGTCTGCACAGGCGAGGCGATGCCCGGCGGCACGAAGGCGGATTCAGTCTATCTCGTGCTCAATAACATCTACGCGCAGATTCTTAACAGCGCCCAGACCCGCCCCTTGGATTACGATTACCTGCAGGAATTACCCCCCAGCGCCGCAGCGATTCTACGAGCTTCTGAGCCTCCAGATGTACGCGGCCATCAAATACCACCACCCGCACGCGAAGCTCCTTTACTCGGAATACTGCAGATACGCCCCGCAGACCCGATATTTCGACTACGACCATGTGAAGAGGCAGATGTACAAGGTACATCGCCCCCACATCGAGAGCGGCCACATCAAAAAAGTCTTTTTCGAGGAGCTTCGGAACGACGACGGCTCGCTGGACTGCGACGCCGGCCGGGGCGTCCAAGAATACATTTTGCGGCTTTTGGACAAAGCCGAGTAAAATGATTTTGACGAAAAGCCCACATGCTCAAAGGATAAAACATGAACAAAAATAATCCCCCGACTGACTCAACAAGCGCCGCGCCGACGCAGGCCAGATTGGGGACCGGGGATGAGGGGTTTGATAGCGTTTTGCATGGCGGCTTTCCGGCCAACCGCCTCTACTTGTTGGAGGGCGATCCCGGCACCGGGAAGACCACGCTCGCGCTAAAATTCCTGCTCGAAGGCGCGGCGCAAGGGGAGCCGGTTTTGTACGTCACGCTCTCCGAGACCAAAGAGGAACTCTGCTCCGTCGCCGCGTCGCACGGTTGGTCGCTCGACCAGGTTAATATCTACGAACTGGTTCCTGACGAGGAGAGCCTGAAGACGGAATCACAGTACACCGTCTTTCACCCGTGGGAGGTGGAGCTGGGCGAAACGACAAACGCGGTGCTCGAAGTGGTCGAGCGCACTCAGCCCCGCCGCGTCGTCTTCGACTCGCTTTCGGAAATGCGGCTCCTGGCCCGTGATCCCTTGCGCTACCGCCGACAAATCCTCGCGCTCAAGCAATATTTCGCCGGGCGACAGTGCACCGTGCTGTTGCTGGATGATCGCACCTCGACGGTCGGCGACCTCCAGGTTCAGAGCATCGCGCACGGCGTCGTCGAGCTCGAGCATCTGGCGCTGGAGTACGGGGCGGAGCGCCGCCGCCTCCGCGTCGTCAAACTGCGCG
>CAYLJO010000456.1:0-2899 GCA_964383905.1 uncultured Blastocatellaceae bacterium
GGCTGAACAAGCATCGGCGCTGGCCGATTTGATTTACCGCGCGAGAGGCGGGAAGCAGTGAGAACTGCGACAGAACAAGCAATCATTAATACGATGATTGAATATGTTAGTGAAATGCAGCAGTCATTAGACCGGCTTCAAACGGATCCGGATTATCCGTCCGAATACAAACAGAAAGACCGAGAGATGATGATTTCTGAGATTGAGCGGGCGAATGACCACTTAATGGGAATCTTGGAGCGTAGGGAAGGCGGCAGGGAGTAGGGAGATGAATGCATGGGCAAAGTCAGATTAACGTATCACACGACCAGGGATAAAATTCATCCGCCGGCGTACGTAGATCTTGATACCGTCGGCGAGGCGTTGGCCGCCGCCTGGGACGTTCACCGCATGAGGCCGTGGGCATTAATAGAGGTTAGAAAAGATGGACTACCGATCTATGAGAATGATGCCTTACGTCGTGCCGTCGAACGGATGCCGAATCGAGGCGCGGCCGCGCGGATTGCGAAAGAGGATGGATATTAACTTGATGTAGTAGGCGCGCTGAACTGAGTGCGACGCACGAGAAAGGCGGCAAGCAGTGAGTCTCGAAAGGCTCTATCTATTCAGCCTCCACTATACGAGAGACATTGAGCGCCCCAACAACGGCTACCACAGCGGGCTCGTTTTTGCCGTCTCAGAGCGAGAGGCGGAGCGCAAGGCCGGGTTGATCGGCGCGCAAAGGTATGAGGCGAAGGACGACTGGCAATTGCGCGAGGTGAAAATCGAAGAGGTCGGGCGCCCCATCCTTGAGCGAGCGGCGACAGAAGTATTGGGATGGCCCAAGCCTGAGAGCAGTTCCTAGCTGGAGAAGGCGGCAAGCGATGAGCGAGCGTCAAGACAAGCAACTAACATGCGTGGACTGCGGCGGCAAGTTCCTTTGGAGTGCCGACGAACAGGCTTTCTTCGCCGAGAAAGGTTTCACGAATGAGCCCAGGCGGTGTAAGACGTGCCTGAAAGCGAAGAAAGAGCGCTTCGCTTCTAACAGGAGAGGCGGTAAGAGATGAGCGACGAAGATCAAGCGCCGCACCAGCCGGAAGACCCGGATAGGTCGGCCTGTTCCGATGCAGTCTTTTGCTGCCCGCACTGTCAGGTGGCTCAAGGGACAACGAACGGCCGGGAGTTGACCGTCGGCGCGGTGATCATCAGCAGCTCCGTCCATCTGACGTGCGTCGCCTGTCACACGCTCTACGAGTGGCACCCTGAGCTTTCGGAAAGTGAAGAGTAAAGAAAGGCGGCAAACAGTGACCGAGCTTCAAGACAAGCGACTGACCTGCGTTGAATGTGGCAGCACATTCGTGTTGAGCGCTGACGATCAAGCCCACTTCCGCGACCAAGGGTATGAGGAGCCGAAGCGGTGCAAGGCGTGCCGGCAGGCCAAGAGGGGTCGACAGAACGCCAACCGGATGAAAGGCGGCAGGAAGTGAACAGAAAAGGGATGATTATCTCGCTTAAGCAAGATATAGAACGGCTGGAGGAAGGTCTACTACCATCCACTCAGTACGATGTGATTATTCCGAGTTGGAGGGATGAACTCCAAGCATTACGTGGCTCGGCACACCAAACAGATGAAGGGTATGCCGAAATAAAACTGATAGATGATCTTTTAAGGCGACTTGCGAAGGTAGAAACAGAGTGGAAGGAGCGAGGGCGGTCAGCCGCCACACACTGAAACTATTTTTTGTGGCCTTGCGTGGCTATCAACCTTGACCGCGCCAGCGGTCTGTCTTTGGAAAGGCAGCAATAGATGACCACTGAGGAAAGATTGTTGCGTCTCGAGAACAGCTTCAGCTCGCTCTCCGAGCTGGCGGCCAAGTCCGAGGAGAACACTACCAAGCTCATCGAACTGGCGCGCAATGCTGACGAGCGGATGGACGATCACGAGAAGTGGATCAACGAACTGGGCGAAGCACAGGCCAACCATGAAGCGTGGATCAATGAGATCGGCGCAGCACAAGCTAACTCCGAGGCGAAGATTGCGGCATTGGCTGAGGCGCAGATCAAGACGGAAGCGGCCATTGCCGCACTGACGCAGAAGGTTGATTCGCTGGCCGGGCAGGTGGGCGAATTGACCAGTGCGCAGGCCGGCACGGACCGGCGGCTCAATGCGCTGATCGACGGGCTCAGCAGGCTTGGTAGTTCCCCGCCCTGAATTCCTGCTACAAGCTATCCCGCCCGGGGCCAGATCATTATGTCAAAGGAAACATTCAACGAATTAAAGACTCTTACTATTGAGGGAAAAGGCTTCGATGCCAGGGATGGAGTTCCGTCTGCAAGAAGATGGACGAATTCTTTGGCGCTACCTTGTTGAGCAGGGCGATTATCCTGGTTTTGACTCATACTGGAGGGTGATGACCGAGCAGGAGCGGAGAGACACTTTGCGCATGGGCGGGCGCATCGCTGAGTGGCTAAGTGAGATTAGGGGCTGATCTCAATTTAATATCGGACGCGCGGCCCACGAGAGCGTGAGACCATCAACGCTCTCTTGTGTCTCTCAACATCTGGCGATACTTGATCGCACCCTCCAGGCTCCGCCGGAGCTCTTCCGCCTCGAACGGCTTCACCACATAATCGAAGGCCCCCATCTTCATCAGCCCCTGAATCTGGTGTTGATCGTTAATGGCTGAGATGATGATCACGGGCAAGTCAGGGTGGCGCTGCCGGGCCAGGCCGAAGAGCTCCAACCCGCTCATCCCGGGCAGCGAGATGTCCACCAATATCACGTCGTACTCGAATTTATCGAGGCAGGAGAGGCCCTCTTCGGCAGTTTCGGCCATGTGACAGTGATGCTCGCCGCCGAGGATATTTTGAAACCCGTTGCGGATCAGTGTGTCATCCTCGACTACTAGAAGGTTAGCCA
>CAYLJO010000457.1:0-2899 GCA_964383905.1 uncultured Blastocatellaceae bacterium
CAACTGCTCTCGCACGCCTTCGCGCAGAACCTGAAAGGGTCAGCTGCGGAACATTTAATTTCGAATCTTCGGCGCGAACGGCCGTGACCTCTTTCTGAAGACATTCTTCACTCCCCACTTCTTACTGCTGCCAACCGCCGCCCAGAGCCTTGTAGAGCTGGACGAGCGACAACAACTCGTTCCGCCTCGTCTGCGCCAGGCTCAGTTCCGCACTGAAGAGCGCCTGGTCTGCGACCAGCGCGTTCAGCAGCGTGTCCACACCGCCCTCGAACCTCAGGTGCGCGAGGCGCGAGGCGTCGCGCAGCGCGGCCACGTCCAGTTCCTGTTGCGCCCGAATTTCCCTCACCCGCCGGTACTGAACCAGCGCGTTCGACACGTCCTGAAAGGCGGTGCGGATCGTCTGCTGGTACTGCGCCAGCGCGAACTCCCGCTGCGCCCGCTGAAAGTTCACGTCCGCCTTGCGGCGACCGGCGGTGAAGACCGGCGCGGTGACCTGAGGCACGAGACTCCAGATGCCGCTCGGGCCTTTGAACAGGCTGGAGAGCGCGTCGCTCTGGAAGCCCGCGTCGCCTGTGAGGGTGATGCGTGGGAAGTAGCTGGCCTTCGTGGCATAGACCAGCGCGTTGTCGGCGATCAGGAGTTGTTCCGCCGCCCGGACGTCGGGGCGGCGCTCGAGCAGAGACGAAGGCAGGCCCGGCGGAACAGACGGCAACTCATATTGCCCTGTTAACGGAGTGCCCCGCGGTATAGGGCCTGGGTTGTTGCCGAGCAGCAGGCTGATCTGGTTCTCGGTCTGCTCGATCTGCCGCTCGGTGTCGGGGATGGTCTGCGAGGCCTCGTAAACCAACTCCTCGGCCTGCCGCACGTCGAGCATCGTGGCGAGGCCGCCCTGCTGCCGCAGCCTCGTGATCCGAAGCGACTCCCGCCGGGCGTCCAGCGTTCGCTTCTCGATGTCGAGTTCCATGTCGATGGCGAGCAGGTTGAAGTAGGCCGTGGCCACGTCGCTGACGACGGTGGTCATCACCTTCCTGCGATCCCACTCGGAGGCCCGCAACTCGGCGCGCGCGGCCTTCGTCTGCTGGCGTAAACGGCCCCAGACATCTATTTCAAAACTGAGAAGACTCAGGAACACCTCGCCGAAGGAGCGCTTGGAGCTGCGGCCCGCGCCGGTGTTGGCGGAGGTGCGGGTGGTAGTCAGGTCTGCGCCTACGTCGAACTGCGGGAACTGGTTCGAGCGCACGAGGCCGGCGTTCGCACGAGCGGCGTTGACGTTGGCGATCGCCTTGCGGAGGTCGTAGTTCTGCCGGAGCGCCGTGCGGACGAGTTTCTGAAGCTCCGGGTCTTTGAAGACCTCGAACCACTTCAGGTCGCCGATGGAAGTCTGGTCGGTCGGTGTGGTCGCGCCCGCGCCGCGCAACGTGTCGGGCGCATCCGTCGGCGGACGCACGTACTTCTTCTGCGCGAATGCGCTCCCCGCAAGCAAACTAACGACCATCACAGCAGCTATCAATCGCTTAGCAAACATTTCCTTCAGTCTCCCGCCGCAGGCTCCGGCGTCGGTGCACCGACTTCCGGCGCGTGCCCCTTGCCTATCCTCGCCGCGAACCGCTCGACCAGATAGAAGCCCACGGGGATGAGGAAGCTCGCCAGCAGCGTGTCGGCCAGCATCCCCATGATCACCACCGTGCCTAAAACCTGTCGCGCCGCCGCCCCCGACCCGGCTGCGAACCACAGCGGCAGACAGCCGAGGATGAACGCGAACGAAGTCATAAACAGTGGGCGCCGGCGCAGCCGCGCTCCTTCAAGCGCCGCCTCCATCAGGCCGCGCCCCTTCTCGTATTCGAGCTTGGAGAATTCGACGATGAGGATCGCGTTCTTGGCCGCCAGTCCGATCAGCACGATCAGACCGATCTGGCTGTACACGTCCAGGTCGAAGTCGCGCAGCCACAGGCCGGCGAACGCGCCGAGCACCGCAATCGGCACGGTCAGCAAGACCGCGACGGGCAGAGACCAACTCTCGTAGAGCGCCGCCAGGATCAGAAAGACGAAGACCATTGACAGCGCGAACGAGGTCAAAGCGTTCCCCGAAGCCTTCTTCTCCTGATAAGAGAGGTCGGCCCAGTCGTAACCGATCTCCGGCGGCAGCGTTTCTTTAGCCACCTCTTCGAGCGCAGTCATCGCCTGCCCGGAACTGTAGCCGGGCGCGGCGCTCCCGATCACCTGCGCGGCGCGGTAGAGGTTGAAGCGGTTCGTGTATTCTGGCCCGTTGATGGTGCGGATAGATGTCAGCGCCGAGAGCGGCACCATGTCGCCGTCATTATTCCGCACGTAATAGTTTTTTATGTCATCGGCGCTTCGGCGCTCTTCGCCTTCCGATTGCAGAAAGACTCTCCACTGCCTGCCGAAGCGGTTGAACTGGTTCAGGTAGAGGCCGCCTAAGTAAGCCTGCAGCGTCTGGTACACGTCGCCCACGGCGACTCCCTGCTTCAACACTTTGTCGCGATCCACATCCACGTAGATTTGCGGCACCGAGCCGTTGAACTGCGACATGACTCCCACAAGCTCAGGCCGCTTGCGCGCGGCGGCGAGGAACTTCTGTAAGTTCTGGTCGAGGAATTCGACCGACCCGCCGCTGCGATCCTGCAACCAAATGGAGAACCCGCCCGCGTTGCCGAGGCCCGGTATCGCGGGAGGGCCGAAAGCGAACGCGACCGCCTCCGGCACCTGCCTGGCGAGTTCCCGATTCAGCGAGTTAATAATGGCCTGCGCCTCAAGCTGCTTCGACCGGCGCTCGCCCCACGGCTTGAGGCCGATGAAGAAGAAGCCCTGATAAGACGCCGAGGTGCGGGTCAGCAGACTGAAGCCGCCGATCGTTGTGGTGTACTGCACCCCTTCGTTC
>CAYLJO010000458.1:0-2893 GCA_964383905.1 uncultured Blastocatellaceae bacterium
CAGAACAATCCTACCGCGACGGGTGAGATCCTTGCCTACGGCGCGTGCAATGGCGAAGGCCAGGCCCGTGCGGACCGTGCCAAGAACTACCTCGTCACTACGCGCGGCATCGACGCCGCACGTATTACGACGGTGGACGGCGGGTGCCGTGCGGCGCTGACGGTCCAGCTCTGGCTCGTGCCGCCAGGTGTGGCATCGCCCGCGCCCGACTCCTCACAGGAGGTATCGCCGTGTCCGGTCTGCAAATCGAAAGCTCGTCCTAAGTAAGAAGTATAGAATGGCGGAGTGAGTTAAACGAACCGGTGTAGCGTAAAGGCATAACCCACACTTGGCAATGGCTTGACCGGACTCGAATCACGTGGGAATCCAGTGATAAGAATCTTTTACACCATGCCGCAGAGCGTTCTTCACTGCTTCATAGTCTTCGCTCAGTCCTCGGGCGGAGCTGATGAACTCTTTCAATTTGCTCCGCGTGGCTGAGCGCAGCCACTCGTTCAACTTCGCTGGCGAACGCGCGGATGCCGCGTCGGCATCCGCGGGCCCGAGCGAGCAGCAAAATCGCGTAGCAGCCTAGTTCGCGCCGCCTCCTCCTCCTGACGCCGCCGGCTTCAGCATGCCGTGCATCCCGATCCAGCGCACAAAGGCGTCGAACCAGCCGGTGCTCGTCGTCTCCTTCTGGTACATACCGAAGCCGTGGCCGCCCTGTTCATAAAGATGGAATTCGACGGGGCGCTTCGCCGCCTTCCAGCTATCGATGAGCCCATAGCCGCCGTTGGCGAAGAAAGGATCGTCGGCGGCAAGGGCGACGAACAGCGGCGGGGCGTCAGCCGGCACGGTGACCGGCGCGAGAGGGCCGTAGATGATGCCGATGAAGGCTGGCTTCGCATCCCCACCCGCGAGCGTGGTCGCCATCGTCAGCATCGCGCCGGCGGAAAAGCCGACCATGCCGATCCGCCGGGGGTCAACGTGCCACTCGGCGGAACGCTTCCGGATCAGTGCGAACGCCGCGCGGGCGTCGGCGATCTGCGGGGCGAGGCCGGCCATCGCCCTCCCGGGGTCTGGGCGCGGCGGCCGCGCTGTCGCCGAAAACATCTCTCGCATAGACCGCTCGAACCCCGGCATGTCGGCCGGGGTCTGGTTTAAGCGATATTTGAGGACGAAGGCGGCGACGCCCCTTTCCGCCAGCGCGCGGGCGACGTTCCAGCCTTCATTCTCCATGGACAAGGTGCGGAAGCCGCCGCCGGGCGCGACGACGACGGCGGCGCCGCTTGCCTTGGTGGGGTCCGGCAGAAAGGGTGTCAGCGTCGCAACCGTTACGTTGCGCGCAAACCGGCTGCCGTACTGGCTGTGCCAGGACTCCGGGTTCTTCGCACCGGGCAGCGGACCGGTCCCGAGTTCGATCGCATCGGGCTGCGAAGGCGTGGCGATGGGCGTCATCCGGTCGTCCTGCGCCCGCGCCGGCGACGCAAGCGCAGCGACGAGCGCAAGCCCGGCGACCAGCAAACGAGAATAGGTTAACTCCGCGAAAGCCCGCTTCGTCCAGAAATTCGACATTTGCCTCACGCCAGCTTCTCCTCCGATTGTGTATTGATTCAGAAGCAAGCCATTATTGTGCTACAGATCGAGCGGTGTCACCTATGGGCGAACGCCGAAACGGGGCCCTCATCCTCACCTCGCGCGCTGCGTCGTCCCCGACACGCCCAGGGCGGCAGTATCTCTCAACGGCATCGCTCATGCATCATGTATTTTCAATATGGTTCTGACGGGGTAACAAAAGGGAAGCTGCGAGTGATCCCATCGCATCGCAACCCTGTTTCCGGCTGACTTATGGGAAAACAAAGGACGATGATTTAAGCATTAAATTCGAGATTGCTCCTCCCGCCGCACCGGAAAAGTTTCAGGTGTATGTCGAGGGAGGGGCGCGGAAGAAATAGACGCTGTGACAAGCCTTCGGCGCGTTCGACAGACAGGTCGCCGGTACGCAGCCATAGATGAAAATTGCTGAAGTTCCCAATTAACTTGTTTTCCAGATTGCGACGCACGCCACACTTCGGGATATGCGCAAATCGCTCGCCGTGTCCTCATGGGTCGAGTCGCCGCTTGGAGCGCTGGCGCGCCTCTATATGATGACCTGACTTTCGTCATTATGAAAGTGAATGAGCAGGCGACGGAGCACTTATTGAAAAGAATCTAAAGTTAATCTCCCTTCCAGACATCTCGCGTTCCGATTTTGGGAAAACTTAATCCCAGAAGCGCGCACCGTAAGTCATAACTGGGCCTGTGAACTCTTCTTTGACCAGCTTAGTTCAATCGTTTAGACCAGATGAACTCTGGTGGAATAGGGCTTGCCTACTGCCAGGTATCTATAAGCCCTGTGGTAACACTCTGACCGGATCAAAACGCGTAGGTAGAGGCAAGGTAATGAGAACACTGTTGCAGGACATACGCTATGGCATAAGAATGCTGTTGAAGAAGCCCGGCTTCACCGCGGTCGCCGTGCTGACCTTGGCCTTAGGCATCGGCGCGTGTACGGCCATCTTCTCGGTCGTCAACGGCGTGCTGCTCAGGCCGCTGCCTTACGCCGAGCCGGATCGCCTCGTGGCCATGTGGTCAACGAGCGCAAGCGAGCGACAGGAGGGCTTCAGCTCGTTCCCCAACTACAAGGACTGGCGCGCACAGACGCGCTCGTTCGAGGAGATGGCGGCTTACAGAGACTGGGACTTCACGCTGAACGGCATGGGCGAGGCGCGCCGCGTCACCGCGATGCGCGTCACCGCGGGATTCTTCCCTTTGCTGGGCGTAAGCCCCGCCGCCGGTCGCAACTTCCTCGCGGAAGAGGCGGCGCGAGGTCATGTCCGTTGACAGAGATCAGCCAGTCGTTGACGTGAAGCCG
>CAYLJO010000459.1:0-2892 GCA_964383905.1 uncultured Blastocatellaceae bacterium
ACGATGCCGCCCATCTCGCCGGAGTCAAACACTGAGGTGACTTGCAGTTCCTCCTCCGCTCGCACCTCCTTACCCTGCTCCCGCAAGGCGCGGCTCACTTCCGGCGTGGCGTAGACCGGCAGCGGCAGCTCGGCTTCCATCTCTTTAATGAGTTGCTTGGCCGTCGGCGCCTTAATTCTGATTCTCATGCAGTGATGACCCTTTCCCGTTGCACCGATCCCTCATGCATGACTCGGTTGAGCAAACGTGGTCTCTTGGGAATAACGCTTGACCTCAGCCAAATCCTTTTCGGCAGACTGGCGTGACGCGGCCCTGTAGGGCCGTTTATCGTTAGTTTCATCGATACTGTTGTGGAGGACTTACCCATGCCCACTGCCAATGATGATCTCACTCGGACGCGCCACTCTTTCGAACGCTGGAGAGCCAAGCGCCAGCGCCGGACTCGCATCCCAGAGGATCTCTGGGACAGAGCTATCTCCTTGCTCGATCATCATCCCATCACCCGCGTCGCACGTGCGCTCCGCCTTGACCCGGCCGAACTTCGCAAACGCCGCCTGGCCTCTCACCCGCCGCTCATGCCCAACTCAGCGCCGCAGCCCCATTTTCTTGAGGCGCTGGCCTCCGATCTCAGCCCCGCGACCGCCGCGACCCTGACACCCGATCCGCGTCGGCCGCGCCCCACCACGGAAGCGGCCTGGCGCCTGCAGATCGAACGCGCCGATGGAAACCGCCTCACTCTCTCGCTGCCCTCATCCGAGTGGGCGCAGGTCCAAGCCCTCTACTCCTTATTCCTGCGTGCCTAAACGATGATCCAACTCGTCCCGCAACTCAAGATCTTACTCGCCGTCGAGCCCGTCGATTTCCGCAAAGGGATCGATACCTTGGCCGCCGTCTGCAAAGAGCGCCTTGCCCAAGACCCGCTCTCCGGCTCTCTCTTCGTCTTCCGCAACCGGCGAGGTACGGCACTGAAAATGCTCGTCTATGACGGTTCAGGTTACTGGTTGTTCCTCCGCCGGTTCTCACAGGGTCGCTTGCGTTGGTGGCCCGAATCAAACACCGATCCGCTCCATCCTTTGGCTGCCCAACAGCTTTCCGTACTCCTTTATCATGGTCACCCCGAACTCGCCCGCTTTGCCCCGCAATGGCGCAAGCTCGCTTGAGCGCGCTCGCTCCTTCAGGCCACTCGTCTCTTCACTTCCTCCGGCATGTAGTTCCACGGCAGCCACCTGGATGGGTCGCCTCTCACGGCACGCGCATGGCGCACAAGGCTGACCAAGTAGTCCCACGCGCTCACCCCATTCTGCTGGCAGGTCTCGATCAGACTGAACAGGAGATCGCCGATGGCTGCTCCGTGCTCAGTGCGGAAAAACAACGCATTCTTGCGATGGAGCACAACAAGCTTCAAGGCGCGTTCGACCACGTTGTTATCCAGTGGCGCTCCGGCCACTTCCAGAACTCTGGTCAGACCGTCCCAATGCTTGAGCAGGTACGCGAAGGCGCCACCCAGGCTGTTGTTCGGCTCGACTTGTCGATTCTCGATCCGCTCCGTGATCCAGGCTCTAAGGGTGGTCAAGACTGGCCCACTGTGTCGCTGGTGATAGAGCAGACGCTCTTCATCGCTCATCGCTCGTGTCTCCGCATCAAAGCGATAGACAGCCGCCAAGTCATTCAGCACCCGCCCACATTCAACTGGGAAGGCCGTCTCGATCTCGACGAACTGTCGCCTGGCATGCGCCAGACATTTACAGATAATCGTCTCGAACTCACGACTCCAATTAGAGGAGAGCGCATCGCCCATCTGCTTCGGTGGAGGAAGATTCTCGGCCCGCGCTCGTAACAACTCATCAATGTTCTCCCCGGCGTGACGCCGCCCGCTCTGATACAGCACGATCTGACGACCCTCCACACGGGCGACAATCCCCGTCGTTTGCAGCCCGCGCCGCTCGCCTTCCGCGAGCTGCTTATTCTCCTTCAGACACTCAAGGATCTTGACCCTCGTATCATCCGCATGCAGAAGTTCGGCTTGCGCCGCCAATCGGCGCAGGTGTAAGAAGACTGGCAAGACTGCGTCTGCTACTGCCTCACAACGGGCAAACTGAACCGATTCCGGCAGCGGCACACCGAAACTCGCTTGCACTCGCGCGAGCCGATGAAAGGGCAATCCGGCCTGGTATTTGGCTAGCGCGATGGCGACCGAAGCCGTGGCATCATACTTTTCAGACGGCACACCTTCGGGCAGGGGGGCGGTAAAGCGCGTCTGGCAGGCCGAGCACCGCAACACTTCTTGCTCATAGCGGGTCGCGCCGACGAGCGGCTGCCCGGTGAGCCGGATCAAGATGGCTGGGGCATGCGTGTCATACAGATGACCCGTGCATAAGGTGTCCGGGCACAGATCACCAACCCTCAATGTCGGGTCTTGACACTGGATGACCGGAGCGCCAGTGTAAGCCGCGGGGCTTAACCGCCCGTGACCCTTGCGCTTGGGCGGCACGGTGGAGTCAGCCGACTCCTTCGTGCTTGTTGAGGGAGAGATGGGTTCAGCAGAGGCAGCCTGCTTCTTTGCTTCAGGAGGTGAAGCGGCTGGCGACCTCGTATCTGAGCCTGGTCCGAAGAGGAGCCGCTTGAGACGCTTAATCGAACTGTTTTTCTGTTCGACGAGGTTGATGAGCTTGAGGAGCAAGCGCAGGAGGCGAGAGATCAAGCGGGCATCAGTCTCGCTCAGCGTACCGGCTTCGAGGCGCGCGATGAGCGCTTCAATCTCTGTGTGGTCAGTGGAAGTAGGGTCATCATGCTGGGCCATAGGCGGGAGAGATTCTACGCCGAGTCAGTGAAGAGTGGAAGCCCCTATCATACTTGCGCAGTCAAAGGCACGCCGCGTTGCGGCAAGGACAC
>CAYLJO010000460.1:0-2878 GCA_964383905.1 uncultured Blastocatellaceae bacterium
GAAAATCCCTCGGGGGCAACCCCGTGCCGGTTCGAGTCCGGCTCCGGGCAGACTTTGGACTTCTAAGCAATTGCGTCGAAGTCCTTATCAGTGCACGAAAACCCTACAAATTCCGGCGTTTCCTGACCTACCGGCTGTGGCCTCATCGCCGGAAGTGGTGCTCCCCGTAATAACATCTCCCGGCTTTTTGAGCCCTTTGAAGGTTTTCAGGATTGTGGCCTCAAACGTAAAGGGATGTGTGTGCCAGGTCTCGCTTGTCGGGCGCCTTAAATTCACCTTGCGCACGTGGACCACGTACACGTTCTCGTACGCCACCAGTTCGTCCACTGGAAAGAAGCCGGAGAAGACTCTGTCCCTGCAGGCTATCGCAGGATGGGGAACATGCCGAAGGCCAGACCGAGCAGCATGGCCCGAGGTGCGCTTAGGGGGTATCCCACGTTCTTCACGAGCTGGTCCCTCAACTGTCTTACTGGGTCGGCCGGTGCCGCGGTCGCGGGGCTTGTTTGCCGATATGCTGCGCATCGACGCACGCAAAACGAAGACCCGCGACAGGATACCACCCTAGCCTGGGCCGACGACGTGACGGACGCCTACGTGAAAAGTGAGCCTTTGCCGTGCACTTGATAGGTGACTTTCGCCGATTTTTGACCTCACAAATCACTGAATTTATTAGGAAAGTGCTACTGGAGGTTGACTCTTAGACAGCCAGCGCAATACTAGCTACCGACAAGTCGCCCCTTCGTTCCGAACCGGCTCCGTATGGAGTGCTTGCCGTGGAGACCCACGGCTAGGGCAAAGGGTCGCAAAGGCCCCGCCATGCGCGGGGCTTTTTCTTTCTGCGGGCACGCAGATGCTTAGCCGAAACGCCAGATGTCCCCGATGCGCGGCTGGAGCATGTCTTTCCAGCGCCCGGGCTCATTGCGTTCGCGTTCCGCTCGAGTGATCGCTCCGATGCACATGTCCGCGAGTTGCATCAAAGGGTCGCGAGCGGAATCCGACATCTTTACGTCCTTGATGCGCTTTCCCAATTGTTGCCGAAGATATTTCCCCAAGCTCCGCTCGAAGTCTCGGCTGCCGCTCCCATCAATGCGCACGCGGGCAGAACTCAACGCGCCGTCGTCGTGAGTCATAAGCATCCTCACGAAATAGTTGTAGAAACTATCCGTATCTCCACGAAGTAACTGGCTGTGCAGCGCGTCCTTCCGCACGATTAGCGCGCGCACTGTGAACGGACAGCTCGCTATTCCCCTAAAGAAGCCGTCACGCAGAGCGCGGCTCGATTTACTGAACTTGAACTCCGCCTTGTGTCCTAACTTTGTACGCAACGCGCGGATCGTGTTCTCTGTGCTCAGGGCTGCCTCGGAATTAGCAATAATGACCATTCCAATCCCGAACACAGGGTCGGACCCTCGTGTGAACTTGAATCCAGGGCATCCGCTCTCATCGATAAATACCAGCATGTACCTAGAATACCGCAGCAAACATCTCCGATCTTTGCATTGTGCTCTCAACGGGTTCGTTCCTCGACCTGATTGCGGTGCGGCTTTGGTTCTTGCCCGCCTGCTCGCAGATGTTGGACGAACTTTTCCGCGAGCCTCCCCTGATCGGTTAGTACCGGCGGAAGGTGGCGCGCGAAACGACGCACATCGCCGGCCAGGGTAGCCTCGCTTTGGAGATCTAAGGCATCAGCAATATCAAGCCAGCCATTAACGACGGACTTGCGGGTTTTGAGAAGCTTCGCTCGCGCCGGATCGTGAAACGAGCCAGTCAGTATGAGTTGTTTTGCGATGTCGGTTACGCGTTCGCGGACGACGTTCGATGCGCCGCGCTGCCGCGCGCGGTAAATCGCATCGCGGGTCTTTCCCTTGTTACGCCCACGTATCACGCGGGGCGTGGCGTTGGCGGCGATTCCCTGCTCTCTCATGAGCCGCGCAAAATCCTCGCGCCATGCGCGCAGCACCGCCTTATCTATGTGCAGTCGCCGGCCCTCCTCGCTTTCGGCTTTGACGACCATATGGACGTGAGCGTGCTGCTGGTCGGTGTGCAGCGCCATCGCGTACCGGTGCTGGAGTGCGAACTTCTCGCGCGCGAACTTCCGCGCTGCCGCCAGCACCTTGTCCGCTGGTGTCGGGGACGGCATCGAGAGCACGATGTTGTGGACCAGCTTTATTGCCCGAGCGGTCGCACGTCCATCCCTGGGGCCGCGATATTGACCGGCTGATAGGTCGAGATGCCAGTCTCTCAGGAGTGCCTTCTGCGCATCCCGGCCGGCGGCACGATCGCCCTCGTCTGTCTCAATTGCCAGCTTACCGTTGCGACTGATGTACGCCAGGTGCGCGGCGACGGCGACGGTTTTGGTACCGCCGCCGGTCACTTTCACCATGACCTTGGGTGCTCGACTGACGGTTCGTCGGATCTGTTCGATTTGGGCGGATGTGAATCGGCCCGATTAGGGCTAGCAAGATACCGGCAAGGACGTGGCGAGTGGTGTCCAGCCGGACTGAGGTCACGTGCTTGAGCGGGATGTCTTCCCGTGACCCGCCGCCGAACCATCCTCTGGCGCTTTGGTATATCACCCGTTTGTTCGTGACTGTTCCAAATATCCCACTCACGAACGTTTGTTCGGCGGCGGCCTCGTTCATCCGTGCGTCCCTCTGAAAGGCTGCCGATAATGCTAGTTCCTTCCGCGAACTTAGGCAACTTCTAACAGGGCTCAGCTCTTCAGTCGCAGTGCAGCAAAGTTCGTCCATCGTTCTGTAATACACGGCTATCGCTGGACGGTCATTCAGAAATTCGGCACGCGCGGTAAATGGTGGCAACTGAGCAGACTTTCACTCCAGGGGGAAAGGCTGCCGCCATCGCGGACTGCCGCCGGTCC
>CAYLJO010000461.1:0-2874 GCA_964383905.1 uncultured Blastocatellaceae bacterium
CGAATCACCGGACGGTAATGACCCTAGAACTACTTAAAGCCGTTTGGATGATCACTATCCTTGAAATGAGTTAGAGCGTGTTTTAGAAGTATATTTCATGCGAGGCGAGCGAGCATGAGCCGAATCATTGCCACGTAAATCATCGCCTCGCTCGTCTCCGGCAACGCTTCATAATCTTTGCTCAACCGCCGATGAAACCCGAGCCACGCCAAGGTGCGCTCAACTACCCAGCGCCGTGGCAACACCGCGAACCCTTTCTGCCTGGGCTGACGGCTGACGACTTCCAGTCGCAGCTTGCGGCGCGGGCGCAACTCACGCACCCATGCGGGCAGCCCTCTCCGCTCGTAGATCGCATCGGCCCAGATCAAGCGCAGCCGGCGGAAGCGGGCGCGCAGTTGTTCCAGGACGCGGCGCGCCCCATCGTAGTCCTGCACACTGGCCGCATGCACGACAGCGATCATCACGAGGCCGAGGGCGTCAACCAGGATATGTCGTTTCCTGCCAGCGACTTGCTCGCCGGCATCAAAGCCGCGCGCGCGGGGCCGCCGCGCTCTGTTGTCTTGACACTCTGCGAATCAAGGATGGCCGCCGATGGCTGCGAATCACGCCCTTCGGCGCGGCGCACGAGCGAGCGCAAGCGGTCGTTGATGCGCTGCCACACGCCGCTGACGCGCCACCGCCGGAAGTAGCCGTACACGGTCCCCCACGGCGGGTACTGACCCTTCCACCTTTCTTGAGGCACTGACCTCGTCTAATTTGTGGGGCGATTATGCCCCCACGTCGTGTGGCGGCCAGCCGCTTCATACCATCTGCGATCTGCGTCACTCTCATTACTTCGGCTACCAGCTGGCGGCCAGCACGACCTTTTCGGGCGTGAGCGCCCTCGCTGGGCCGGCCTGTTGATTAATCGAACCTTGGTATACCGCCTGGATTACACCGTGTACGAATGTTGTTCGTGTCGATTGAGAAGACTCATCCCTTGATCGCCAGGGATCAACAGGCTCTCCGTGGCACTCTTCTTGCGAGATACACCGGTACAGCATCCACACCCGTGCGGGGTAAGTCTGGAAATCAGCACCTTCCGTCACTTCACGCCGGGTAACCGTATGAGATAGTTGCAACCGATGGAGGATTAACCTACACGGCTCAGCCACAAGATCTCTGACAAAGGTGCTGTGCTGATGAGATCATCAGCGTTGGTAGTAATAGTGGAGTCAAAAGAAGGAGGAAGCTAAAAGATGTCAAATCGTTACAATGATCCAGGCTACGATCGCTACATGGATCGTGAGGAGGAACGGACGGGACGCCGCTACGACTATGACCGCAGCCGGTATGAGCGCGAAGGGGACTATGGCGGCTCCTATAATGAGCCTTCCAGGCAGCGGTCTGGAGGCTTCGGCGCGGGCCGAGATTATCCAAATTATGGCTCTCGCTTTGAGAGCAGCTACGGGCGCGGCACCGGGACCTCTACCTGGCGCGGCGGCTTCAGCAACAATCCGATCCTGATCAGGTTCAGTGATTCGGATCTGGAGTTTAATCCTTCTGAGGAAGACATCCGCGGGCGGAAGGTCATCGACAGGGAGGGTCATGAGGTCGGTGAAATCAGTGACCTGTTCGTTGACGATCAGGAGAGAAAGATTCGCCTCCTCGAGGTCTCTTCGGGCGGCTTTCTGGGTTTAGGTGCGAGGCGGTTCTTAATACCTGCGAACGCGGTCATGCAGGTCAGCGAGGATGCAATTGTCATCGACCGTCGGGGCGGCCGCATGACCGGCGCGTCCGGATATAACCCCGCGCTGGTGGATAAAAACCAACAGAGTTATGGCAGTTCCGGGCGTTACGGCGAGGGCTACGGGTGGTATGGTGGTGATCGAGCGACGAGCCAGTACCGCGGCCGTGGCCCTCGCGGTTACCGTCGTTCGGACGATCGAATCAAGGAAGATATTAACGATCGGCTGACTGACCATGCCTATCTGGATGCTGCTGACATTGAGGTCAGCGTCAATCAGGGTGAGGTCACACTCGCCGGAACGGTAGAGAGCCGGTGGGCAAAGCGCACGGCCGAGGAGATGGCGGAATCAGTCTCGGGCGTAACGGATGTGCTGAATCAGCTGAGGGTGCGGCAAAGCGCTCAAGGTCTGAGTCGGCAAGGGATGTCACCAGCCGGCCAGCAGTCTGAGGCGGGCATGGCGGCCGCGACGGGCGCCGGAGGGGCGACAACTGAGCGCAGCAAAACCAAGACAGCTTAATCAGGTTTGAGCGCGGGCAGAGAAGCATGGCCTGCGCTGAGGCACGAAGCGTCCCACCTTCGATGAATTCGGTGGCGATGAAGCGGCGGTCATCAGCTTCACCGATCTCGTGAATGGTGAGGATGTTGATACGGCATTCAACGAGTACACAAGTGGATTGCTGTTAAAGAAAGAAGCAAGGCCGGCGCGTATAAAGAAAGGGAACAAGAAGTAAAGGAGGGAGGGGGAGGAGAGCACGATGAATTCGCGCGAGGGACAGGGTAGAGCACAAACCGAAGGGCAGAAGCCGCCGGCTGAACAGAGCCCGTCAGAGAAGCTTCAAACTGAAACACCGGCTGGTTCGCTCATACCCGGCGCTGAAAACCCAAAGAGTGAAGAGATTAAGAAAGAGGTCAATCCGAACACCGAATAGAGCACCGGCAAGTCGCCAGGAAGAAAGGCAGGCACAAATGAGCAGCGAGGAAGTAGCACTGCCCGAGTCGCTAAGGAAAGGGTTGGATGATTTTCTGAATGGCGGTGGCGATCTTGCGCAGCTTGAGACTGACCTGCGCGGTCTTAATCTGAAAGAGGTGGTGGCGGTTGACGCCTACATTAAAGGCAAATCACCGGTGCAGACGGAGCGGCGGCG
>CAYLJO010000462.1:0-2868 GCA_964383905.1 uncultured Blastocatellaceae bacterium
CAAACTTCTGGTACATCCAGGTATTAGTATTCCAGCAATCCTGATGCCAGACAGTCGAAATTTTAGCCAAAGAAATGGATGGCATTCGGATTCTTACAGCTTTGTGGGTCGGAGATCTCATGCCAAGGCGCAAAGCTCGCCAGACCTCACACTGATCTTCCCGACCTCTATGAAGAAGCATTTAGGATCCTGGAAAATGATCCTTGCAAACGTAGCCGCACCTACGCTATTAAGAAGCTAAAATTTAAACAGCAAGACAGACTGACTGAACTTTGACGCTACGTCGCTTCGTCTAATCAAAGGAGACCGTGATGAATCATTGGAAACTATCGACCGTTGCTCTTAAGGTGTGTGTGGTAACGGTGCTACTATGCAATTTAAGTATGAGTACAGAGGCTAAACCGCAGATCAGGAAAGAGGCTTTCGGCAGGACCGCCGACGGGACGGCCGTCGAACTCTACACCCTAACGAATAGCAAAGGTGTCGAGGCCAGGATCATGACCTACGGGGGCATTGTGGTCTCCCTCCGGGTGCCCGACCGGAACGGGAATATGGGGGATGTGGTATTAGGCTATGACAACCTGGATGGATACCTGAAGGGTACTTCCTATTTTGGCGCGCTCATCGGTCGCTACGCGAACCGCATCGCGAAGGGAAGATTCACCCTCGACGGCCACGAGTACAGGCTGGCGGTAAACAACGGCGAGAATCATCTGCACGGAGGGATCAAGGGATTTGATAAGGTGGTCTGGAAGGCCAGGGAGGTGAGAAGCAGGGATGGCGTGGGGCTCCGGCTCACTTACCTGAGTAAAGACGGCGAGGAAGGCTATCCGGGCAACCTGTCCGTCACGGTGGTCTACACCCTGACTAACAACAATGAGCTGAAGATCGATTATTCCGCGACGACGGACAAGAAGACAGTCATCAATCTGACTAACCACTCCTATTTTAATCTGGCCGGCGAGGGCAACGGGGATATTTTAGGACACGAGCTGATGATCAATGCGGATCGCTTTACCCCGATTGATAAAGGTCTGATCCCGACCGGGGAGCTGAGGAGCGTCAAAGGAACGCCGATGGACTTTACCTCTCCGGCGCCGATCGGCGCCAGGATCAATGATAATGATGAGCAACTGGTCTTCGGCCTGGGCTACGATCACAACTGGGTGCTGAATAAATCGGGCGCCGAGCTGTCATTGGCGGCCAGGGCCTACGAGCCGAAGACCGGCCGGGTGCTGGAGGTCTATACGACTCAGCCCGGGGTACAGTTCTATTCGGGGAATTTCCTGGATGCTACAGTCATAGGTAAGGGGGGCAAAGTTTACAACAAGCGGTATGCGTTCTGCTTAGAGACGCAGCATTTTCCGGACTCCCCGAATAAGCCGCAGTTCCCGTCAGTGATTCTCAGCCCGGGTCAAAAGTACGCGCAGACTACCGTCTATAAGTTTTCGACGAAATAGTTTCGCGGCCGGCGCTGCCGGGCGTTACCGAGAAGCCAAACCCCGACCTGATACTCTGCCGGTGCCTCCCAGGAATGGCTCAAGAGCTCACATCCGCGACAGATGTGAGCTCTTGAGCCACCGCCGCTAATGAAAGCCAGCTCGGTTGGGTCCGTATAATCACAAAGTTGGCTGCTTGCGCGCTGTGCAACAGGGCAAGAAGGTAGCGTGTATATGCTATGATTTGAGGCGGAGGCTCTTATGAATCTTGCTGAGCGAATCACCACTGATCCAAATATTTGCCACGGTAAACCTTGTATCAGGGGTTTGCGTTACCCGGTTGAAATGATTCTTGAATTGCTTAGCTCAGGGATGACGATTGAAGAGATCCTGGCCGATTATGAAGACCTTGAGCGAGAGGATATTCTGGCGGCACTCTCCTTTGCCGCGCGGCTGAGCCGAATCAAGCGCCTTGAGCCGGTCCTGACATGAAGTTCCTCGTTGATGCCCAGCTCCCACGGCCGTGGGTTTCTCGATTGCGAGAGGCAGGGCATGAAGCTATTCACACTCTTGATTTGCCGCTTGGCAATCGCACTCCGGATTCCGATATCAACGAGCTTTCCATCCGCGAAGGGTTTATTATCGTCACTAAAGACGCCGATTTCGTCACCTCTTTCCATTTGCATCGCAGGCCACACAAGCTATTATTGATCTCGACTGGAAATATCCGAAACTCGGAATTGGAGTCGCTCTTAGTGGCAAACCTGGGAAGTATTGCCGCTAACTTTGACCATTTCGATTTCATCGAGGTCAATCAGGCGGCGGTCATCTTTCACGTCTAAAGTCGCGCCCAACAAGCCAATACAGCCGAGCGCGAGAAGAGCGTTGGTCTTCTCCTTCCATGGCGCCAAGCGGCGGCCAGGCCATCTTTTCTCATTCCGGGCGGTTGCGAGCCATCGCGGTTTTCACTAAACTCTTGTGGCGAGCTTCGGCTTTTTTTTGTGCCCTCGTAGCTCAACGGTTAGAGCAGCGGACTCAGTTCTTTGAAGGGTCTAAGTGGAAAATTCGGGATCATCAATCTCCGCGTGGCGATCCGGGCGGAGAGGCGAGATAGCGCTTTTCCATACGACCTCCAAAGTTGGGTTGCAAGCGCATCACACTCAGGTCTGAGCAAGCCCGGAACTGTTTCAGGCGCGCTTGTAGAATCTGTCAAATTCGGGGAAGCCTGGGTCGCGAAAGCGATACGGTAATCCCGAGCCAAGCCCCGCCGCCCGGCGGGGAAGGTGTAGAGACTCTGACGGCAGACGCTTAAGGCGAAGAGAAAGTCCAGACCACAAACTTCGATTGCCCCTCCGGCGGTCCGAGCGCGGCGAAAGCCGTAGTGGTAGGCATAATCCGTTGGTTCGAGGTTCGAATCCTCGCGAGGGCA
>CAYLJO010000463.1:0-2867 GCA_964383905.1 uncultured Blastocatellaceae bacterium
AAACTCGTTTACACAATCCGTCTGACACCTCCGCAGTTAACAAATAAACTGAAAGTTTTATTATATTCATTATTGTCATCCCTCATAGAGCAAGTGGTGCGCTTTTATGTCTAATCTTCCACTAAGTCAATGATTAACCGTCGCCTTCCGCCCCACCTTGCGACATCACTCCCAACTTGCGCCTAAATTCGCGCCTTGTTGCATGCTAAGTACCCATTGACTCAGCGCCGGCTTTACGATAGAAGCAACTTGCCATTTTTACACCCATCCATAGAAAGGAGTTGAATCCATGAACCCACAGGGCCAAAAAACAGCCACGAGCGCGGGTGCCGGCGAAACTGTTGAACAAGAACTGAGAAAGCTCAATGAGGAAGGGGCTAAAGCCTACCTGCAGCGCGACACCAAAGCACTGGAGCGCATCTGGGCTGATGACTTCATCTTTACTAATCCTTTTGGTGAAGTCACGACCAAGGCGCAGGAGATCGCCAACGTCAAGTCTGGTGAGCTCACGTTCGAGTCTTTCACAACTGATGACGTGCAGGTGCGCACCTTTGTCGACGTGGCGGTGCTGACTGGCCGCGCGACGGTCAAAGGGCACTACAAAGGACAGGACATCAGCGGCAGGTACCGCTACACCGATACGTATGTCAAGCTGGAGGGGCGCTGGCAGATCATCGCCGCGCAGGCGACCCGTGAAGGGCTCGGCTAGCGGGTGCGGCACGCCTTAGAAGTGCGCGAGAAGATCGCGAGGCGCGCGTACGAACTATCGCAGGTGCGCGGTGGTAAGCCCGGAGATGACGTGGCCGACTGGCTGCAAGCTGAGCAGGAGGTGTTCGCGTCTTTAATCGAGGAGCCTCCGATAAGTTCGGGTCCGGCCGTGACTGTCACGTTAAAAGTACCTATGTTGATTGGGAAGGGTGGGGAATAAAAAAGCCCACTTGGATCAGCATGATTGACCGGATCGTTTCCCACATAAGCATAGCGATTCATACTCTGGGGGTCACCTATACTCATGCTCCCCTTGTACGGATCAGGGGTCGTCCACCGCCCGGCCCTCGACTCCATCTTCCGCCACTGCGCGTGCTCCAGGTTAGTCGCCTCATCCTTCTCCATCCGCGCGTACCGCTTCCGCGCGTCATCCGTCACCCCGTAACCTTGCCCGCTCGTGCGCAGCCCCGTCCCGGCCTGTACCTCCTCCCCGTAGGGCAGGTAGTCGTGCCGCGCCATCACACCACCGCTCCCATTCATTACCATCCGCTTCGACCCATTGCCGTCACCGAGCAGATAGCAGGTCACAGCCCCGGTCTCCTCCATCGCCAAAAGCGAATTCATGCGCCTGGCTGGCATATCAGGAGCCAAACTCAAAAGGCTGTTGAAAGCAGGCGAAGTATCAGGGGTTAAAGTAGCGGGCAAGATGTTTTTCGCACAGCGAGACTTGCAAAAGTTGATAGCACGACGCGAGATTGATGAAGAGCAAACGCAGAATTAAAACGTGACATTCATTCAGACTTTTCGATGTCCTTTTGCTCTTCCCCATTTCCTTTACGCTTCCAAAATATTCCAAGAAGAATTAAAGGCACCCCGATGAAGACGGAGGCAAAGAAACCTACGGAAAAGCCGAAAGTCCGACTACCTTCCGCTTTCACCGTTAATCCTATTACGAGGTTGATAAGAAAGGGGACAAGAATACCGGCCACAAAGACAATTGCGCCTGTGACGAATAGTGCCCCCCGTCGAATCTGAATCATCACTCCACCTTAACACCGACACACCTAAATCAAGTAGGGCGAATTACACCATCCGTTCACGGATTTCAACCCGTGCTTGGTTGGTCCTGTTTCAGGTACTCGGCGTAGCGTCGATCGGCGGCATAATTCATCAGAGCGAGGCGCAATTGCGGCGAGAGCAGAGAGAGATCAAGCTTGCCTCTCGCATGAAGACTTAACAATCTCTCATAGAGAGCGTGATAAACGTAGCGCTTAGGCTGCTGGCTGCTGTTGCTGCTTTTCATGCTCGCGTTTGGCGATCTCATAATAGCCGACCGCTGCTTTCGTCTGTGGCGAGAGCACCTGCCATGCGCCGGGGTTGTTGGTGCGCATCCTTAGCAGAGCCTCGTAATGAGGGTTCGGGATCGGGGGCACGTCCGCCGGTTGTACGCTTTTGCTTTTCGTCATTAAGGTAGTGGGTTAGGCTCGCATAAATGTATCGCCCCTTCAATGTTCGAATCCTTGGCCCCGCGGATCTGCATTGAGGCGCGGCGCGTCACCTCGGCGAATATCTCCTCCTGGACGATCGGCCAGAGCCTCTCGAAGTCGCCCACCGGGTCAGCGCCGTGCTGGTAACAGTCCATGGCCGCCAGCATCCAGCCGTCGAGCCAGCGGAAGATAACCGGCGCAGGCCTCTCCGCCACGTAAAACCGACTCATACGCACTCCCTCTGATAGATCAAGACCTTTGCCCGGAGACGAGCCATCAGAGCGTCAATCTCGCCCGGCTCCATTTGAGCAATCTTCTGCCTTCTGGCTCGCAAAAACTCCACACCGGTTGAGCCTATGGGTTCGACATCACCGCAATTTCTCTGCGAGCCGTGCACACCGCAGCCCCAAGCCTCAAAGCCACACAGGCAGAGGACGAGGCAGATACAGGCAGGCGAAGGCTTTTCGGTGAAATGCGTATGGCTCATGGCGAAGCCCTCCCCTGGCAGACGCCGCACAGGTCGCGCCGCGCTTGCCTCGCCGCATCGCCTGCATCCATGCATCCATCCTCACAAAGAACCGCTACTCGCTCCGCGATGATCTCCGGATCCACGTCCGGCGAGGGGCAGGTGTGGGGCTCGATTTCGGGCGAGTACACCAAATCGTTACTACA
>CAYLJO010000464.1:0-2842 GCA_964383905.1 uncultured Blastocatellaceae bacterium
CGTTGACCGCGAAGAGATGATCAAACTGCTCCGCGGTCATCTGCTGGTATGGCGCCGGAGAGCTGATGCCCGCATTGTTGACCAGAATGTCGAACCGATTGTCTCCTGTGCGAGACGTCAAATCGTCGTCGAGCGTTCGGAAGAAGCGCTGAATCTGCTCGATGGACGACAAGTCTGCCTGAGCGGCGAAAGCCGTGCCACCTTTCGACTCGATCTCGCGAACGGTTTCGGCGGCGGCCTCCATGTTGCTGTCGTAGTGGACGACGACCAGCGCACCTACTTTCGCCAGGCGCTCGGCGATGGCGCGCCCGATGCCGCGACCGCCGCCCGTGACGACGGCGACCTTTTCTTTCAACTCCATAAGCCCTCCTCGTTTTGATCCCAAGTTACTCGGAGCATTAAGTCCGCGCTCATTTAGCTGTTAGTACTGACGCCGGCCGGAAGAGCCCTCGTTGGCGGTCTAGTCCATTGAATCCAGGCTTCCGCAGCGATGTAGTGCAGCACAAAGCCGATCCAAAACGCGGTGCCGAAAAATTCGTAAGGCGTCAAGCCGGAAAAGCTGCTCGTGGCGAAGAAGACGGCGATGATGGGCCGAATAGTGGCGACAGCCAGACCCGTTGAGAAAGCGCGAATCATCCACTCGCGGTGCAGAGGGATTTCGCCTCTCAGAATATGTCGAAACGCTGTGCCCAGCGCGAACAAAAACCAGAGGCCAAACAACGTCGTTGCCGCCGCTTGATTGACGCCGCCGATGGACGGCATCGCAAAGCTCATCACCAGCGCCGACACGCCGATCACCGTGCCGCAGAGGAGTAAAATACGGCCGCACCGCCGGTGCCATCGGAGATGGCGTTCGCGGAATGTGGAGCTGAACTGCAACGGCCCCAGCACGACGAAGAGCAGACCGGGAAGGATGTGAACGAGCGTCAAGACGGGATGGCGCGCGAACAGGTCATCCAGCGCTACAAGCTGCGCCACTGCGGGATTGGATGGGGCGGCGGGCGGACTGTAGCCATTAATCAAAATAGGCACCAGATGCACCGCCCTCCGCACCACGACGAAGACGCCGATCAGCGCCAGACAGACGACCACGCCCCACAAAATGCGGCGGGCGCGAATGCCGGGTTTCAGGCTCTCCGTGTTCATGGCCGCCCCTCTGGATTCGTGACCACGTGTTGCGGAACGCGTCTGCATAGAACGCCCGAACTCTAGCGCCGGTCGACTCCCGCTACACTCTCGCCGCTTCCCCTTGATTTGGGCATCGTGAAACCCGCGCCGATCAGCCAGATGAAGGCCGGGAAGCGTCCCAGGGGTAAGAGAATCGATACCCCGGGAAAGACCAGGCTCAGCGCGGAGAGTTCACAGACGGCCGCCACGATCAGCCCGAGCCACACGAGCCAGCGCGGGATGAGTTTCGCGAAGGCGGAAGGCACGGATACGCCGGCCAGGAGCAGCCCCAGCGTCACCACGTGGCCTGCTCCGCCCGTGGCGAACCCGAGCAATTGAAGGGCGCGCATCGCGCCCGCTTCACCGGCCACCCCGGGCTGTGAAAACACCCAACCGGTCAGAGCGGAGAGGGCGAGGAAGATCGACGCGGCGAAGCCACCGAAGAGTGCGATGTTGACACCCGCCACACTTAATCTGAGGAACTTTAGCCGGCTCGTGACGGTCGCGGTGAAAATTCCCAGCGGGATGGCGGCCCCGAACTGTAAGAATGCGGCGATGCGAATCACGTCGGCGTAACGTGCGAAATAGTCCTGAGCCAACGTCACCGGCTCGTAAGGGGTGGGGAAATGCGCGCCCCCGGTCATTACCCCGGTGACAGCGAGGCTCGCCGCGAAGAGTGCGACGAACACGACGCCCGATGCGCCGAGCGAGGGGCCGCGGTGCAAAGAGAGGCCTTCCGTCTGAGTATAGTTTGTTGTTTCTGTCATCCTGCGCTCCGTTCTGTGTTCACTGATCCCGCCCCCCCACCAATATTCCCGAAGTAAAATCGTTGCGGTATATAATCATTTATACTATAAACGATTTAATTATGCAATAATCCTCGTATGAAGAAACACGAACCGGTTCGAGGGCGTCCGCCGGCCGCCTTCCTTCTTGCCCAGGTAGGGGCGCACGCCGCTGCCAAGTTCGCTGAGCGGCTCGCGCTGCTTGAGCTTTCGCCGCCGCATGCCGGGATACTTCGGGTACTGGCTAAGTCCGCAGGTTTAAGCCAGCAGGAACTGTCGTCGCTGCTCAAAATCCATCCGAGCCGCCTGGTCGGGCTGGTCGATGAACTCGAAGCGCGCGGTTTCGTGAAGCGGCGGGAGAACGAGGACGACCGACGCATCTACGCGCTCTACCTGACGGACAAGGGCGAGGGCGTCCTCGGCGAGATCGGTCGCGTCGGCAAAGAGCACCAGGAATCGCTTTTAGCTTCGCTTGGCAAAGAAGAGCGCGAACAGCTTGCAGGTCTCCTCCAACGGATCGCTGACGAGCAAGGGTTGACGCCCGGTGTTCATCCCGGTTTCAGCCGACTGGGCGGGAAAGGAAGATCAAAATGTTGATCCGCCGTAAGTTGTCAGTCATGATTACCGCAGCATGACGTCGCTGGGATAAGGTTTGCGCTTCATGCGCCAAAATTATCACAGCTTAAAGTTCATAACAGGCTCTAGAGTTTAACCATTTCTGAGACCAGTGTTGAAGTTCGCCTATGAGACGTAAGATAGTGACGAACAACTCCAAGCTACCACTCGGGGCGTGACCTTTCATATAGCAGTTAGGCGCGGCCGCGCAAGGGGACTCTGTCATAGACATCTTGGAGCGCGAGAGTACATTGAATTGACGCCAGAGTAACGAT
>CAYLJO010000465.1:0-2831 GCA_964383905.1 uncultured Blastocatellaceae bacterium
TAGTGGTTGAACCCCCGGTGAACGGGAAGAGCGTACCAGAGCTACCCGAAGATCTATCTGGTAGGAATATTCCGGCACCGATCCATTGGCAAGCAAAACAACCTGCGGCGAATGCGCCTGCAATCTGGCAAGCATCTTTCGCCATAACACCACAACCTTACGTGACCCGGCGCGATCGCGCGTGGGGCAAGACACCTTAAAAAAGTGAGGAGCCGAAGAATAATGCAACAAAGACTTATTGGAGCGAAGACGACCGGCGCGCGGCCCTACGTCACGGGTAGGAAAAAGTTGTCTCTATCGCAGAAGCTATCCCGGTTGCGCGTTCGGATGCACGACCACGAATGGCGCCGGTACGGAGGGCTTCTGCTGGGCGGGAAACTGCTGGGCATTGCTGTGCTTCTCGGGGCCATTGCCCTGCTGCCCGACTTGATCGGCTGGAAAACATTTGCCGCCGATCCTGAGCTCAAGGGGAATGACATCGTCAACCCGATTAACACGGCGTGGACCCTCGTGGCCGCGTTCCTGGTCTTCGGCATGCAGGTCGGCTTCACCATGCTGGAGGCCGGCTTCTGTCGCTCGCGCGAGACGGTGAACGTCCTCATGGAGTGCATTGTGGACACCTGCCTCTGCGGCATCCTTTTCTACGCCTTCGGTTTCGCCTTCATGTTCAGCCACGGCAACGGGCTGATCGGGTACCACTGGTTTTTCCTGCAAAATGCGCCGGCGACTTATGAGTCCACGGGGGTGGCGTTTCTGGCGTTCTGGCTCTTCCAGTTCGCCTTTGCCGACACCTGCTCGACCATCACCTCGGGGGCGATGATCGGCCGCACCGGATTCGTCGGCGATCTGCTTTACAGCGTCGCCGTCTCCGGTTTTATCTACCCGATTATCGGTCACTGGGCATGGGGGCCAGACGGTTTCCTGGCAACGATGGGCAGCGAGGGATACTTCCTGCCTTCACTGGGGACGGGCTTTCACGATTTCGCCGGCTCCACGGTGGTGCACACCATCGGCGGTTTTATTGCGCTGGCGGGCGCCATCGCCCTCGGCCCGCGCCTGGGCCGCACATTCAAACGTGACGGCGGCGGCCCGATGCTGCCTCACGATTTGACGATCGCCGCCGCCGGGGGCCTGATCCTGTGGTTCGGCTGGTACGGCTTCAACCCCGGTAGCACCCTCTCGGCGATGGATTTCGAGGGCATCGGGCGCGTCGCCACCAACACGACGCTCGCCGCCTGTGGGGCTGGCCTGGCGGCCATGGCCTACGCCTACGTCTTGAGTAAAAAGTGGGACTTGAGCTTCACGGTGAACGGCTTCCTGGCGGGGCTCGTCGCTGTCACATGCCCCTGCTACTGGGTCAGCCCGACGGGTGCGATCCTCCTCGGAGGAGTCGCCGGCGTGCTGGTCGTCCTGGGCGTCGAATTCCTGGAATGGTTGCGCATCGACGATCCCATCGGCGCGGTGCCCGTCCATGGCTTCTGCGGCATCTGGGGGACACTTTCGCTCGGCCTATTTGCTTGCGGCAAATATGGGGCGACCGGGCCCTTTGTTGCTGACAACTCCGCCCCTTTGGCGGGACTCTTCTACGGGGGTGGCACAACTGTATTGAAGGCCCAGGCGATCGGCAGTTTGATCATTACAACCGCCACATTCGCGGTTTCATTGGCGGTCATGTACCTGGTTAAGGCCATCGGAGTTCTACGGATCTCTGCCGAAGGTGAGGCTTTCGGACTGGACCTGCACGAGCACGGGATTTCGGCTTATCCGGAGTATATCATCTCCACGGTAGCCAGGCCGGCCGGCCTGGCTACCGTGGAGGAACCAGCCGGTCTCAAAACCGAGCCTGTGCTACGGGTAAGCGCGAATGAGCCAACTTCCTGAAGTCGGATGGCGGGCGTCCGTGATCATCTCGTCGGATTTGCTCACAACGTTCGCGGGATAGAAATAGATGGCCTACCCGTCCTGGCTTTGGCAGGCGCGAGACAGGTAGGCCACTGAAGATCGCCTCTTAGATGAGGCGATACGGAGGCATACTATAGCAATGTCGAAGGCTAAATCAATCGTTGGGACAGTAAGTTTTCTCTCCATTCTAATTTTGTCAAATGCCCACATCGCTTCCGCACAATCCACGATCTTCAATATTCCCTCGACTGATGTTGTGGCGAAGAAGAAGGTCTACTTTGAGTTTGACTTCCTGAGCCATCTCGATAGTCACGCGAACGGGGGATTCCAAAGTTATGTCCCCCGTACTGTTGTCGGAATCGCCAAGGGGCTGGAAGCGGGCGTCAACGTCGCCGTGACCGACGTCGGCGGCCCCAAATTGGTCGAGATCCAACCCAACATCAAGTGGCAGTTCTTCAACAGTGAGAAAGAAGGTGTCGCCGCCACGGTCGGCGCCATCGCCTACCTCCCGGCCAAAGAGCGCGCCGCCTTCGCCAACAACGATTTCGGGTTTATTTACGGCAACCTCAGCAAGAAGGTCAAGTCCTTAAAGGGGGCGCGCCTGACGGGCGGGGCCTACGGGCTGGTGGGCCGCAAGATCGGCCTTGGGACGCGTGGCGGGGCGATGGTCGGCTACGAGCAGCCGTTGACGAAGTGGGCGAGTTTTGTGACGGATTGGTTCAGCGGGAAGAACCGGTTCGGGCTGCTGACGCCGGGATTTTCGTTCGCGGTCTCGAAGAGCAGCATCTTCAATGTGGGCTACAGCATCAACAACTGGCAGAACGGAGGGGGCAGAAGCAACGCTCTCTTCATCTATTACGGAATCACTTTCTAAACGAACCGGCGCTGGTTCAGGACTCGGGCGCGGCGGCGGAACCAGCCGCGCTTAT
>CAYLJO010000466.1:0-2827 GCA_964383905.1 uncultured Blastocatellaceae bacterium
GCGGGACGTCGAACGTGACCGGATCATGTCGGCCGTGCAGGCCAAGGAGTACGGTCTGATCGATGAGGTGCTGGCCAATCGCGAACAGCAGAAGGATGCAAGCGGGCGGAAAGCTCACAAGTGATGATAGAACCTGCCGGAAGAGGTGTGACCGGAGGGGGAAATAAGAAGGTTTCGCGTTTAATCTTATGAAGTAACTGATGAGTCCCTGTAGGATCAGTTTAAATGCAGCGTCTTCAAACGCACCAATATCAGCAAAGCCCTGATCTATTTGCCAACGCTCGTCACTGATGGTTCACGAGGCCCGGCCGGAGGAAACGTATCAACTCAGATTTGATACGTCGGGACTGCCGGGTAGTGCTCTGCCGGGTTGGCTCCCGCTACTGAAGTTGGCTGTTCCCTTTAGCCATCGCCTTCTGCATGAGGGCCTTGTTTTTGTCGGTCAGGGTGTGGCCCGGCGGTGAACCCGCTAAGCCCCCTCCACCTTCCTCCCCATGCAACTGCTGGTTGGACATCCCCGTCTTGTTGTGCATCGCCTCATGGAAGGCCAGCCGGCCCATGCCGGAGGCCCGCACCTGGGCGCGCTTGCCACTGAAGACAGCAAATTTGTAGAACTCCGACCCGGTGATATTCGCTTGGGTGCGCGTGAACCCGCCGTCGATCGGCTGGATGGGCTGGCCGGGCATTTTCTGGTTGATGTATGAATTGGGAATATCCTCAACAAAATGGAGGACTAAATCATCAGACGGCATGGCCGTCCCCCAGACCACGTTGGCGCTGTCGGAGGTCCCGTCAAAGACGTCGGTGAAAAGGTCCTGGATGGCTTTCTGGATGAGTGGCTGGAGTTTGGACGAATCGCCGGTGTGATCGACGAGTTTGACGCTAAATTGTGTCATGGAAGTGCTGGCCTTTCTTGGATGAGGTTCTTCTACTCTGGTAGATCGATCCTCAAGTTACTGTGTCGAGAATGTTGCCGAAACCTTACACGTTGCCCCACAGTCTTGATACTGGTCATTCCTCGAATATTCAGACGCTGTTTTGGTGGACTTTTGCGGACAATCATCAAGGGTCGGCCCGCTCGGGTTGTCTAAAGAGAAGCATCGATGGACGTAACCAACATAAGAGACGCTTCCCTCCCGGATGCGGGGTTAGCTGCTCGTCCGGAAGCGACCCGGAGGGCCATACCTTTGCCGCCGGCCCCACTGGGCTGCGCGGCCTTTAAGCACAGGGCGGTGGGCGAGGTCACTTATTCTCGACCGTGATCTTAGTGCCATGACGAATGGAGGCAGCAAATTGAGGCCTGTGGTCAGACGTAACTCGTAAACGAGTTGCCATGAATTGAGTGCGTCGAGCAGGTTGATGTATCCGACGCTTCCGTTCGGGATGCTCACTTGGGAAGAAGGAGGGCCAGCTTAGTGACGGGCTGGTCGTCGCCGAAGTTGCATTTTCGCTGGTTCTGCTGGTCGGGGGCGGCCTGCTCACACGTGCCTTTCTGAAGCTTCTCTATAGCGATCCCGGTTTTCGCCCCGCGCAATCCGTTGCCCTTCAGCTTTCGCTCCCAGTAAACCGCTACGGGGTTTACGAAACCGGCGGAAGGAATGTCCTACGCGGGCAATTTTACGATCATCTGGAACGCGCAGTTCAATCGCTCTCGAGTGGGGAAGCGGCGGGCGTTAGTGATAAGCTACCGCTGCGGCAATTCTGGAATCCGTGGGGAGTCAGCATTGAGGGCCGGCCGCCTCTCGCCCCCGGCCGCGACGGCCCCGCGTTGGTGAGCAAGCTTTGGGGCTTTCCGATGCACGGGGCCGTTTCCATCCAAACTGTTTCGCCTGGATACTTTGCCGCCCTGGGCATTCCTCTCATCCGCGGACGCGTGTTTGATGACCACGACCGTCCGGACGCGCCGATGACAGCCGTGATTAATGAGGCCACGGCGCGAAAATTCTTCCCCAATGAGGACCCGATCGGCAGGCAGATCGCCATCGATATGACGAGCTACGCTCCCCGGATGACAATCGTGGGCATCGTCGGCGACATCCGCATGGATGGCATGGATCGCCAAGTCTTGCCGGAAGTGTTCTGGCCCATGGCCGACCTGCCAAGCTCGAATGCATGGCTGATCGCTCGCGCCAGGAACGACGCCGGTTCTGTCGCCAACGCTCTGCGCCGTATTGTTAATGACATTGATCCCGAAGTCGGCATCGTCGAGGTGAGCACGATGACCAGTGTGGTTGGCGATTCGCTCTGGCGCGAGCGATTTTCTGCCGTACTCATTGGATTATTTGCGGCGCTCGCGGTACTGATCGCCTCCGGCGGCCTGTACGCCGTCATCTCTCATGCCGTCGAGCGGAGGACGCACGAACTGGCCATACGGCTGGCGCTCGGTGCCAACGCTGTCCACATTGGTCGCAGGCGAGAGCCGAGTCGCAGATCGTGCCACTACCTGATCGAATAGCCACATGCGCCGCCGACTTTCTGTCGGTCAAAGATGAGCGCGAACAGAAGGATGAAGAAGACTTCGCTCAATGTCGCATTGTGTCTGACGTGACATAAAAATCTTGACTTGGGGGGTGCCGCTTCACAGAAGCTTCCCTTTTGTCGGCCCAAAGAAGCTGGCCCTAAGACTTATGACCGAAGGAGAAGCCGCCCGCGCTATTGCCGCCACATTCAATGTCCATGTTGCGACAATCTATCGCCTATCCACCCTCCGAGCTTAAGCGAGTTTTCTGGTCCGTTGCTCCCGGTTACCGGCATTCAGGATAAAGAGGGCCATTAAGAAATCTTTGCGTTCCAAACTCCAATGCACGAGAATAGATCTATGCGCACG
>CAYLJO010000467.1:0-2816 GCA_964383905.1 uncultured Blastocatellaceae bacterium
GGAGCCATTTGTGGCACGCGCCCGCCGCCACGTCTATTAATTCCGCGGCGACGTTAAGGGGCAGCGCCCCCATCCCCTGAATCACATCAACGACGAGCAGTGCGTCGTGCGCTCGCGCCACACGTCCGATACGCTCCAGGTCTGCGCGAAAGCCTGAGCCGTACTGCACATGGCTGATCGCTACAACGCGCGTCTTCCCGTCGATTAGATTGCTAAACTCGTCTAGATCAATGCGTCCATCGCGCTCCTCGCACATCCGCACTTCGACGTCGTACCTCTTTTTCAGGCGCAGCCACGGATAGATGTTTGAAGGGAACTCATGGCGGAAAGTGACGATATTATCGCCCGCATGCCAGCGTAAGCCGTTCGCGACCGCCGAAAGGCCATCCGACGTATTGCGCATGAATGCGATCTGTTCCGGCCGCGCACCGATCATTTCGGTAGCGAGACGTCGCGCGCGCTCCTTTACCGCCACCCAGCTTCGGTAGTGGAGCGACCCGTTTTGGGCCACATCCTTGAACTGGTCCTCAACCGCTTTGATGGTCGGCGCGGGTGGCGGCGACACCGCGGCATGGTTCAGATAGACGGTGCGCTCTGTAATCGGAAAGAGCGCGCGCAAGCTCGCATTCATAAATTAACCTACAAAACTGAACCGGCGTGATCTATTAATGGTTACCCGGATAAGGCCCTCCGAGAGGCGCCGGCATAAAGGTGGCCGCTTAAAAGAGACCTCCCAATCTACTCATTGTGGGGCGGTGGGTCTACTCATACTTGACGCTTTGTAAGACCTCTTTGGCCGCGCGCTTCCCGGTTGCTATCGCGCCATGTACCGTCCCGTGATGTCCCTGCGAATGCGTCGCCTCGCCCGCGAAAAAGAGCGTATCGTCCACAGGTCGAGCCAACGCAGCCTGCGCATCCAGGCCGCCAACTGGCACATAACTGTATGCGCCGCGTGTGAATGGGTCGGATTGCCAGTCATGTACGTAATACCCGTCGAGTAGATTTTCTATGTCCGTCCGAGGCACACCCAGCACGCGCGCAAGCGCCTTTACGGCACGATCAACGATGAGTTGTTCCCCTTGCCCTGAGAGCCTTTCTGCGATGGGCCCTCCGGCCCAGCCGACAAGCACGGGCGCGCGCACCGGGAGCAGAGTCCACCACGTCGGTACCCATTCATTGTCAGAGTGGATGAAGCCCAATTGTGATAGGCTCTCGCGACCTTCCTTGCTCGGTAATTCGAGCGCTTCCCAGAACCTTTCTCGAAAACGGAATATGATCCTCATGACGTGCCCCATCTCAAGGCGGCCGATTGCTTCTTGTTTGCCGGGTAATTCTGGAAAGAAGCTGACAGACCCTAGTTCCCCGGGAGGCGACTGGAGCACTCCCAATGGCAAGGTGATAATGGCGCGGGATGCGACGAACGGTTCGAGGTGGTCGCCTATTGGTGACCGGACTGTTACCTCTACATGACCCGGCCGCCAGCGCACCTCCTTGACAATCATGCCGAGATGGACTCTGGTCGTCTGCGGATTGAGCCTTTCACGGAGCCATCCGGCAACGCGGCTGTAGCCGCTCAGGATGCGAAATTGCTTGTCGCCTTCAATGTGGTCGGCAGCCTCATTGGTCTTGGCAAGGCCGCGCACGCTGATCCGCTCGGTCCGGGCGGCGTGAAATCCCTCAACATAGGCTGTCGCCACAGCCTTGGCTTCACGCCATTTCTCTTCCCGGCAACATGCTTCGATGAATTCTTGAAATGATTGATCGGGAGCCTTCGATCGCTCCATTCGGCTCATGATTTCATCCAATTCAGACCAGAAGTCGCCGGACTTGGTTAGAAGACCGTTGCGCAAGTACCAGTGGCGGTCTGTAACATCACAGACCAGCAGGCCGGCGGCCTCAATGATCTCCCACGTCTCCGGTGGCTTGCCGTGGATTAACTCGGCGCCGAGCTCGACGGGTAACAGCAGGGAATTATCATCAAGAGTAGAGACCCGCCCGCCGATGCGGTCGCGAGCCTCCAGCACGCTGACCCTGAGACCGGCCGTACTGAGCGCATGGGCGGCAGCTAACCCGGCCATACCCGCCCCGATAACTAAAACATCTATCGGCTCTCCCGACATGAAATCACTTGCCCCCCTCAGCGATGCTCCGGTTCATCAAGGCTTTCAACCGCGTTAGCGCCGGCAGCCGCCCCGGAAGTTTTCTCAATCGCGAGTAGTTCGATTAGTATACAACTCCGTAAATGAAAACGCTGAGTAGTGTGGTGCGGAGAATTTGTGATGCTCGCAATCGATGGCTCATACGGGGAGGGGGGCGGCCAGATTATCCGTACGTCGCTGGCGCTGTCGCTTATAACAGGCAAACCATTTCGTATCTACAATGTTCGCGCCAAACGTGCGAAACCAGGACTCCAGCGCCAGCACCTCACGGCGGTGAGCGCCGCCGCAGAGATCGGGCGGGCCAAGGTTGATGGGGCAGTTGTCGGCTCGCAGCAGTTTACGTTTACTCCTGGCGGGGTCATCCCGGGCGATTACGTTTTCCGTGTGGGGACTGCCGGCAGCGCAACGCTCGTGCTCCAGACGGTGCTTCCGCCCCTGATGATTGCCTCTGGGCCGAGCCTACTAACGATCGAAGGAGGGACACACAACGTACACGCCCCACCCTTTGACTTTCTCGAAAAGACTTTCCTTCCGCTCGTGAACCGGATGGGTTGGCACGTTGAGGCTAAACTTGATCGCTACGGGTTCTATCCGCCGGGTGGAGGAAGGCTTAATGTCTTAATCGAGCCGGGCGGCGCGCGGAGTAGGCTGGACCTA
>CAYLJO010000468.1:0-2774 GCA_964383905.1 uncultured Blastocatellaceae bacterium
ATATGCAGCGAATACTTGACCCTGGTATCCGCGGAGGCCGATACCAATTCGACCGAGCATAATTTGAACGTGAGCACACAATTTTTGAAGATACTTTTACAGCGCTGACATCTTATTTGAAGCGGTTGCCCACTTGCAGGGATTAATGATCGATGGGTCCGCCAAGCTTGTAGGTGATCTCGAACTGAGCCAGGTAACTGAGGAGGAGATAAACGTAGACCCCAGCGCTCGAACCCGGAGCAGATCCGGTGATCCTACGATCGGATTGATGAGGTGATTGTTGCTGTCGCCGAGCCAGTCCTGCACAAACCGGATATCGTCACTGGCATCAAGCAGGTGCGTGGCAATGCTGTGTTTCAAAACATGGAAGTGCCATTTATCCGCCGGGAGCCCCGCTTTCTCGGCGTAGTCGTGCATGAGGTAGCTCTTTAAGATCCGCACCTCATCGGGCTGCATGGGGTGCTCGCCGTCAAGCGAGCCTTAATTATAGCACGCCCTCACAGGAGCCTATTTCCGCGCGGCCGACATCTCACACATTGAGCCGCTCCTATCTCCGAGACGTCGCTTCACTTCTTCTTACCGCCTCAGACGCGCGCCGGAGCGCCTCTTGGTTCAAGGCTGGTGCGAAGCCTCGCGATGTCGCGCTGTGGCGGCGCGCCGAAGAGCTTCCTGTAGTCGCGGCTGAAGTACGACGGGTCTTCGTAGCCGACGCGGTGCCCCGCGCTCGCCGCGTCCAGGTCTTCGGCGATCATTAGGCGGCGCGCCTCCTGGAGCCGTATCTGCTTCTGGAACTGCAAAGGACTCATCGCCGTGACCGACTTGAAGTGATGATGGAAGCCCGACACGCTCATCCCCAGCTCGCGCGCGACCTCTTCGATCTTCAACGGCTCGTTGTAGCGTTTGCGTAGTTGCCCGACCGCTCTTGAGATGCGACGGGCGTCTCCCACCGAAGAGGCCACGAGGTGGCCGAGCCGCGCGCCCTGCCCGCCCGCCAGAAGCCGGTACACGATCTCCCTCATAATGAGGGGCGCGAGTATCTTCTGCTCGCCGGGCTTATCGACAAGACGGACGAGTCTCAGCATCGCGTCGAGCAGGTCGGCGTCCACGGGGCTAACATCCACCGCCTTCACCCTCGCGTCTGCCTTTGTGGTCTCGACGCCGGCTTCAATCATGACCGAGGCGACGAGGGCCGGGTCGAGGTCCAGCCTCAGGCCGAGGTAGGGCCGCCCTTCCGACGCTTCCTCCACTTGGAAGACGACCGGCAGATCGACCGTGAAGATCAGGTAATGTCCTGGGTCGTACCGGAAAACTTCCTCGCCCACTAACGCCCTCTTGCCGCCCTGGACGACGAAGCAGAAGGCGGGCTCGTGCACGAGAAGAATCGGCTCCGTCCGCTTGGACGAGCGTCCGAGGTAGAAGCCCTTAAATGGCTCCCGAAATCCGTCCTCGGGGAGTGCCCGCGTCATCCGCTCGACCAGCTCTTCACGGCAGCTCTGCACCCTCAGATTCTCACGTTTCGCTTCTCGCTGGTTCATGAGTCCATTTTATCCCTATTTGTTCCTACTGACACTCCACAGGCAGGATTTTTGCAGGATCATACAATCATTCGCCAGTATCGTTATATCGCCGCATACTCCGAAGCCCTTACAATCAGCATCAAGAAATAGGATATATAGGAGAAACTATGCAGAAGCGCAGACTAGGCAATAACAACTTGGAAGTTTCGGCCATCGGGCTTGGGTGCATGGGGTTGAGCTTCGGTTACGGCCCGGCCGCGGACAAGCAGCAGGGGATTTCACTGATTCGCGCGGCGGTCGAACGCGGCGTCAGTTTTTTCGACACCGCCGAAGTTTATGGACCGTTCACGAACGAGGAACTCGTCGGCGAAGCGCTCGCGCCGTTCCGCGATCAAGTGGTGATCGCCACCAAGTTCGGGTTCGACCTCTCCACCCGGCCGCACGGCCTCAACAGCCAGCCGGAGCACATCAAGCAGGCCGTCGAAGGCTCGCTCAAGCGGCTCAAGGTCGAGACGATAGACCTGCTCTATCAGCACCGCGTTGACCCGGACGTGCCGATAGAAGACGTGGCCGGGGCGGTGAAGGAGCTGATTCGGGAGGGCAAGGTCAAACACTTCGGCCTCTCGGAAGCGGGAGCGCAGACCGTCCGCCGCGCGCACGCCGTCCAGCCCGTGACGGCGTTACAGAATGAATACTCGCTGTGGTGGAGAAGGCCCGAAGCGGAAATCATCCCTACCTGCGAGGAGCTTGGGATTGGCCTCGTCCCCTACAGCCCTCTCGGCAAGGGCTACCTGACGGGCAAGATTAGCGACAACACGACCTTCGACAGCACAGACTTCCGCAACATCCTCCCGCGCTTCACGCCGGAGGCCCGGAAGGCTAATCAGGCTCTCGTTGACCTGCTCGGCCGGATTGCGGAAAGGAAGAATGCTACACCTGCTCAGATAGCGCTCGCCTGGCTGCTGGTGCAGAAGCCGTGGATCGTGCCGATCCCGGGAACCACGAAGCCGCACCGCCTGGAGGAGAACATCGGTGCTACCGGCGTCGAACTCACGCCCGACGATCTTACTGAGATCGAGGACGCAGCCTCGAAGATCACGCTGCGAGGGGATCGTTACCCCGAACAACTTGAGCGTATGACAGGCCGCTGAGCTGGCTTCATGGTGAGCAGCAGGATAAGGATGGCACCTCGGAGCAGAAATAATGGATTTTATGAAAAATGCTGTGTTGAATAACGGCGTTGAGATGCCCGTCTTA
>CAYLJO010000469.1:0-2764 GCA_964383905.1 uncultured Blastocatellaceae bacterium
AACGATACATGTTAATGATGCCCCCTGTACTGATCAACCCTTAGAAAATTCTTCCGAAGTCGAAGTCACCGACCCGACCCACCCTCTCTTCGGCCGTCGCTTCCCTCTTATCTCTTCCTCCTCAACCTTAACCGGCCCGGGCTACGTCTGGTTCGCTTACCGCGATTATATGCGCTTGCGGATTCCTCTCGCCGCGACCAACCTCGTCATATCCTATCCTGTGCTGAGAGCCAAGTTCTCCCGTGAAGGCATTAAAGAACTGCTCGCACTGGCCAAAGAATGCGAGGTCTTATGCCGCTCCAACCAAAAGATGTCTGGTCCAGCTTGCCGGAAGCGCTCCGCCAGCAAATCAACACCGAACTCGTCACGCTCTTCCAGGAGGTAATCCGTGAGCACGTCCGATCTCATCATGCCGCACCATCTCGACCGGCTGGCCGTGATCTACATCCGCCAGTCCTCTCCGCAACAAGTGCTCTCGAACCAGGAGAGCTTACGCCTGCAGTACGCCCTCAGGGGGCGCGCACATGAACTCGGCTGGCAGCCTGACCGAGTCGAAGTGATTGATGCCGATCTGGGGTTAACGGCTGCTGCCGCGCAACATCGTGAGGGCTTTAAGGAGTTGCTCGCCAGAGTCACTCTCGGGGAGGTTGGGATCATTCTCTCCATTGACGTCACCCGGCTCTCGCGCAACTGCTCGGACTGGTACCCGCTGCTCGATCTCTGTGGATTCAAGCGCTGCCTGATCGCTGATCGCGAGGGCATCTATGATCCAGCGACGGCTAATGGTCGGCTGCTTCTCGGCTTGAAAGGAACGTTGTCGGAGGCGGAACTTTTCGCCATCCGCGCTCGCCTGACGGCCGGATTACTCAGTAAAGCCGAACGTGGTGAACTGGCCTTGCAACTGCCCGTCGGGCTGGTGCGCGATGAGCGTGGCGTCGTCAGCAAAGACCCGAACCTCGAAGTGCAGCATCGTCTCGAACTGGTTTTCTCGACCTTCCTGCAAGTCAGGTCGGCGAGTAAGACGGCTAAGACTCTCAACACACAGGAACTCTCAATCCCGCGCCGCGACCGCTTCGGCGACGTCGTGTGGCGCAGGCCGACTGTCGGTGCCGTCCTGCTCATCCTGCGCAACCCGGCTTATGCCGGCGCTTTCGTCTATGGACGCCGGCTCTGCGTGCGGAAAGATCTCGCGCACCGCCCACTGCAAAGAGCCTTGCCCATGCAGAGTTGGAAGAAGCGGATCAACGACAAGTATCCGGCTTACATCAGTTGGGAGACTTATGAGATGATTCAGCGGATGCTGGATGATAACCGCGCCGAATACACCCGAGAGCGGACGCGCGGAGTGCCGCGCGAAGGCGCCGCGCTGCTGCAGGGGATCGCTTATTGTGGAGAGTCGGGGCACAAGATGGTGGTGCAATACAAGCAAGGGACGCACTACCGTTGTACGGAATTACTCTGGCGCTACGGCCTTCCGGTCTGTCAGCACATCCCGGCTGACCCGGTGGATGCGTGGGTCGTAGCCGCCTTCTTCGAAGCCCTTGCGCCAGCCGAACTGGACATCTACGAGCGTGTCCTTGTAGAAGAACAGGGAGCCGCGGAGAAAGTCTCGCGGGCTCACGAGCAACAGCTGGAAAGAGTCCGTTACGAGGCCGCTCTGGCAGAGCGACAGTACAACCGCTGCGACCCCGATAATCGTCTGGTAGCTGCGGAACTGGAGCGACGATGGGAAGAGTCGCTGTGCGCGCTCAAGCAGGCGGAGGAAACATTACCGCAGCAGGTGCCAGAGGTCGAAACCTTCCTGCTCGATTCAGGGCTCAAAGGTGCGTTGACAGACTTAGGGCGTCGCTTACCTGAACTTTGGCATACAGGACTGCTCTCGCGAACAGAGAAGAAAGCGTTGCTGCGCTGTTTGATTGAGAAGGTAGTCATGAAGCGGGCGGTGCGTGACCATGTGCAGACGCGGATCGTCTGGCGGGGCGGAGCGACGACCGAATTTGATGTTCCCGTTGCGGTCGGCTCGTTTGCTGCCCTTTCCAAAGCAGAGGAGATGGAAGAGAGGATACTCTCGTTGAACGGGGAAGGACTATCTGACGAGGAGATCGCAGAGCGGCTGAGCGAAGAGGGGTTCCGCTCACCAAGACGAACAAAGGTGATCGAGAGCACGGTGAGGAATATTCGCCTGAAGCACCGGATCTTTGTTGAGCGCAGCCACTCTCATCCTGGGCGAGCGCGAGGATATCTGTCGATCAGAGAAATCACTGAACTGATCGGCATGCCGCAGCATTGGATTTACTATCAGATTCGTTGCGGGCGCATTGAGGTGGATCGAGACCCAGCGACACATCTCTACCTTTTTCCTGATCGGCCTGAGACGCACGAACAGTTGCGAAAGCTCAAGAGCCGAGAGATTGAAACTGCTCGTCTGTAGAAGGAGTATCACTATGATAGATCGAATTTCGCACGACCATACATCATCCGCTTGATCAGCTTCAACCTATTGACCTGTCCCTCTAGTTGCCCATTACTCCATTCATAAAACAGGGCGTTCTTCACCGCCTCGTAGTCTTCACTTAGACCGCGAGCGAAACTCACGAACTCTTTCAGCCTGCTCTGCGTGGCGGCACGCAACCACCAGTTGAACCGTTCAAGCAATCGCTCAAGCACGATCCTAATAAACTCCTGCGCCATCTCCTTCGCGGTCTCTATCGCCGGGAAGAGTTGACACAACTTTTCTACGATGGATTGCTGCTCATCGCTCAGC
>CAYLJO010000470.1:0-2758 GCA_964383905.1 uncultured Blastocatellaceae bacterium
GGGGCGAAGATGGACGAAGGACTGCATCCCTCTTCAACTCTCGATCCTGATGTTTATCAAGTCCGCCCCTTTCAGCGCCGAAGGCGAAGCGCAGTCTGCCGAAGGCAGAAGTCCACGCCGGATGTGGCGCGCATAAGGGTTTCGAGACGAGGCGATCGGGGGGAGCCCCGTCTCGGGGGTGTGTTGGAGCTGTTGGAGTGATCGCCGGTACTGCAGATGCTGGGAGCTGGAGACCGCGGGGGGCTCGATAGGAAGGCCGTAGCGCCAGGTAAGAAGGCCGACCCGAGAGCCGGGTCGGCCGTGAGGAGGCCGGCTCAGCCGGCTTCTAGCTCGTTTTGAGCGAGCCGCTGAGGCCCTTGAGCTTGCGCACGGACTCGGATTCAGCTTTGGCTTGAAGCTTGAACGCATTGTGCACGAGACGGTCCATCAGGGCGTCGGCAAGGGTGGGATCGCCGAAGGCGGCGTGCCATGACTCCAGCCCGAGTTGGGTTGTGACGATCGTTGACTTACGATCGTAGCGATCATCCAGGATCTCCAGCAGATCACGCTTGACCTGCTCGGTAAGGCTTCCGATCGTGAGGTCATCGATCAGCAGGACGTCCGCTTTAGCCATGTCGCGCAGGAAGCCTGAGCGACGTTGCAACGCGTGTGCGCGGGCGAGCTGCTCGGCGAGCTTGCACATCCTGAAGCAGCGTACGCTGTAGTCTGCGCGGCACGCTGCATCGGCCAACGCCGAGGCAATAAAACTCTTACCAACTCCTGTTGGTCCAATAAACAGAACGTTGAGGCGTTTCTTGATCCAACCCAGTTCATATAGGCTCTTCAGGGTCATGCGGTCGAAGTCACGCGGAAGGCTGTGATCAATATCTTCCAGCCGTGCTTCCGGGATCGGGATCTTCGCCCAACGGCGTCGTTTCCCGTAGCTTTGATTGTCGCGTTCGATGCGCTCGTTCTGCAGCATCAGGTGCAGCCGTTCCTCGAAGCGCAATTCCTCGTGATTCTCGGTCTTGAGCTGTCGCTCGAGCGAGTCGGCCATACCGAGCAGGCGCAGAGCGCGCAGTTGTTCGATGAGTGTTTCGATAATCATGGTTTCTAACCTATCAGTGTTTGGTTCCGCCGCTGTAGTAGGCTGCCCCGCGTACGTTCTCGTGCATCAGTTCCGCGGTAGCGGAGACGCAGGGCTTTGCGGAGCCTCTATTCCAGGCCTGTTCCAGCAGATCGCGTATCGCGCGATAGTTGAAGACGCCGAACTTCCGCGCGGTCTCGCAGGCGCGCTCGAGTGCCTGAGGGGAAAAATCCTGCGCCAGACGCAAAATCCCCAAGGCACCGCGGATCACCTCGTCCAGGTGCTTCTTGCTCAACGCGAGTTTCCCCAGCACCTCGGCGGTGTGCGGCCCAATGGCGCGCGCACGCTCCAGGAGCTTGTCGTACCCAAGTTCCAGGTACGCCTGGTGTTCTGGTGGGCGGTGCTGCGGCAGTGTTCGGCGTTTCCAGGGCCGGGCCACCCGCTGATGCACAGCGATCAACTCACCGTTCTGGAAGATCTCCACGATCCGCGCCGCCACACGAGCCCGTACCTCGCGGCCGATCAGCGTGTAGTGCACCGAGTAGAAGCCTTTGTCCACCTGGATGTGGTAGTCCGGATGCACCAGAGCATCGTACCAATCGGCATACTCGTAGCGTCTCGCCGGCAGAGCCCGGGCGGCGGGCCGGTCATAGAGCTCGAAGAGTTGATTACGCGTGCCCTCGCGCTTCTGGAAGCGCTCGTTGTTCATCTCATCGACGATCTTGCGGATCGCTGTGTTAAGATCCGCCAGCGAGAAGAACACCGCATCCCGTAATGCGCCCAAAATCCTTCTCTGACACATCAACACTCCATTCTCGACCTTTGCCTTGTCGCGGGCTTTTTTCGGACGTGCAGGTATGATTGCCAGACCAAAATGCTGCGCCAGAGCCGCATATTGCGGGTTCTTGTCCGGATCGTAGTAACACGCCTTGATGACAGCGGCCTTGGTGTTATCCGGAGTCACCACGTGCGGCACGCAACCAAAGGCATCGAACGCGTTGACGTGCGCCATCACCCAGTCCCGGGTAGTCTGTGTCGCCGTCGCCTCAGCATAGATCTTGTGGCTGAAGCCCCAGACCGCCACGAACAGCTGTGCCGGAATCAACTCACCCGTCATGCGATCCACGTAGTGAGCCGGGTCACCGCTGTAATCCACAAACACCCGCTCCCCCGGGGTATGTACCAACGTCAGCGTCGCCTCCGCACCGAGGCGCTTACGCCACTTGCGGAACTTCACGCAGAACGCGGTGTATTGCAGCCCCTGGGGATACTGAGCTCGGTATTCCCTCCACAGCTGCCGCCGCGTCACATGTTTGCGCGACAGCTCCTGCATCACCCACTCGAAGTCCGGATCCGGTCGCTGTGTTTGTGGAGTCCTCGACACCTTCGCCGGATACAGCCGCCCCAGCAGCGCGCCCTCATCCAGTCCCTCGGGTAATGGCCAGCCGATCCCGGCCTCCTGCGCGCGCTTCAAACACTCCTGGACCGTCGATCGCGCGCACCCGACGCTCGTAGCGATCGCTCGCTGCTTCACCCCTTGGGCTTGCAGCCTCAATACCTCGCCAATCTTCATAACGCTCAGCCTCTCTTGGGACATCCCGCACGCCTTGTTTCACGCAAAAGGCGGCGAGGATATCCACAGTGGCCCGCGTCAGAGACCGGCGCTCAGATTTACCTTAATCTGGACCGCCT
>CAYLJO010000471.1:0-2751 GCA_964383905.1 uncultured Blastocatellaceae bacterium
GCGAAATCCTCATCGGTGACGAGGAGGCCGAGTTGATCATGCAAGAGCATGTAAATGTTGAGGTTGGGGAACGAGGCGTGAGCGATGCGTGCCGTCTCAGCCGGGATAGGCGGGACGGGATGCGGACGTAGGGACATGGGTGTGCTCCTTCGCAATGCAGAGTCAAATCATTACCGCTCAGGATGTTACACCCTCGCGGCTCGATTCAAACACATTCGCCAGCAGTATCACTTTTGATGATAGTCGTTGGCGGTGCCCGCTTGGTCATTCCAGGTTTATACCTCTCAGAATAGCCACAAAGCGTGGATCTACGCGCAGGCTGTCGTAGAAAGGATCGCTCTTTATCAGCAACGAGTAGGCATTGCGCTCTTCGCCTGCTTTCTCCAACCAACGGAGCGCCTCTTCCTCATTTCCGAGCCTCAGTTGGGTACGCGCATGAAAGATGGCCGGTACGTACTCGCCCCTCTCGCTCTTCCCGCTCAGTCTTTCGAGTTTCGTGCGTGCCATCCTCCGCACCACTCCTGGGAAGCCTTCTTCGTCGTAGATGCTATCGAGTATTGCGGCGAGTTCCTTGTCTCCGGCAAGGTTCAACCCCTGACGCCACGCGGCGACCGCCTCGGGATACATCCCTCGTTGTTCGTAAGCGTCGCCCAAGTCTTCATGAACCGCTGCGTTATTCGGGTCCAGTTCGAGCGCCTGGTGGTACTGCTGTATCGCATCATCGTAACGCCTGGCGAAGTAGAACCAGTTACCCAGGAAACGGTTGAAACGCAGCGAGAGGGGGTCGAGTGCCAGCGCCTGCCTGCACTCCCCGATAGCCTCGTCCAACTGCCCCTTCCCCGCCAGATAGATCCCGTAAACATTATGGGCCTCCGCGAAGTTCGGATTCAATTCGAGCGCGCGTTTTAACTCCTGTTCAGCCCCGACCCAGTCCCGGCGGTAGATCCATTTGAGGGCAGCCAGCCCGTTGTGAACTTCGGCAAGATCGTCATCCAGTTCCATAGCTTTCACTATCGCCATCTCCATCTTAGGCCACCCTTCGGACGGGGGCATCATACCCCAGGAGGACGCAAAGCCATAGAAATAGGCCAGTCCGGTGTGGCCTAACGCATAGGAGGGGTCGGCCTCGACCGCCCGCTGGAAGTAGTCGCGGCTCTGACGAAACTCCTCCGGGGTGGACTTGAACCAGTAATAGCGCCCTTTCAGGTAAAGATGGTAAGCCTCCGTATTCTCAGTCTGGCGCTTAAGCACCGCCCCCTTCTTTGCACCAAGCAAATTTCCCTTGAGAGCGTCCACGACCGCCAACGTGATCTCATCCTGCACGTCGAAGATGTCCCGCATCTCTATCTCCCTGTCGTAGCTCTCCGACCACAGGTGATAGCCGTTTGTGGCATCAATCAACTGGGCCGTGATGCGCAGCCTATGACCGGACCTCCTGACGCTGCCCTCCAAGATCGTATTCACTCCCAGCGTCTTGCCGATCTCACGGACGTTTACATTCTTACCTTTGAAAGAGAAGGCGGACGTGCGCGCCGCGACCCTCAGCCCTTCGATCTTAGAAAACGCGTTAAGGAGTTCTTCGGCCAGCCCGTCGCAGAAGTATTCGTTCTCCGGATCGGCGCTCATGTTTTCAAAGGCCAGCACGGCGATTGTTTTGTCTGGCTGGGCCGGGGGAGTGACCATGTGTCCCGCGTTCGTCTTCACCTCGGCGGCGAAGCGGTAACCGCGACCCGGCACCGTCACGATGTAACGGTTCTCGCCCCTGCTTTCACCAAACATCTGCCGGAGCGTGGAGATGTTCTGGGTGAGGTTGTTCTCCTCGACGAATGAGTCCGGCCAGAGCGCTCGCATCAACTCTTCCTTCTCCAGTACCCGCCCCTGATGCTGCACGAGATAAAGCAAAGTGTCTAAGACACGGGGTGTGAGCGAAACGGGCTTACCGCGCCGCCGCAGTAACCGTTTCGCCGCGTCGAGGCTGAACTCGTCGAACTCGTATATCTGTGTCTCCGGGCTGCTCATCTCTGGTTTTCAGAACTTTCAGAACTTTTCAGTTCATTCTAATGACTTTCACTACCCTGTGGGAAGAGTATGGCCGCGCACGGCAAGAATGCCAAACAACATTCGTAGCAGAGGAGAGATAAAGATGAGAATGAGAATCAAGAACATGTTCGTTGGCTTAGCCCTACTGGCGGCGCTCGTACTGTCGGGCGCGGTGTCTCGACAGGTCGCGCGGGCGCAGGAGTCGGAGAGGCAGGAGAGGTCGGAATCTCCTGCCAGGAAGATTGAGGGGACATGGCGTGTGCAGGTCACGCTGCGCAACTGTCAGTCGGGTGAAGCTCTGAGGACATTCCCGGCCCTGCTCACCTTCGCACAGGGCGAGACGCTCACCGGTACTACTACCGCCTTCAGCCCGGCGCTGCGCAGCCCGGATCACGGCACCTGGGAGCAGACGGGCGGGCGTAATTTCCGTGCCGTCACAGACGCCTTCATTTTCAATCCTGCGGGGGCTTGGGTGATGACGCAGAGAATCACGCAAACCATCAGAATCGGGGGCGACCCGGAGGAGTTCCACAGTGACGCGAAGGTTGAATTCTTTGACACGAGTGGCAACCTGACCTCGACGGGATGCGCCACGGCGGTAGCACACCGCTTCTAATCATGGGGTGGGCGACATCTGAGTCAGGATGACGGCCATTGAGAGAAAAGGGGAGGGGCGAAATGGTTCGCCCCTCCCCTTTTCTTGATTACTTA
>CAYLJO010000472.1:0-2738 GCA_964383905.1 uncultured Blastocatellaceae bacterium
TAGACTGACTACTGACAACTGATTGCTGATTACTGATTCTGATTACTCCAATTTGAGGAATGGCATCACGACTTCCATGACGCGCGAGTGTGTTTCCTCGATCGAGCCGCTCGCATCAATAACACGGACGCGCTCAGGCTCCTCGGAGGCAATCTTCAAGTAGGCGTCGCGCACGCGCGTGTGAAACGCGGCGTCTTCGATGTCGAGCCGGTCCCTCTTTTTTTTACCGCCGGTGCGTCGTTGCGTGCGCGCTACGCATTCTGCCACCGGGAGATCAAAGACGAGCGTCATGTCCGGCTTGAGGCCGCCGGTCGCGAGCGTCGCAATATCTGCGATCAACTCCGGGGCGAATCCGCGCCCCGCGCCTTGATAAGCGACGGTCGCATCCGCGTAGCGGTCGGAAAGAACGATGTGGCCCGCCGCCAGTGCCGGACGAAGTTGCGCGCGCACGTGTTGGGCGCGGTCGGCGGCGAACACGAGGAGCTCGGCCAGCGGATCCACCTGCTCCTGCGCATCGAGCAGCGCGGTGCGCAAAAGGTTGCCGAGCGGCGTGCCCCCCGGCTCGCGCGTCGTTACCACGTCGAGGCCGCGGAGCCGCAATTCGCTCGCGAGAAGCCGCAACTGCGTGGATTTACCACTGCCGTCAATCCCTTCAAACGTAATGAAAGCTCCGGCCACGTCCTCTTATTCTTCAGTGATCTATTTTGAAAAGCAAAGTGTGCTTCAGGGGCCCGAAGAGCCGGACGGATCGGCGGTGGTGGCGTCGGCCGGCACGTCGCCGCTGTGTTGCGGCGTACGCAGCTCGCCGCTCTGGCGGCGTGGGTGCGAGATGGTCGAGATCGCGTGTTTGAAAATTAGCAAGTCCTGGACGCCAGATTCCAGCAGCACCGAAAATTTATCAAAGCTCTTGATGCGCCCCGAAAGTTTCGCGCCGTGCAACAGATAGATTGTGACTGTCGTCCTGTCGCGGCGGGCCGTGTTCAGGAACGCGTCTTGAATATTCTGAGGAGTTGGCTTCGTCTCCACCACAATCTCCGGTCGGAACAGCAATTAAACAGGGTACAGTGGGATCAGATTACACCACGCTAAAAACAGTGACAAGTGATAGGTGACAAATGACAAGAAAAAACCATCTTTATGTCATCCCCCCTCACCCGTCACAGCTTTTATGACCCGCTCCTGCATACCCTTGTCATCGCCGAACCCCTCAAACCACTGGACGCCGTGTTCACGGCGAAACCATGTTAACTGCCGCTTGGCATAATGGCGCACATCAAGCTTGGTCTGCTCAACGGCGCTCTCGAGGCTACGCTCCCCGCGCAGGTATTCAACGACGCGGCGATAGCCGTGGGCGCCGAGCGCATTCGAGCCGGTGGGGACACCTTTGTCCAGCAGCCCCCGGACTTCATCGACAAGGCCGGCGGCGAAATGGGCTTCCGCCCGTTCGTTGATGCGGCGATAGAGCTCAGCGCGTGGCGGGAGAAGGGCAATGACGCGTATGCGCGCGGCACTTGCGGGCGGCTCCACGCGCGCGTGCCTCTGTCCCGAGATCGGCCGGCCGGTCTGAAATCGCACTTCCAGCGCACGCTGCACGCGTGGCCAGTCGCGTTCATACAGGTGCGCGGCGGATTGCGCGTCAACACGGCGCAGCATTCGGTGGAGGTGTTGGAAGCCGCGCCGCTCTCTGATGACCGTGAGGCGGCGGCGTAAATCCTGGTCCGTGGGCGGGCTCGGGAAGAAAGGCCGGCGCAGTGCGCGTAAGTAAAATCCGGTGCCGCCGGCGAGCAGCGCCCTCCGCCCACGCGCCTCAATCTCTTCAATCTTTTCGGCGGCGTCGCGCGCCCACTCGCCGGCCGTATAATTAATCTCAGGGGGAACGTAATCCAGCAGGTGATGCGGTACGCCGCGCCGCTCGGCGAAAGGAACCTTGGCCGTCGCGACCTCGATCCCGCGGTAGACCTGTACGGAGTCGCAATTGATGATTTCGCCCCCCAGGCGCAGGGCCAACTCGATAGCCAGCGAGCTTTTACCGGAAGCGGTCGGGCCGACGACGGCGATAATCGGGTTCTGTAGTTGGTCGGAAGAACTCACGCGCCTGAGGAGATGAGACGAAAGATGATGAACATCCAGAGGATCACCAGCAGCGCGAGCCCGCCCGTTATTTGCGCACGAGAGAAACGCATCACCTAATCAAAGCAATAGTCCGGCCAATTCATCATCCACGGGGCGAACGAACGCGCGGTCTCCGATCTCAAAGACGGGCACCAGGCACTGCCACGTCAGTTTGTACATCGCGCGCAACGCGCCAAAATCCCGCGCCACGTCGCGCTCCCAGTAATCAATATGATGATTCTCAAGCCACTTGCGCGCCCGCGCACACAGCGGACAACCCGGAACGGTGTAGAGAGTAACAGAAGCCCTTTGACCGGTGTTGTTCATCTGGCCCGAGCGCATCAATACAGCTTTGTTAAATCGATCCCCGTATAATACGCCTTCAAAATCCTGTCGTAAGTCCAGCCGGCACGCGCCAGGCCGTACGCCCCCACCTGGCACATGCCGACGCCGTGACCCCAGCCGCGCCCGGTGAAGAGAAAGCCCACCACGCGTCCCTCCGCATCATACCGCCGGTCGATGACAAAGAGCTGCTCACGCAGGCCGAGCGCAGAGCGGATGCGCCCGCCCCGAAGATGAGCCGTACCGCTTGTGCCGATGATCTCAAGATCGGTCACGCGGCGCGA
>CAYLJO010000473.1:0-2723 GCA_964383905.1 uncultured Blastocatellaceae bacterium
TTAGGCGTGCCCGGTGACCATATGGCATTTATCGCCGCCTGATTATGGCGCAACGTGCGCGTTGGCAGCGCGACGCGACAGATGAGCTTACGTTTGCCAAAGAACTTCTCTGCCTGAACCCATCTACCCTTATTCTGGTCTCGATAAAGAATCACGAACCAATCGAATTCCGGCAAGCCATGACCATAAAGGCTATTCCCCTGATACCCGACCGGAGCAGCGAATCCACCAGCAGCAGTCCAGCAAGTTTGATGTGGACGTAGCCAATGAGAGCAAGCCCCGATTTGAAGGAAGATTTCGCGCATCAGAGTGTACCCGGACTGCTGGAATTCGCTGACGGGCGCCTCGCCTTCACGACCGAGGAGGGGCGAGTATTCGATGCCCCACTCTCCGAGGTGACGGACGTAAACTTCCCCTGGTACTACTTCGGGGGCGGGGTCAAACTTAAAATAGGTGATCATCGCTACCCCTATCTTTCGTGAGGCCGAACGATGCCAGTGATATTCCTGGCCGCCTCTTAGCCGGGACTGAATTCGGCAGTGGGGTAGCCCTTTTAACCGCCGGGCGTAAAGTGTTAGACATCGGGGAAGGACGGCGTGCCGGGAAGGCGTGGAGGTCTATATTGGCTGCGCGAACTTGAAGTAACAACCGAAAGATTCAACGAGATGATTTCAGGTCCTTTCCTGGGCGTGTCCATTCCGCTATTCAGCTTAAGTCGAGGAAGATGTGGTCACTCAAGGTTATTAATGTCGAGCCGAGGCCGGGACGCGGGTCATCATAGTGCGGCTGGACTTTGAGGAATTATATCTTGAGATTTAATAGTCGTGTAAAAGTTAACGTGAGAGCTGCCTCCGCTCCATCTCCCATTGCCAAAGTTTGCGTGGGTATGCGAAGAAGCAGAAGCCGCAGATGGACAAACTACTAATCTTAAGGCTATGCTCTTCAACCCATGTGGCGCCCGCTCGGCATCCCTTAACAGGATTGGGAGCAGACTCATCCAGCAGCCCGCTCCATCCTGCCTTCATTCCAGCACCGAATGCGGCTGCTTGAGATTCGGCACGCCGGCGGCGGAACAAGAGGATGTCAGATACTTTTTGTTCTGCTTGTGACCCGAGCAGCCCTTGGATGGTACGCATCGCCTCTATCAACCGAGTCTGCTCATGGGTGCCTGCTGCCCCTCTGCCGGTCAACGAGCGCTGGCGGCGGACCAGGTTGAGCGTTGCGTCGGTAGCAAATTTGTCCGCGCCGAGATTTAGCAGATTGACGAGTCTGGTCTAGTAATTTTTGGAGGGAGAATCGATGCCGCTACAATCGCAACTGTTTCGTGGTGACCGCGCCTTAGAGGCCTGCCTGGTGGATGACCGCGCGCACGTGGTGGAAGGCAGCCGCGGCCCCCACGTCCGGAAACTTCAGCGGGCCCTGGCGATACTCGATGGCGCACTGATCCCCCTCGACGAAGTCGCGTCGGAGCGCTACGGGACAAGCACGGCCTCAGCCGTCTTAAATTACAAGCGTGCGCGCCGCATTATCAACCTCAGTTACCAGACCACGGCCGATAATATCGTGGGTAAAATGACGATCGCTTCGCTGGACAAGGAGATGGTCAAAAAGGAAGGGCGGCCCCCCTTGCGTGGGTGCTTGGACGAGACCCGTCCGAGCGGCGGCGGATCGGCCATCAGAGGAGGGGATGCGCAGAGTTTCGGCGATAGAGCGCCCTCCAATGCCGGGCCGACGGCCCTGCGGGTCGCCTTTCAAGACGCGCTCGAGGAGAACGAGATTGGCATAGCGACCCCGACGCGCGTTCTCCTGCTGAGCGCGAAAGCGCAGAAATTACTCCGCCCGTTCAACATTACCCTGAGGACCGAATTCCTTGGCTCCTTCCCCTTCCCGCTGGCGATCGGGGAGAGGGACGCGAGCGATGTCGAAGGGTTGCGGAAGGCGGCGCAGAAGGCGAGTTCAGGTTCGGAGAGCACACTGCGTGTGATCCTCTGTAAGTTTAGGCCCACGACTTCGACCGGGACGTCTAACGGGCGGATCACCGGGGTAGAAGGGTTCAGGAACTTTGTCCTGTTGAATAAGGAGAAGGTGCACCCGGATTTCGGGACGCTGCTGCATGAGATGATCCATTGCTCGAGCGACAGTTTGATGAGCGATTTGGCCCACGATAGTGATCTCAACAGCATCTTTTCATTCGGCCAGAATCGGACTCTGGTGACCAACGCGCATGCCACAGCACTGCGGAACTCTTTCTTCGCGTGACGCAGGAGGGGCGACAGCAGTGCCTACTGATGCAGGCTCTTTTATCGGTTCTGTTGCAAGAAGAGGGTTTCAGCATGAACTATGCTGCAACCTTGTAGCTGTGCGGCATTCCCAAATGTGTCATGCGATTCAACGCGCCGGACCAGCTTACCCCCCTTGCTGTCTGAGATTGGCACTGTCGCGTATTCTTGCTTTTATTTCAATATTCTTCGGCATAATACTCCGACCCCTTGCTGTCTGAGATTGGCACTGTCGCGTACTCCCGCGGGTTGGTTGTTAACGGGATTTGATGTCAGGCCTCTAACCATAGTTGCGCACGTTATGGAGAGCCTAAGTAGCGTTTGAAAAGTTCGGGGCGCTTTTGCAGCGCCCCGGCCCGGTGTGATACCTCACTGCGAAGTATCCAGCTTTGCAGCGGAGGTTCGTCCCGTGCTCTTTGTCACTATTGCATCCGAGAGCGAGAG
>CAYLJO010000474.1:0-2715 GCA_964383905.1 uncultured Blastocatellaceae bacterium
AGTGACATAAGTAACCTCATCCCCTGTGCGACCGCGCTGACGGAAGAGAATAATCTGATGAATCTGGCGATTAAGATGAATGACTCGCTAGCCCCGCGGCTGTGCCCTCTCTGCGGCCATGTCACAAACCCGAACATCAGACCGGAGTTCACCCTGGGGGCAGTAGGCGGAGTTCGTCGTGCGGGGGGAACTGCGCTTGTGGCACAAGATCAATAGATTATCTGCGCGCAATCTCCTCATCTCCCTCTCGATCTACTCGGCCACCACCTGGTGAACAGGCTGATGTTTCATGTGCCTGTCCCCGAGCCCTTAACATTGGAATTGATCACCTATCAAAACATTCTTTCAAGCAGCCATATGGTGCCAGATCTTTCCCGCTTTGGGCGCAAGGTTCGTGCCCGCAGGATTGCATCGGCTTCTCGCTGCTTTCGCCTTCCACTCCAAACGCTTCGGCGCGTCCTCGAGGGCTCAGGCCGCCCGAGAAGAATCCGGGCGGCCCTCGTTGAAACATACACCTGAGCAGGTGTATCGCCTTACTGGCACGACGGGAACTTGAAGGACGCGATCCGCGTGCTCCAGTTGAAGGTGCCGCTCGCCTTCAAGTATTCAGTCGTGTACCACATCGTGCAGTCGTCAACCGGGTCGACGCTCATGCTGCTGTAATCGCCCCACCGGCTCAGGTTCGGTAACTGCGAGCCGGCCCCGTTAAAGATGGTGTTCTCGGCCTCCATCGTGCCCAGCGCATCGGTCGGCACCCGGCCCGTGTAGCGGAGCGAAGGGTAGAGGCTGCCGCTTGAGACGCTGTAACCCAGTGCGATGTTACCGACCTTATCCATCGCGATGCTGCCCATCCAGCGGTGGTTCGAATCGGGGTTAAAAGTCGCTTGCTGGTAGACGGCGGGACTCCCATTCGGGTTACGTAATTCATACCAGCGGACGGCCGTCACGCTGTTGCGCTTAGTCGTCCCGACCGACACGGAATGGTTGACCACCAGAGATTCATGGTCGGTGAAGTGGCGGTACGCCAGGCGGTACATCAACCGGTCACCCAGCGAGTCCAGTTTCTGACTCGTCCCGGGTTGCGGGATGCAGGCCCCCCCTCCGCTACAGGCCGCGTTGAAGGCCGCCACGGGGATGTTGATCGGCCCCGTCAGTGTCGTGTTGGCCGGGTTCGCCCAGTCCACGTGAAACTTCCAGAGGTTGAGCGAGTTTGTCCCGAAATTGAGGAAGAAGTTGGGCGAGCCGGCCGGAGGGGCCAGCGTTGACCCCGTGGCCGCCGTCCCCCCGTCGAGGTCCGAGGGCAGCACCCCGCCGTAACTGGTGCTCAGTTGGAAACACTGTTGCGTGGCGGCCGCGCCACCGAGCATCGAGTTGCGGTCAAGTGCACACAGTTTGGCGCCCGCGAAAGTACTCCCATTATTGAAGATGTTATAGGACACGTAATAGCCGTCGGGCCAGACGCCCAGCTTCGGGTAGTCATTGAATTGGACGGTCCCGTAGTCGAACGCGTACCGGTTATAGGTCCCGGTGGCATCGGAGGTGGTGGAGACGGCGACGCATTGTAAGTAGTGGTAGGTCGACGGGTTGGTGACGGAAAACTGGGTCAACACCCACCGGTTAGCCGCCTTGTCATACTGCGCGATCGGGTCACCGTCATTATTGACTTCGCAGCCGCCGCCGAAGCCCTTCCACAGCGTGTTGCCGGCGGCCGGGCCGTACACTAAGGCTTGCGTGCTTTTATCGAAGACGGCGAATGACTCGTTGACCCATTGGACGTACTGGGTGGCCCCTACAGCGCCGTTGGTGTCGGGCGGCGCGGCGTTGGGTGTGAAGCCATAATCTCCGTTACCGATGCCGGCGAATTGAACGGCCGCGGTCGTTCCGACGAGCGGGCCTGTGGCCGTCTGGACAGCCGGGTCCTGCTGATTGGCGGTGGGCCCCTGGGGGTGTATTGAGCGCAAAGGCTTCTCGCGCGGCGCGTCCGATCGTGGCGGGTTCGGCGCGATATCTCGCAGCGGGGGGGAGACATCGTGTCGGGTCGCGGGTTGTACTTCCGGGTTTCCTAATCGGGGCTCGCCGTTCTGGACCGGTTGTGGGTCAGGCTGCTTACCCTGTACAAGCGCCGGCGGGAGCGCGGCGGCGCATAAAGCGGTCGTCATTAGTAAGGCAAAGAACTTCTTCATTTGTCCTCCGTAGGTGTTATGGTGTTAGCGAGGCGTAGATAGCCCGTGGGGGGCAACCTCTGTTGCGGGGGAATGATGACGGGTATAATAAAGGCCGTCGTGCGCACTTGAAGCGATGAAGGCAACGTCAATGGCGTCGGGGCGCGGCGCGGTCTGTTACTCAACAGGTGCCGAATCCTAATAAATTTACGCGGAGCCTGCTACCGCCCGCGGGTGGCGGCGCTGGCCATGAAGAGAGGCTGGAAGTATAACGAGGTTTGTTGCGTAAGACAAGGCCATGGGGGCTGCGGCCCAGGGGCGTTACTGTAGTTCTAAAGGGGCTCAAAAGGCGGCTATTTCGCGAGATGCGGCTCTTTATTGTCCTGACAGTTGCGGGTTCGCCTCTCCCGCCCGAGGGCGAGCGGCCGCGGCGATGGTGAGTTATCCGGAGACGCTACTTAAGGATAGCTTCGAGATGGGACGAGCCAAGTTGGACTTTGGGCGCATGACCTCCGGACGTGTCTCCGGCTTCCGCCTCAGTGATGAGGGTGCG
>CAYLJO010000475.1:0-2709 GCA_964383905.1 uncultured Blastocatellaceae bacterium
AGATGGTCAACTGTCCATGCCAGAGAATGGAAGAAATGGACCTCGATAACCTATACGTCGCTGGAGCGGACGCGAATTAAGGTTATTGATGTCTATATCGTTCCCTGCGCGCCGCTCAGCTTTTCGTTAGATTGCTAATAAGAAAGCCTAGATTGAAATAGGCGTGACGTACGATGTGGGTTTCCACACCATAAGAACGTGTCTCACCCCCTATGTTGATCTTCAGTAAAGAATATTATAGAGACATTCTTGTTCTGCTCTCTCTGAGAGGAGCGCTCATATGAAACATCTCTCCATTGATCTTATCGTGGCGCTCCTGATGTTCAGTGTCGGCCTCTCTGCTAGTGTGGTATGGAACGCTTACCGCACCTCACCTGAACTACCTTCTCCATCTCTCAACCTCACCACATTGGTTGCGCCCTCCGAGGCCACTATTGATCCTTCACTGCCTCCTCCACCACCAGCAACTACTAGTGCGCCAACATATCAATCTCCTCCAGAGCCGCCGCTCAAGCTCCTGGGCGCATCAAGTGAGAAATTAAGAGGAATCGAGCAGTATTTGCCTGAGGGAGCGCGGATTGCCACTTATCATGTCAGCGAGAGTGAACAAAGGGCTGCCTTGGCCAGCGCTGATTTGGTCGGCGATGGCCACATTGAAACGGTCGTCATCTACAAGGCGCCGGTGCCGGAGGCTGAAGGGGGTGACTCGCCGTTGTTTCTCGGGGTGCTGGCGCATGAGGGGAACAAGTTAACCTTACGTTCATCGGTTCGGCTCTCCGGTATCCAAGTCTATTCCAGTATCTATGATAAACATGCCGTCCCACTGGCGATCCGTGATGTGACAGGCGATGGTCGCCCGGAGATCATCGTCACCTCAGGAGTGGGAGCAAGCCTGGGGGGTATGCTTCAAGTCTATTCATTTGACGGATCATCTCTTCATCAGGTGGCAGATATACCTGGGCATACTCTTCGTGTGTATTATGGGGGTGCAGGTAGGCCGGGCAAGATTACCGCACAAGGGAGGTATGAAGAGGGTGCCAGAGTATATCGATGGAGTGGCCAGAAGTTTGAGCAGGCGAGGTAAGATTAAGGCGGCCGCAATCTAACTCCCATTGCGCCTGGCCGAGGCCGCGGAGTTAGTGGAGCGCCTGAGGGGCTTCGGGCGAAGTCGGCTGCCTGCGGACAGCTTCCCCGTGGCGTTTCGCGGCGGAACTACAGGCCGGCGATCGGGACATCCTTAAATCGACGGGGGATAACTTTCGCCCCATTCCTCCTGGTCGCGCTCTTCTTCGCTGGCCTTCTCCATATCACCTCAGCGCCGGGCACGAACAAGCGCGTAGTAGCCCTCTTTACTTCGCACGAACAGGCGCGCCGCCCCGCCCGGGGGCCTGACCTTCACCTTAACCCGGTGCCATCTGCCGTCATTCCGGAAGTCCCTGGGTCGGTACCCGATTGCGTACTGGTGGCGCAACTCCAGCGCGATGCGCTCGAAAGTCTCGTCCATCTCCTCTCCGCTCTGAGGGTAAAAGGCCCGGCCCCCGGTGGCCTCCGATAACCTGTTCAACAGGCCCTGAACGCGCCCGCCCGCTTTCCCGACCAGGTCTATCTGATCAAGCACGCAGATCGAATAGAGCACGACGTCCGACTCGGCTAAGAAGCTGCGCAGTTCACCGAAGCCGTGGCGCGAATCATTCTCCCCGCCGTCGCTGATCAAGAGCAGCGCACGCTTGTGATGGGCGCCGCCCGTGACCTTCTCGACGCCGAGATACACCGCATCATAGAGCGCCGTTTGCCCCTGCGGTTGCACGCGGGTGAGTTGACGCAGCACGGCATCCGCGTCGCGCGTCCTGTCGACTAAAAGTTGGGCCTCAGAGTTGAAGCCGATCAGGAAATAGTCATCAGAGGTATCACTGGTTTGAATGAAACGCGAGAGCGCTTCTCTGGCCCGGTCGATCTTCCCGCCACGCATCGAACCCGACACGTCAACAATGATGCCGACCGAGACGGGCGCGTCCGCATCGCTAAAGAAGCTGATCTCCTGCAGCACCTTGTCGTCGAAAACAGTGAAGCGATTTTTGTCCAGCCCGGTGACACACCGCCCCGCGCGGTCGGTGACGGTTACCCTCACCGTGACCAGATCTGAATTGATGATGATTTGTTCGCCGGGGCCCGCGCCAACTGGAGGCGGCGCTTGACCGGACATGACCTGTCCGTGAGCCACTCCCGTCTGCTGGGCGGTGCCTGCCGGAGGCCAACCCAGCATGAAACAAGCGAAGATCAGGCATCCGATCGCGCGGGCACCGGCCGATAGTCGTTCGCTCATTTTCACACCCCGACGCGCGATCACCTGATGCGAAGGGAGGAAGAAGACGCAGGAAGCGATCCCACCGATCAACCGATCGCTCCAGACAGGTTGTGTGATAGCGGCAGGGATGCCCCCTCTGTCATCTACCGCACATACTCTATGTCCTCCTTGATGACTATGACACAGCGCCATTCTCATTGGCCTCCCTGACCGCCAGACTGCGGCACCGATGCAAGCCTCCCCACCGAATATCTCATTGACGCTACGGGCCGCATCATGTTACTGCATCAGGGCGCTGCCCTAAATCGCCTCTGTCACGTGACGACGCCCGGTGAACGAGGTAATACAACGCCGGCAGCACCAACAAGATGAGCACCGGCGCGGTGATCATCCCGCCGACAACA
>CAYLJO010000476.1:0-2685 GCA_964383905.1 uncultured Blastocatellaceae bacterium
AAGCTTAGCTCGATGTTGTTACATTGGCGTTAATTTCCAGTCTTGCCGCCCGTCTGGTCACAGGCGCTATCAACTTAGAGAGAAATCCGGCTAGGGTTTATCTGATACATGGCGGATGGGCTGCATCTCAACGAGTGTTGCGCCTGCCGGACAAGGATTTGATCACCACGGTCGCGCTCTATAGGGTAGTTTTGCGTCTCTGCCCTTCGGAAATGTCCCAAGACGATTGGCGGACTCACCCACGGTCATTCGCTTCACCATTACGGCGTCCGAATCCTCACGCTCTGAATTCTCGCCTTTGCCCGGATGCAACCTTTCATTATAATTCAACCCACAGTTTCCACGATCGATGAATTTCTGATGCGGAATGCTCCTGATGCCAGCAACCAATCATGTGAAACCAGACGCCGGCGATACGCTGCTCATGGTCGGGACGATGAAAGGCGCGTTTCTGTTGCGCGCGGACGCCCAATGCACCAACTGGGATATTGGTGGGCCGTACTTACATGGCCGCGCCATCTACGCGTTGGCTTATGACGAGCGCAACGGGCGCGGCCGGCTTTGGGCGGCGGTCAACAGCTCCTATTGGGGCTCTTACTTGAGCGCGTCGGATGATTTCGGGAGGAGATGGACCGAGCCCGAAACTTACGGCATCAAGTTTCCGGAGGGTTCCGACGTCTCGCTGAAGCAGATCTGGCAGATTGCCGCGGGCCATGGGGACGAGCCCGACACTCTCTACTGCGGCGTTGAACCCGCCGCGCTATTCAAATCGACTGACGCGGGCGCGACGTGGTCAATCGTCAAAGGGTTGTACGATCACCCGCACCGGAGGCAATGGATGCCCGGCGGCGGCGGTCTGTGCCTGCACACGATCCTGCCGGACCCACGGGATCGCCAACGGATGCACGTCGCCATCTCGACCGGCGGCCACTACCGCACCGACGACGGGGGCGAGACGTGGAGCGCGCGCAACGTCGGCGTGCGCGCACAGTTTCTGCCACCGGGGAACCGGTATCCGGAGTTCGGCCAATGCGTGCACAAGATCGTCAGCCATCCCTTACATTCGAACCGGATGTTTCTGCAGAACCACTGGGGCCTTTACCGCAGCGACGACGGTGGCGATTCGTGGGAGGACATCGCCAACGGCGTGCCTTCGGATTTCGGCTTCGCCATGGAGATCGATCATCAGGATCCGGACACCGCGTACATCATTCCACTCGAGTCGGATGAGTTTCGTTGCACGCCGGAAGCGAAACTGCGCGTCTACCGCACGCGTGACGCCGGCGCGTCCTGGCAGGCGCTCTCCGAGGGCCTGCCGCAGGAGAACGCCTTCGAGACCGTGTTGCGCGACGGGATGTCGGGGGACAGGAGGCTTCCAATGGGACTTTATTTCGGCACGCGCAGCGGAAAGCTGTACGGCTCGAGCGACGGCGGCGAATCGTGGCGGTCGATCATGGAAGGCCTGCCTCCGGTGGTTTGTGTGAAGGCCGCAGCAATCGGGAATGGCTAGGTTCCCGCCATGGTTACAAAGTATTCTCTACTTTTCCGCGAGGACCTTTGCGACGCCCGACACCTGGTACCCAAATACCCATGATCACCATCAACATCGCCGGTTTCCTGACCGACTTCACCGCAGGGCGTAGCCAGATCACTCTCGACGGGTCGCCCGGAACGGTAGGCGAAGCTCTTCAGCAGTTGTGGGAGTTGCACAGAGGGCTGCGGGATCGAGTCGTGAACGAACAGGGTCAGGTCAGGCCCCACGTCAACATCTTCCTCAACGGCGAGAACATCCGCCGCAAAGAGGCGCTCGAGACGGCCCTTGCGGGTAACGCTGAGATCACGATCTTGCCATCCGTCAGCGGCGGAGCGACGAAGATAACACGTCCCATACTTCCCGCGCTTTCCGCCTTCGATCACTCCTATGGGGGACCTTCTGCCGGGCCTTTGATTGGCGAAAACCAAATTGACTAAGGGCGTGATCTATTCTCGTGCCTAGTCGTTTTGGCGATCGCGGCCCACGTCACTATCCTCTTCAGCTCAGGTAGGGGGGGCCATCCCCCGACTGTGCGGCAGAGTGGATGTATGCCAGACTACTTGTGTCGGCCGGCCTCACTCTCTGGCTGATGCTGGGCGCAGTCGGTGTGCAGCAGCAGTCCGCAGATCTTTTCAAGGGACAAGTTGTGCAGCGTCGCAGGGCCGACCCTGAGGTGCAGAGCCAGATCGACGAAGCCTTTAAGACCTTGAGGAGCTCCTTGCAGTCATCAAGAGCGCGGCTGCGCCGAATTCTCACTGGCGGGTGAGGCTAGCGTCCTGGAGTAACCTCCAAGAGGCATGGGAACAAGCATCCGCAACGCTGCCAGCCCCCGTTCAAGGCTTAAAAGGCTGCGCCCTCCCGCTCAAAGAATTGCTTCAGTCTCGGATCGTCCTTCTTAATGCTTGTTTGCAACAAATCTGCGACACCTTGAGTTCGATAATTTATCAAAATTCACAAGAAGACTTAGCCATTCATGGCGAAGATGAATTGTGTCAACCGCGCAAATGATCGCAAATTTGCGCTCTCCAGTTGTGCTATCATGCGGGCGCACCGAAACGCTGCGGCAAACAGCCCGGCAGCTCTCGCCAGCAAGACGTGTCTGGAGGACACGACTCGCCATGACTGAGCAAAGAATAGCAGAACGAACTTTT
>CAYLJO010000477.1:0-2684 GCA_964383905.1 uncultured Blastocatellaceae bacterium
CAGGCGCGAGAGGTGATTGTATACGTCCAAGCGCGGGCTACCGGTGTTAACAGGTCTGAAGATTTGCCTAAGGGTTAATGTTTCGATTGACTGCGACATCTTTCAGTGCTCTACGGCTTAGGATTACTTCAAGCGCTCGCTGAAACTGTGCCTGCGCCGCATGGCGGCCCCGTTCGGTATTCTGAAAAAGACGAACGAAAGGCCGGAGGGTTCGGCCTTAGAACAAAGACGGGTCGGACGCTCCCGAAGGGGGACAGAAGAACCGGCGGGTGGAGATTCTTCTCAGGAGGTAAGCGTCCGAGGTTGTAAAAGACTTTTATTACCCCACAAATATTGAAAGGGGCAGGGTTGGAATTCCCTGCCCCGCTGAATTGTCATGGCCGCCGCCTGCCCGGCAATCACCCACCGCCTAGTGATCAACGTAAACCGTCACACTCTGTTGGGCGATCATGTTCCCGGCCATGTCCGTCGCCACGAAATTGATCACGTACGGCCCGTTGCCGTTCCAACTCCAGCCTGAGACGTCGGCCCACGCCTCCTTGTGCGGCGCATCCACCAAGCTGTCGTCCATCCGGTTCAGTTGGGCGCCGTCGACCTGCCAGAACATCTGATAGGTGTCGAGGGAGGTATTGCTGACCAACGCCTTGAAGGGCACGACGCCTGAGAGGTGGGTAGTGTCAACGGGCCACCAGACCTCGATGCTCGAAGCTGCAGGGGGCGGCGGAGGCGGTGGGGGCTGGTTGGCGCACTGGCCGTTGGCGATGGAGTTGGGGGTGACCGACGTATTTTTGATCGAGTAGGGGCTGTCGATGGCCACCTCCTGCGCCCACCCGGGTTTAAGGCTGGCGTATTGACCATCGGGCGTCATGTCCATCCTGGAGCAGGGATAGTTGTTCGGGCCCCACGACCAGGCGAGCCAGCCGATCGAAGCCTCCTGGCTCTTCCTGATGATCTCCTGGTAAGGGCTATCCTCAACGCATGTATCGAGCGATCTGATGGAGTTAAACTCGCCGACGATGAACGGGATATTCTGTGCCACCACCTGATCGACGGCCGCGTCGAAATCTGCTGCCGGGTCGGCATGATCATCCCAATAGACGTGGAGCGAGAAGATCAGGTTATGGAGGGGGTCGGCGGCGATCAAGGCCGGGGCGTTGTTGAGGATGTAGCTCATCCCCTGACCGTACTGAGCCGCGTCAATGACTAACGGTACGCGGTAGCCGGCAGCGCGCATCCTTTGGACGGCCGTGCTGTATTGGTCGAGATAGTCCTGTTGGGCCACCTGGTAATTGCCCACCTCATTGCCGATGTTGATGAGCAGGTAGCGTTGATGCTTGTTGAGGACGGCGACGACGTCGGGGCGCGTCCAGAAGTCGACCAGGCTCGGGAGAAGATACCAGCCTCCGTCCCTCCCCGGCATAGTGGCGTCGTGCAGCTCGATCATCGGGATCATGTGGTTGTCGCGGCAGTTCTGGATCACCGTGTCCATGTTGGCGACGGTCGCGTTGGGGTATTGGTTGGCGAAGGCGTCCGTTAACCAGACGATGCGGACGACGTTGGCACCGGTCTTCCTGATCTCGGGGAAGGTGCTGGCACCCGTAGGATCCGACCAATCCGAGACGGCATCTTTACTGACGCCGCGGAGGGTGACCGCCTCGCCGCACTCGTCAAAGAGTTGTCTGCCCTGGACATAGAAGTTCTGGGCCGAAGCGGTGACGGCGAGGCCGCCGCCGAGCGCCAGCAGCAGCAGGCAGGTGTAGAATGACTGCCCGGCCATCGTTAAATATCTCATAAAATGTCTCTCCTGATCTTGTTGCGGCCTCATCGCTGTCTTCATAATGCCTCCGGGTTTGGCTAAAGTATTGTTCGTGTATGTGGTAGAGACGGCCTGTAAGTGGTTTTTTTGCAAAGGGAAATACCTACACAGATGGGTAGGGTGGGGAGCGTTCACCGATCCAGCCATGGGAGGAGGTGCTAAGAGCGACAAAAAAATTGAACCGCCGCAGGACACAGAGGTCGCAGAGGTAAAACAAGGGAGAAGTCGCGCACGAAAGCCGAAGCTGTGCGGGCTGATTAATCCGGACAAGCTGCGCGACCGAAACGGCCAGGTGGCTTGAATAGTCGGGGCGCGACCCGGGTGCGGCAAGGGAAGCGTAAGGGACACACGCGGGACCTGACAAAGGGGCTCATCCGAGTCTTGAGGAGATTATGATGACAAAGAATAATGTGTGTGGTCGCTGGCCGGCACCTCCGAAGTGCCACGCTCGCCTTCATCCTTGCTTCCCCTATCCCACCTCTCAAGGTAGTTATAGCGAACCCGCCATCGCTGCTATAGAGCAGCGCCGGGCAAGGCCACTGCCAGCGACAATCCCTGCGCGGTGTTTTACGCGGCTCAATCCTGCGACACCCATGCCTGATGCGATTCGCGCGCTCAGCGCTCCGCCGGCCGATCTGTTGGTCTGCTGACGAAAGGACGCACGCAGAAGGCAAGAGTTCATCATTAGAGCAGGTGTACGGTATGAATTCACCACACGGATTTGCCAGGTTATTAATTGCGCTCGGCGTATTCTTGTTGTTTGGTGCCGGTACGATGTGGCCGTGGCTGCCGCCGGACCACAGGCGGATGCTACAGGAGGCTGTGTTGCGAAAATTATTTCAGGCGTAGGAAGATCATCACGGCTCTT
>CAYLJO010000478.1:0-1314 GCA_964383905.1 uncultured Blastocatellaceae bacterium
CTCAGCCCGGATGGGCGACACATCGCCTTTATCGCATCAACCGAGCGGCCCATCAACTCCTATACGCAACCCGATCTCTGGGTGGTTGATGTCGCGCCAAACTCGAAGCCGCGAAACCTTACCGCACGCTTTGATTACGACGTCGGCTCAAGCGTTGGCGGAGACAACACTGCGCCCAGGGCGATCGGCAGCAATAGGCCCATCTGGACCGCAGACGGCCGCAGCATAATAGAGACGTATGCCAGGGAAGGCAGGACAAATCTCGGGTTATTCGACGCGGCGAGCGGCAATGAGAGTGATATCACGCGGGGGAATCAAGCGGTGGTGAGCTTTCGCGCCTCGCCAGACAGATCAAAGCTGGCCTACACCATCTCGACGCCAACGCGGATCAACGATCTCTACTGGCTCGACGGTTTGTCTGCCCAGCCGCGGCAGTTGACACACATCAATGACGGTTTGTTCTCGGGGCTCAACCTCACCGAGCCTGAGGAGATCTGGTACACGAGCTTCGACGGCAAGCGCATACAGGCATGGCTGCAGAAGCCGCCCGACTTTGACCCGCAGAAAAAGTACCCGCTGATCCTTAACATCCACGGCGGGCCGCATGCGGCTTACGGCTATATCTTCGACCACGAATTCCAGTGGATGGCGGCGAAGGGCTATATAGTGCTCTACCCGAACCCGCGCGGCAGCACCAGCTACGGCCAGGAGTTCGGCAACGTCATCCAGTACCACTACCCGGGAGACGACTTTAAGGACCTGATGGCCGGCGTGGACGAGGTGATCAGGCGCGGGTACGTAGACACGAAGAGGCTGGGCGTGACGGGAGGCAGCGGCGGCGGGCTGCTGACCAACTGGACCGTGGGACACACAGACCGGTTCGCGGCGGCCGTCTCGCAGCGCGACATCGCGAGCTGGACCAGTTGGTGGTACACGGCAGACTTCACGCTCTTTCAGCCAAGGTGGTTCAAGGCCCCTCCGTTCGAGGACGGGCAGGACTACGCGGAGCGCTCGCCAATCACGTACATCAACAACGTGAAGACACCCCTCATGGTCGTGCTGGGCGAGGCCGACTGGCGGACGCCGCCACAGGCGGGCGGGGAGCAGATGTTTCGCGCCTTGAAATTCCGCAAGATACCAACGGTCATGGTACGCTTCCCCAACGAGTCGCACGAGCTATCGCGTTCCGGGCAGCCCTGGCACCGGATCGAGCGATTGGAGCACATCGTCGGCTGGTTCGACCATTGGCTGATGGGGGTGGCAAAGCCGGAATACGAGGTCGCGCCCGAGCGTGAGGTGCCGATGCAGCGTTGA
>CAYLJO010000478.1:1414-2680 GCA_964383905.1 uncultured Blastocatellaceae bacterium
TGCAGCGTTGATATCACGATGATGATGCGTGCCACAAACCTGACAATCCCACTCGCGGTCAGAGAGCGTGAGGTTCACCTACGCTAACGGGTTGACGACCCGGCCCATGAAAAGTATGGCCCCGGTCTTCGCGTCACGGATGAGGAACACGAAAGGTTTATCAACGCGGAAAACAAGGGGCCGTCTGACCTCTGCCGGTGGCATGTGGACGGTGGCCGCCGCCGCCGCCGCTTCGGTACCCTCTTCATTGACGTCGACATACGCTTTGTGGACCACTTCGGAGATCAATAAGTCGCGCTTGCCGTCAATGCCCGAAAAGTCTGCCCCCTCGCTGAATGCCAGCGCCATCCCCATCTGCTTGAGCGCCTGCGTAAGATCCACCCCCATCTCGCTCTTGAACCTGGGCAGGAATAGTTCAATCTTTTGCTCGCGCATCCGGCCTAAGCCTGCGGAGACCATTTTGTCAGTAAACCCTTTATCGAAGTCGGGAGATCCCGCGCCCCCGTCGGGGAGCACGACTACCATCGCGAGGCCGTCGCCTGCGTAGGGTAGCTCCAGCATCTGATAGCCATCGCCTGCCGCGTAGCCGAACGTGCCGGTCCGGTGCATCAACGGAGCTTTGATTTTTTGAGTCTCGGTCAGTGAGAAGTCAGCATCTGCGGTCTCTTTCTTATCAAATTGCGAGGCCCAGCGACCCTTGAAGTAGACCGCGTTCGTGAGAACCAGCCTGGTTCTGGCATCAATGGTTCCCGGGCCGAGCAACTCCTTGATCCTCTCTTGTGTTTGCTGCCCCGCCCAGCGGTTGATCTCCTCCCGGGACGCCTCAGGATCCTGACGGAAGTTCAACAGCTTCATATCCGCGCCGTAAGCTGACCGCAGGAGTGACTGGAAAGCCCCTTGTAGGCTGATCCCTTGCTGCCCCCACAATGCATTCGCGACGTTTAACTGGTAATCACGGCCCCGATCGCTCCCATCCCCGTTGAACCGGCGCGTTAGCCGGGCGTACGCCGGATGCACGCCCTCATCATCAAGGCGGTGGCCTAAGGCGCGATTCATCTGCTGCCTGGTCTCGCCGGCAGCCCCCGCAGAGGTCATCGTCAGGATCGATGACAGGCCGTATGGTGAGAAGATCAGGTTGCCCTTCTGATTAGTCCGGATCTGGTCATAGATCTTGAAGGCGAAGCGGTTGTTATCCTCAACGAGCGTCGTCACCTCTTTTGAATCCGCCGTGAGATTGGCCACTTTAGCGTTGCTGTTATTAAAGAC
>CAYLJO010000479.1:0-2670 GCA_964383905.1 uncultured Blastocatellaceae bacterium
TAGTCCGATGCAACGCGCTTTGCTCCTACTCTACGCCCTAAGTGGTAGCTTGGAGCAAAATTCTCAGACCTTAACTGACAATATTTGAAAGGGCAGCTAAGGAGAGTCCTATGAGAACGGAGACACTCAACTACGAGGCCGATGGCCTCTGCATGATTAGTCATCTCTACATTAGCGATGAGGGAAGCGGCCCGAGACCCGGCGTGCTGGTTTTCCCTGAAGCATTCGGGCTTGGCGAGCACGCCAAATCGCGTGCAGAGCGATTGGCTGAAACGGGCTATGTCGCGCTGGCCTGCGACCTGCACGGCGAGGGGCGCATTCATCACGATCTCAAAGAGGTGATGGCCCTGATTGAGCCGCTGCGCGCCGACCCGCTGCGCACACGCGCACGAGCCGTCCCTGCACTTGATGCGCTCAAGGTACGCAGTGAAGTTGACTCTTCCAGGATAGCAGCCATCGGCTTCTGCTTCGGCGGCACAATGGCGCTAGAGGTGGCGCGAAGCGGCGCCGAAGTAGCAGGTGTGGTGGGATTCCATAGCGGCCTTGCGACGGCGAGACCTGAGGACGCGAAGAACATTCGAGGCAAAGTACTGGTTTGCATTGGCGCTGACGACCCCGGAATACCCGCAGACCAGCGCGCGGCATTCGAGAAAGAGATGCGTGAGGGCGGCGTGGACTGGCAGATGAATCTCTACGGCGGGGTCGTGCACAGCTTTACCAACCCTGAAGCGGACAAAAGGGGCATGCCCGAGAGGGCCCGCTATGACGCGAAGGCCGACGCACGCTCCTGGGCTGAGATGAGCGCCTTCTTCGCCGAGATTTTCCGGCAGTCAATGGTTTAAGACATCTCATCACTACAAACTCTTTTCACCGGAGTTTGTGATTGTAGCAGGGCCAGCCTGAGTGGCGCACGTCCGTATTCGATGCCGGGCGCGAGCAGGTGATAGCCTATGTCGCCCGCTACTGCGCTTCCACGCCGAATACTGCGAGCCGTCAACGGCTAATACTACTTTCATCATAGCCCCCTCATGATCGGTAATGGCCCGTGTGACATAACGGCTTGGTTTGCAAGAGCCGCGGCCTCTTTCCAGCTACCGGCCTATGAAATAATAGGCGGCACAAGAGGAGGCCGAGGCGTGTCCGGTGGCACAGGCAAAGGCTCGGGCGGCGCCGGTGATGGTGTCGGCTCAGGCGGCTTGGGTGCTGGCGGGAAGGGATCGGTCGGCGGCGGCTCCGGCAGCGGATCGGGCGGAGTTGGAATAGGTTCGACATCCGGTGGTAGAGGGTTGGTTTCTGGCTGCTTCATGGTCGCTATTCTCCTCGTCTATTATCCGGTAATCACGCGCTCTCGAACGTCAACCGCTCGCCGTAGGCCGCTTCGGTGAATGCTTCTATCGCCTCACGCAGCTTCATCGCGGGGAACTCCATCTTCTCCGTGTCGCTCTCACCTAATCCGAGCCGATCAGCTTCCCAGAGATGTCTTACAGCTTGCAGGTTGAATCCAAGCAGTTTTGCGCCGACCACGTCCGCGGCCAGCGCGTCGGTGCTGGCGATGACCAGCCCGGTCTCGACGGCGTGGCCCCCGAGCGGCCCCGACGCGATCATGGCCGGATGACCAACGGTGACGGCCAAGTCAATGGGAAACCTCTTTGCCATCGCCGCGATGAACGAATGCATGTCCTCGTAAAACTCGTTCTCGTGCTTCTCTTTCGAGCGCGGATGCCCGTAGTAATCCGCCGCCGGGTAGGACATCGCAATGTTTTTCAGCGCGAGCGTCACGGTCGCAGTCCGGTGCAGCTTCAACTGGCTGAGGGCGATCAGAGTTTCATATTCCAGCACACGCGGGTTCACCATCACAGACTTCTGCGGCCCCCGAACGTCCGCGCTCGGCTTATATTCAAGCTCGACCGCTTCAAACGGCGGGCGGTTGTGATCAAAGAAGGTCGCGCCCTCTCGTTCGACCACTTCCATCAGCCCCGCGATGCGGAACACGTCATCAGTTTCCGCGGCTCCCGATCCGCCCGTGACGACCAACTCGCGCGGGCCGAACTGTTTGACGTGGCGCAGCACCGCGCGCAAAGTGTCGGGCTGCGTGACGCCGGTTTTATCTTCAGCAGAGGCCCACGTCTCATTCGGTTTGACGGCCACGAGTCTCCCGCTGATGAGCGGTTCGAGATCAATCTGCTCCAGCGCTTCCGCAATCGCCTTCCCAATCTGTTCATTCTGCGTGATTACTACGCTCGCCATCTTCTACCCTCCCATGATGCCCTCGCCGTGTTAGGTCTTTCACCCAAGTCTTTATGCGTGATCCTTCACTTCCGTCACGCCCGCCTGGCGTGCGCAATTGGCGCAACAGTAGAAAGTGTTGTTGGCCTCGATGCCGTGCCCGATGATCTTGCAGCCACAATGGGCACAGACCGGGGCCAGCTTGTGAATGGCGCACTCGAAGCTGTCGAACGTATGGCGCGCGCCAGCCGTCACGACTTCAAAGGACAGGTAATAATCGTTGCCGCACACCTCACACTTCGCCATCTCACTCCTCCTTCGTAAGGTGGTAATGCTAACTCGGTTGGCTCGGTTGTTCTCGGGCCATCGCCTTTTTAAGCAGCTCGACCACGACGGTGTACCCCTTCTCCGCCGCCAGCAATGCTGCGTTCTTATTCGTCGTGA
>CAYLJO010000480.1:0-2667 GCA_964383905.1 uncultured Blastocatellaceae bacterium
GCGGCGAGTGTGAGAGACTCCGCTCGGGCTCGAGCTCCTCGACCAGCTTCTCAAATGGCACCTCCTGATGCGCATAGGCTTCCAAAGCCTCCTCTTTGACCCGCCCGAGCAACTCACGGAACGTTGGATTCCCTGATAAATCCGTGCGTAGCACAAGCTGGTTGACGAAGAAGCCGATCAGCCCTTCCGTCTCGACCCGGGTGCGGTTGGCGATATCAGTACCGATAACAATGTCTTCCTGACCAGCGTATCGCGCGAGCACCACATTGAAGGCTGCCAGCAGCTTCATAAACAGGGTCGCTCCTTCGCGTTGGCCGAGCGCCTTGAGCCCCTCCGTTAACCTTTTCGAGAGCGCAAAAGGTTGCTTGGCGCCTCGATAGCTCTGCACGGCGGGCCGCGGCCGATCGGTCGGTAGCTCCAGCATCGGTATGTCAGCAAGCTTCCTCTTCCAGTAAGAGAGTTGCTTCTCTAAGACCTCCCCCTTGAGCCACTCCCTTTGCCACACCGCATAATCGGCGTACTGGATCGGCAGCTCAGGCAGTGGCGGCGACGACTGGCCGGCAGAAAACGCCTCGTAGAGCGTGCTCAGCTCGCGGAAGAAAATGCTCATCGACCACGCATCGCAGATGATGTGATGCAAGGTCAAGAGCAGCACATGCTCATCTTCAGAGAGTCGCACCAAACTGGCTCGAAAGAGCGGACCGACCGTCAGATCGAAGGGCCGCTGCGCCTCTTCCGCCGCGAGCTGGTGTGCCTCCTCCTCCCGACGGACTTCGGAAAGCTGGCTGAGGTTTCTCACCGGTAGCCCCACGACTTGATGTGGAGCAATCACCTGCATTGGCTCCCCCTCTTGAATCGTGAAGGTGGTGCGCAGCACTTCGTGACGATCGACGATCGCCTGCAGGGTTTGGTGCAGCGCCTGCTCGTTGAGTACACCCTTCATCCGAATCGGGAGCGGGATATTATAGAAGGAGCTGTTCGGTTCCAACTGATCAAGAAACCACAGCCGCTGCTGCGCAAACGATACGGGACAGACAAAGGCTTCCATTGTGTATTCCTTACTGACCGCTTTCAAGTCTCTGTTAAACTTCAGGGATTACGATGGGAGGCGCGCCCCACCCGGCTACGTCTATCTTCCATATAATTCACACGAACGGCGAAGCGCGGCCCTCAAATTATCAGAGATGATCAACACCGCGAAAGCGCCTTGTAAATGATCAGAGCGGGCCACCATCGATTGGCTTCTCATCCGTCAACAGCAATCACCATCGTCCGGTCAGCGTCTTCTCCGACCGGGATCGCCCGCCGAAGCGAAGAGCGCGTTCGGTGGCGCTATCAGAGACCTTGCCTCGAACTCATGATTGCCGATATATTTCTGGTCCATTCGACGCATTTTAAAGCCGGATGACGCGGCGCAGCCGAGGATGAGGAGCACGGCCGCGGTGCGGACCCATTTTGTGCCTAGCCTCTCTACAGCCAGCGCCACCAACAGCATGTAGGGCGCAGCGACAATGATTAAATGACGATGTCCCCACACCGAATGTGGCCCCACATGGCTTACAACAAAAGCGAAGAGGCTGGGCAGGAATGAGAAGGCTGAAAGCCAATAAAACGCCTTGGTCGAGCTGTCGCCCTCCTCCCCCCGGGCTCGGTCGCCCCCCAATAGGCGCCGAGCCAGCAACAATATGGGGGAGAAAAACAGCACCAGCGCGACGATTCCTAAATATATTTTCCAACTGGAATAGAACGGTCCGCTCAGCACCACATAGAAATAGCCGAGACTACGCAAAGGCGGGGGTGCAGGGTATGCATAGAGGGTCTTATTGAGCCCCCCTTTCCTCGCCAAGGCTTGAGAGACGGCGTAAGCCCACGGGATGAAGCACAGGATCAGGCCCCCCACTTGTATCAAGAAGGGGAGCATTTTCCTGCGGTCCCGACCGCAGAGCACGAGAGTGAATTGGACCCCAATCACCAGCCAGCCATAATAGTGCGTATAGATGAGCAGTAAGTTGACGACAAAGAGCGCGAGGAGAGGTTTCGTCGGATCATTCGCTCCATGATTAAGGAACCGGGTGAACAGCCAGAGAGATAAGAGAGTGAAGAATAGCAATAAGCTGTACATCCGCAGCTCCTGAGCATAGTAAACCAAATACCCATTGACGGCCATCAGCGTGAGCGCCAAATTCATCTCCGAGCGCCCGAGCCTCAATTCTTGACAGAGAAGGCAGAACGGCACAATTGCGGCGATGGCGACGAGCGCCGGGAACAGCTTCAACCAAGCCAAAGACTCTCCGCCAACTCCGACCCACAGCTTAAGTAGCAGGTAAAAGAGCGGCGGATGGACTACGTCATCCACCACGCCCCCCATCAAGCCGCCCCAGTTACGGCGGACGATTCCCAGGCTGAAGAATTCATCAGGGTTGGTAAAGTTGTAATCGGCCACCCAAAGTCGAGCCGCGATATATAACCCGGCGGCCAACGCAAATAAAATAGAGGAAGGTTTACTAAGGAAGAGGATCGTTGCCTCGGTGGCTTTCGCAGAGTACCCATCGTACCTGCTGCTCACCTCACCCGCTTGTGTCTGCAATCTCATGACTCGCCCCTTCATCTGAATTAAACCCGCATTGGGCTGGGATTTGAAACATCTTGACCGTCGGTCTTTACCAG
>CAYLJO010000481.1:0-2667 GCA_964383905.1 uncultured Blastocatellaceae bacterium
AATCAGGGTGGCAAGCAAAAAGAAATAATACGTGACTGCTGGTGCTGGGACCGATTCGTTAAACAGCGTGCCAGGGGCATTTTCGAGGATGGCGCCGATCGGGAAGAAAATTTCTCAATTGCTGGCCCTATAACGGGCGTTTAACAAGCCGGCACTATCCCCCTCCTGGTCTTTTCAACTGTTGCCTGCCGCAACTAATTACTCAAAAATGGCGGGAGAGCCGCCCTGCTCGCTAACTGTAGTCATGAAAACTCCTGCCCGAATTGATCCCTATCTGTCCAAGACCTCTCTCACTTTGCGTGCCAGGGCGGATGGCGTGAACGGCTTCTCCAGCAGCGCCGTGCCGGGGTCTAGCACGCCGTGATGCAGGATCGCATCATCCGTATAGCCTGACATGTAGAGCACGCGCATCTCCGGATGTAATGTCGCGATCGCCTGGGCCAACTCCCGCCCGCTCATCCGCGGCATCACGACATCTGTTAACAGCAGGTGAAGCGGGCCATGGTGCCGCTCGCAGATGGAGAGCGCCTCGCGGCCGTGGGCGGCCTCGATCACCGTGTAGCCGTTCATCTCCAGCACGCCGCGCGCCATCCTCCGCACCATCTCCTCATCTTCCACCAGCAGCACCGTCTCCGTGCCGCGCGGCGGGGCGGCATTGGTAGCCCTCGGCTGAATTGATTCGGCCTCCTCTTCGACCAGCGGCAGGTAGATCTTAAAGGTCGTGCCCTGCCCCACCTCACTGTAGACCCAGAGATGGCCGCCACTCTGCTTGATGATCCCATAAACCGTTGAGAGCCCCAGACCTGTCCCCTTGCCCATCTCTTTGGTCGTGAAGAAGGGCTCGAAGATGTGCTTCTGCGTCTCAGCGTCCATCCCTGTGCCGGTATCACTTATGGCTAGCATCACGTACCGGCCGGGCCGGACGGCGATGTGCTGTCCGGCGTACTCTTCGGTCAATTCGACCTTCTCCGTCTTGATCATCAGCTTGCCCCCCTGCGGCATGGCGTCCCTGGCGTTGACCACCAAGTTCATCAAGACCTGCTCGATCTGTCCGGGGTCAGCGTTGATGCGCGTGGCGTCCAGACATAATGCGGTGATTAGCTCGACATCCTCGCCGATCAAACGCCGCACCATCTTCTCTATCTCGATCACCGTAGTGTTAAGGTCGATCACTTCGGGTTGGAGCACCTGCTTGCGGCTGAAAGCGAGCAACTGGCGGGTCAGGGAGGCCGCACGGTCGCTGGCCTTCCTGATCTCTTCGATGGTCTGGGACAGGGGGTTGTCCGGATCCATCTGCATCAACAGGAGCTCGGTATAGCCGCCGATGACGGTCAGCAGGTTGTTGAAGTCATGCGCGATGCCGCCAGCCAATTTGCCCACGGCCTCCATCTTCTGCGATTGCTGGAGCTGCTCCTCGAGCTGCTTGCGCTCGGTAATGTCCTCGACCGAGCCCTCGTAGTAAACGAGCCTGCCGTTTGCGTCGCGGACCGCGCGCGTGTTCACTGAGGCCCAAATGCGGCTGCCGTCCTTGCGCCGGAGTCGGGTCACAAATCCCCGCACTACACCGTGTTCTTCAAGCAGCCTCCCATACTCCGCGCGGCTGTCGGGTTCGACGTACACTTGTCGCTCGATGTCGGTGACGCTCGCCATCAACTCCTGGGGCGACTCGTAGCCCAGCATGTGCGCCATCGCAGGGTTGGCTGAAATCCACCGGCCTGCGGCGGTGGATTGAAAGATGCCTTCGACCGCGTTCTCGAATATGCTTCTGTACTTTTCTTCAGCCTCCATCAGTGCCACCGCCGCTTTCGTGCGCTCGGTAACGTCGTGCGCGAGAACCAGTTCGGTACGTCTTCCGGCAAAGGTCAGATGGTGGGACGTGATCTCCACGTCAATGACGCTGCCGTCTTTCCTGCGGTGTCTCCATATCCCGGCCTTGTCAAGTCCGGCGACCGGCGCGGCCAAGGTTTGCATGAGCGCGGGGACTTCCTCCGGCGGTCGGATGTCTTTGAGGGTCATCGCCAGAAACTCTTCGCGCGTGTAGCCGTAGTGCTGGACGGCGGCCTCGTTGACGGCGAGGAAGCGTAGGGTTTCCAGGTCATAGACCCACATCGGCTGCGGGTTGCTCTCGAACAGCAGGCGGTAGCGCTCTTCGCTCTCCTGCAGGGACTCTTCCGCACGCTTGCGCTCGGTGATGTCCTCCGCGACCCCGACGACGCGGCTGACTCTACCGCCTTCACCCTTAATCGGGAATGCGCGGTCGTGTATCCAGCGGGTCGAGCCGTCGGGCCGCACGATGCGGTATTCTTCGTCGGTACGTTCCCCCCGGCTCTGCCGCACCGTTGCCGCCACTATCTTCTTTTGATCGTCGGGATGGACGGCTTCGAGGTAAGAGAGGGAACTCTCGTAGAGGCTCTCGCAGGTACGGCCCCAAATCTCTTCGTAAGCGGGGCTGACGTAAAGCATCGCGCGCTCGTCGGGGTCAACTATCCAGAACACTTCGTTGATGCTCTCGGCCAACTGGCGGAAGCGCCTTTCTGATTCCAGCAGCCTATCCTCCGCCAGCTTGCGCTCGATAAGCTGAGCGACTTTGGTAATCAGGTGCGTCTTGTCGTAAGGCATCTCGAGGTAGTCGTCAGCCCCGGCCCTTAAGCCTTCGACGACACTCTC
>CAYLJO010000482.1:0-2649 GCA_964383905.1 uncultured Blastocatellaceae bacterium
GCGATGATCTCCGGCAGAAGTGGATCGATGGGTAAAGGCTGCACGGGAATTACTTGATGACCCCTACCGGCGCGCAGGCGGAACAGTTGTTCGGATCCTGATGAGTCATTCGCATCATGATGCTGCAAAATGGCCTGTCACGCTCAACGGGAAGGCAGGATGGCCTGTCCTACCTTCGGTGGAGACCTTCTCTTGAAAAGAGAGATACCGACCTTGCCTCAAGCTATTCACAGGCTTATATCATAGGGAGGAAATATACATCAAAATCGATGGCAGAGAGCGAGGCGATGGCGGCCGGAGTGAGAAGCGCGCGGACCCGGAAGGGGCTTAAGATCAGATCGTTGAGCAGAGGCTAATGCACTCATCAACGGCTGCCCTGACAGTCCCTTCATTCCGGGTGTATGGAGAAAAAGGCAGGTTGAAGCGGTTGCGGGTGGAGGATAGTTGCGGGACGGATGAGAAGGGAATGGAGGACTGTTTCGGCACACATTGACATAGGTAGGCCCTCACGAGCCGTCCCTGTCTTACCACCGTGCATACGGTTCCGTACACGGCGGTCCGGTTGGTTAACCGATCACCTGCAACTCTAGTTCGGGTAGTCCGAGTCGAAAAACTTATCGGGCTGGGTTCAAAGTTGAGAAGGGGACGGTAGTGGAGGCATTGGATAAGCTGCTCTCTGCACCGGAAGTGAAGAGCCATGCCACAAAGTTGGGCCTGACAAGGTGTCCACCGATCCTCGGACTCAGTGGTGGCCAACGGAGTGAAGATAGATTTAGCCTCTCTCGAGAGGGGGCGACGTTACGCGAGGATCTCAACGCTATGGTACATGCGCAGGGGCATGCGGTGTGGTGTTACCGGGAGATTTACGTACCGGAGGAGAGGAGGAGATGCTACCGGATTGAGTGTTTTGTCAGTTAAATCTCCCGGTCATCCACTGCCACATAACAAAGGATGCACCAGACGCGAACCGGTGATGAGAGATGCTATTTATCTTTTGTCGCGCTGGTGATCCAATCGTCGACTAAACCGCCGCGAGTGTGTGATTTATCTCAGACCGCATCTAACAACCAGATCAACCGGACTCGCCTCTCAGTTGACCTTCCGTCTCGTGATATGCTGCTCGACAGTTATCTGGGACATGAGGCCGCCCGAGGCACTCAATCGTGAGGTGATCGAGCTATGACCAAATCATTCGTGCTGAAGATTTCAGTGGCTGTTTTTTCTCTACTGCGCCCCGGCTTCTCATGGTCATGACGGCTGTGGGAAAAGTTCGCCGCCGGGATAATTGGCGAGGGCGGTTACCTATTGGGCCAGTCTAACGCGGCGTAACAAATCCTGGAACCTCGGGTCGCCGCGCAGCGGGTCGTATGCGGGTTCTACCTTGAGCTTGGCAAGGGCATTGGAATGCTGCGAGTACGCCTTTTCCAGCCAGGCGAAGGCCTGATCCTTCTCGCCCATGCCAACGTAAGCCCAAAGAAGTTCTCGCACGCATCAGATTGCCGCGTTACCGAGTTTGTCTCAGCACCATCTACTCCTGCGGCTTGCGCTTGCAGGAAGGTACCAATCTGCACGTCTCCGACATCGACAGCGCCAGGATGATGATTCACGTCCGCCATGGCAAGGGCGCCAAAGACCGCTATGTGCCCCTGCCGCAACGCACCCTGACGCTCCGCCCGTCAGGCGTGTGCGGGTAGCCGGAGGTAAGTAGTTAGTAAGCGAAGGATTGGTAGGTCTCCGTATCGGGCTGGTCATCAAGCGATTCGACGATCGGATTGAAGCGCAATAGGCGGCGGGCGCGTTCCGATAGTGTGCCGAGTGCCGCGCGCGGCACGCGAATAGATACTTCCGGGCGAAACAGCCAGCGGCGGCTGTATCCGATCACGACCATCGGCCGCGGCACCTCTGTGCGATTGGGTGTGCCGCGGTGAAGGCCGCGGACGTCGCGAATCATCACGTCTCCAAGCCGCATCACGAGCGGTTCTAATTTGATCTCGCCGGACTCGATCCGGCGCAACCCTTCCGCCTTCGACATCATGTGCGTGCCGCGCGAAATTTCAAACGGGCCGTTTTCTGGTGTTACGTCGACGAGCGGGAAGTTCACCGCGAGCTGGAAAGGGGGTGTCTCCAGACCCGTTTCGGGGAAGAGCGGAGGCGCATCACGATGTACGTCCTGATATTCCGAGCCGTCGACGGGTGTATCGCTCGCGAGTTGAGGCATGACGGGATCTTCGCCCACCAGGCGTTCGACTATGGCAAGCACGTCTTCATCCTCGTAAATATGTGGGTCGGCGAAGGGCTTGGTGAACGGAAGCGTCACATAATAGCGGCCCGGCCCCCGATTTTTCAGGTGGCCTTCACGCGCGATGTGATCCTCCAGCATCGGCGCAAAAGCTTCCCGCCAGGCGTTGAGCGTTGCCCTGGGGAAGTGTTCCGGCAGTATACAAAAGCCGTCTTTCAGTGCTGCCTGAGTAAAGGATTCAATTTGTTGCTCACGATAATGACCTGTCGCCATACTTCTTTGATGAAACCCCTTCAACAACAGATGCTCCGCATTGAGAGCGGGCCGGCCATGCGGCGAATATCGATAGGTAATCAGGGAGAATCGTAACCAAAATAGAGTTTGATGAACTGCTTGAATAGATTCTCCCC
>CAYLJO010000483.1:0-2643 GCA_964383905.1 uncultured Blastocatellaceae bacterium
AAGGCAAGAGCCGTGATGATCTTCCTACGCCTGAAATAATTTTCGCAACACAGCCGGGGCAGGAGATTCTATTTATTGTGACGTACCCCTGATCTCCCATCCTTAAGTCTCATCCTTGCCTTCTGTTCGCTGGCCCCCGCCCTGCTTTCGGACCAGGGCGCGCATCTTCTCCAATACGGCCTGCCGCGTCGCACCCCTGAGCTCCTGTTTAAGCCGTTGCAAGGCGATCTCCACCACCTCCTTGTGATGTAGTTCCTCCAGCCCCTTCTCCCGCGTCACATCCAGCCACAACTCATGAATGAGATTTACCTCCTCAACCGTCAGCTTCGGCGCGTGCGCCCCTAAATAGAAATCATCCACCTTGCCGTCCGACTCGATGACACGGAAGCAGACGTCATGGGTCGGTTTGTTCGGCAGTTCTTCCCAAGCCTGACCGAGCCGCTTCGCCTGCTCCTCCGGCGTCATGACGGACGAACGCCCGGCGATGATCTCTGACGAGTCGAGTTGCGCGGCCGTGTGCGCGATGGCCTGGAAGACATCCGATGACGGGACGACGAGCAGGTCGACGTGCTTGCCGGCTTTTTCCGCGAGCCCGACGACACGGCTGAACAGCAGCTGTTCATAGCCGGTGAAGAGCTGATTCTCATCCATGTCCTCATACCCGGTGTTCGGCCCCCTCATCAGCTGCACCGTCATGACCACCAGATCTTTCTTGCCGGTGTGGGTCAATTCCAGAGCTTTACGCACGTGCGCCAGCGTGTTGTAGTCGCGCACCAGGCACAGCGTATTACCCGGCCGGACTTGAATAGTTTCATTCGAGACGACTTCCTGCGGCTGGACACGGAACTGGTCCACTTCGACATGGCCGGCCGCGCCGCGCCGCCGCTCGTTAACGCGCTCCGAGATGAGGAACAGGACGAAAAAGACCAGGGTGAAAGCAATCCCGCTGATCGTCGCCACTTCTTTCGTGATCAGATTCACCCCGGCGATGGAGAAGAGCAGCACCATGATGGCACCCAGGCCCACGGGAATCTCCGTCCGGTTTAACCGGATGTTCAACGGCACCTTCCATTCCCGCGCGGACCGGTTCTGGAACCGCAGCACCAGCATCGAAAGGGAGTTGAAGGAAAAGGACCAGATCACGCCGAACGCATAGGCCTCACCCAGCACAAAGGTGTTCCCGCGCGAGCCGATGATCGCGACGATCTGCAGGATCACGATCATGTTGATCATCCGGTAAGTCGTGCCGTACCTCTTATGCGGCGCGCGGAACCAATCGGTCAGCACGCCGTCTTCGCTGACCCGGTTGAGGACGCCGTTGGCCCCGATGATCGAGGTGTTGATGGCGCCCGCCAGCATCAGAAAACCCACGAACACGATGAAAGCCTGGAACAGCAATCTGAGGGTCAGCGGGCCCGCCAGGTACATCGAGATGCCGCTGATCAGGTTATCGAAGTAGTGTGGCCGCACGTCGTCGGGGATGATGGCGTAGGCGAAAAATGAGACGAGCGAAGTGAAGAGGAGCGAATAGATGAAGATCACCATCCCGGCGCGCATCAGGTTCTGGTGCTTGGGGTATTCGAGTTCGCGGTTGACCTGGGCGAGGGATTCTTCGCCCGACATGGCGAGGATCGAGTGACCGAAGGCGATCAGGATACCGATCAGGCCCAGTAAAGCGCCGGCGTCAGGCGCCAGGCCGTAGCGCGGCTCGGGCGCCGCCTTATCCGGCTCCGGGGCCTCGGCCGGGGGCGCTTCGGACGGCACCTCGCGGAACGCGCCCGGGATGAGCTTCGGCATCCAGCCGACCGCGTCATGGTTGAAGCGAATATTACGCGGCACCGGGGCGGGCGGCAGCCGCTGCTTGCCCGGCTGCGTAAGAATGGTCAGCCCGCCCCAGAGGATCAACAGCACGACCATCGCCGTGGTGACGTACATGATCCTCAGCGCGTCGTCAGACGACTCGTGAATGCCTTTGATGTTGCGCCGCCAGAAATAGACCGTCACCAGCAACGCGATGCCGGCCGCACAGTGGTTGATCGTGGCCGGTGATGGGTCCCAGGGGTGGCCGAAATATTTTGCCGTCTGCGCGAGGAGGCCGACGATGTACTGCCCGGCAGAAACGCCCGAGATCGGCCCCGTCAGGATGTAGTCGAACATCAGGGCGGAGACCGACAGTTTAGCCAACGTGCCGCCCATCGCTTCCTTGACGACGCGGTAGACGCCGCCCCTGGTGAACATCGCGCAGGATTCGACGTAGACGGCCCGCACCGCGTAAGAGAAGAGCATCACGCCGAGGATGAACCAGGGCGCGGCGCGCCCGACGGCCTGCTCGGCGATGCCGGCGGCGTAATAGGCCGAGGAGCCGAGGTCGTTCAGGACGATGGCGGCGGCCCGCCAGAACGAAATAAAGGAGAGCATCACCGACGTGGCGACGATCACTTTCGTGGCGCGTCCGGCCGGTGCTCCGACTTGTGTTGACATGCGCCTCCCTATCCTCGCCGGCGAAGGTCAGATAGAAATCATCCAGGGCTCACGTGCTTTCAAATTCGTTACCTTGTAGAGGCATGGTTCTGTCGTGGCCCTCTCCTTTGAGGTAAGCTTGTAACCAGATCTCTCTGATGGCCCCTCTCATTTCATCCCTGT
>CAYLJO010000484.1:0-2640 GCA_964383905.1 uncultured Blastocatellaceae bacterium
TACAACTCCTCATCACAATGCTCCTTTGTTCTATGTCCTTGTAAATGCGAGTTCCTTCTGCGCCGCATCAAGTACCGCCCCTCGCCGGTTGGAGTCGTGTGCCCGGCGCACAAGCTCCTGCGCCGCTACTGTCTCAAGATCGCTGCGGCGAAAAACCCACGGCCCGTCCGAAAGCGGGTGCTCGCCCTGGATTTCGCCTCGTTCTACGGCTAAACGAACTGTCCGTGAACTCAGCTGCAGGAACTTGGCCGCTTCCGTCAGCGTCAGCCATCCCTCGCGCTCTTTCCTCTCTGCGCTGTGGCAGGCAATCTCGTGGTAACTGCGTAGCGACGTGATTCTCTCCTTCGTCCAGCGATTGCCGCGTCCCGTCCTGAGATCGTTGCGGTTCAAGAAGCTGGCGATCATTTCATCCGTTGAGACGCGGGCCAGGACGCGCACCGCCGCAATGATGTCCGGCGCGGTTTGCGTGGCTGTCCCGCGGCGACGTCGCGGCACGCGCAACTCCGTGTGCACACCGCCCTGCCAGTGGATCGTCAGCACGACCTCGCTGTGCTCTTCGTCGATACCAACTACCACCTCTTTCATCAGCGTCCGCACGATCCGCTTCTTTAGCCGTTCATTCGCCTGCGGGTCATGCCACACCCTCTCCAGTTCTTCAGCCAGCCCGAGAAACTCTTCCTCTCTGCCGGGTACAGCGGTTGGCTCTTCCTTCCTGAGTTCGTCGAGGCGCCGCTCAAGGTCGCGCACCTGCGCCAGCGCTCGATCCCACCGGCGCTCCAACTCATCGGCAACTAAACGGTTTTCCGGGTCTATCGCGTCATATTGCTTTTGCGCACGCCCGGCGGCATACCGAGCCGCCCGCAAATCGTCCTCAAGCGCCGCAACAGCCGCATCCCGATGCTCGCTCACCTCCTGATCTGCTTTCATCGCCGCCTCCACTGCTGCTGGTCTCACGACGCGTAAGACTTCCTGCTCGATCGCTTTATCGACCGGAACTCCGCCGAAGGAGATGCACTTCGGCTCCCCGTTGTCCAGGTACCCGCGATGGCAGACATAACGTAAGTAGCGCTCGCCAGAGGCAGCATCTCGACCGGTGTAAGCAACCGTCAGTTTACGCCCACAATGGCGGCACCGAAGGATGCCGGAAAGAAGCGCCGCCCCGCGCTTCGGTGCCCCAGGGTGCTCATCACCCAAACAGTTGCCAGCAATCATCTCTTGCATCCGCTCAAACTGCTCCCAGGCAATGTACCCCTCATGGTGGTGCGGAATCAATGCGATCCATTCTTCACGTGGTCGGCGGCGCGACCGCGTGCGTGCCTGTCCTACATCATACTGGGAGCCGTGCTCGGTCCGCCCGAAGACATAGGCGCCGCCGTAGGTCGGGTTGGTCAGGATACTGTAGATCGAGCTATACCGTGGCCGTTTCCAGAATAGCGCGCCGGAAGCGTCTCGCGCCGGCACTTCAAGATTTTCTTCCAAGAACCACAGCAGCGTCTGCCGCACGCTCCCGAGTTCCTGAAATTTGCTGAAGACCAACAGAATCCGTTGTTGGATGCGCTGGTTGGGATCTTTCTCCAGACCCTGATCCTCAGTCTTGAGGTAACCAACAGGAGCGATGACCACCATCTCGCCGCGACGAGCTTTCTCATAGCGCGCTTCCAGCGAGCGTTGGCGCAAAAGATCAAGTTCATACTCATTCAAACTGCCTTTGAGCCCCAACAGCAGGCGGTCGTTGCTGTGACGGGGTGCGTACACCACCTCGTGATCAATCAGCAGTGTGTCAACGATGCGGCAGACTTCAATGAGTTGCTGCCACTCCCGACTGTTGCGAGCAAAGCGGGAGACTTCTCTGGCCGCGACGGCTCCGACTTTGCCCAGACAAACATCGGCGACCATGCGCTCAAAGCCGCTACGTTCAACCATTCCGGCGGCGGAACGACCCTGATCCTCATCGATGATCTCAATCTGATCCCACCCGAGTTGCACCAGGCGCTCACGCATCGCATACTGCAAGCGCCGACTCTCTTCGTTGTACAGCACCTGATAAGAGGAAGACTGACGGACATAGAGGATAGCTTTACGCTCAAGGTGGTGGGGCTTGATCTTCTCACTCATCGCCGGCCTCCTTTTTCTGAGAGGAATGGCGAACATCGCGAGCCTCGCGTAAGAGTTGAAGCAGAAGAGCCTGGACCCTCTGCCGCGCTTCGAGAGGGAGGCTCTGCCAGGCTGGCGTTACTGCCGGTGGCTGAAACAGATCGGGTTGAGTGCAGTTGTGTTTTCTCTCTTTTCTCATCAGCATCTCCTTTAAGCAATGAACCGAGATGCTGATTTTCTATCACAGTCTCACGAGGAGCACTGGCGGCAAGCGTAAGCAGCTCTTTGAGCGCATGTAAGTATCTGAGGCTAACAGATGGATGCTCTGATGATCTGATGGTGGCGCAGGTGGCACGATCAAACATCCAACTGGGAATCTCCAGCAGAGAGCGAGTAGAATCCGGATCGCGCGTGGCATAAAAGCAGGCCACTCCGCAGCGGGTGTATGACCGTTTAGCGATGACTTTCAGGCCATACCAGGGATGCCATCGATAGAGCACCTCCAGCTCAGTACCATGTGCTTTGTGTTGTGTGGTTGTACAACCG
>CAYLJO010000485.1:0-2612 GCA_964383905.1 uncultured Blastocatellaceae bacterium
GTTAATTCGATCGGTCTGGGTTGCCTTAATAATTGCACCAGGTCAGCGTGATTTTTACGTTCAGCCATCATTAATGGCGTCCAGCCGTCGCTGTTCTTTGCATTCAGGTCGGCGCCTCGGTTCAACAAGGCCTGCGCGACTTCAAGGTGCCCGTTGATGGCTGCCGCCATCAACGGGGTCCACCCAGCGTTGAACATGGCGTTCACTTCCGCGCCATCATCGAGCAGTTGGTTGACGCGAGCCAGGTCACCGTCGCGTGCCGCGTTCAGTAGATGGCCATTCTTTAACAACTGGAGGATCGCGGTGTAGCCTTTCGCCTTCGCCACCTGCAACACGCTCACACCGGATGGTGTGTCCGCCGGCAAGTCGGCGCCATTGTTCAGCAGGACTCTCACGACATCGATATGTCCTGCGCTGACCGCATACCATAGTGCCGTATGGCCGAAGATATCTTTCTCATTGATCTTCGGGCCTTCGGATAACATGGCTTGCACACGGTCGAGGTTGCCCCCCGAGGCCGCGATCATCAGTTCCGTGATGCCGTTGTTGGGCTTTGCGTTCATGTCGGTTCGTAGGGGTTATCGTTTAAGTTAGAAAAGATCCGTCTCGAATGGCTTCCCCTGTGATAAGCTTGGTCGCTGAATCTCGGGCTGCTACGAGAGCCACACGGGCGGCTCTTTGAAGAGGGAAGCCGTGTCGGCGGTTGAAGGTTTTCTCCAACGTAAAAAAGTTAGTAGACTACGGTAGAGAAATCATCTACTTGTCCTAGGGCGGCATGGCATGGCTGCGGTTCCCTGGAAGCTTCTTCCTGAAGATAAGGATAGCTGGCCCCCTTATTCGACCATTTTACTCGCGCTCATAAAAATCTGGCAAGCATGTCAGGGGTCTTACGGCCCCCCATGACGGTGCTCTATCGGTCACGCACATGTCTTCATACTCTGTAGACGGCAAGGGACATCTCCTCAGTCGGGCGATTTTTAACGCCCTCCTTGTGCTCATTGCGTTAGCCGCCATTCCGTACGGCACCGTCCAGCCGTGGTGGGAAGCCCTCTTTGAGTGCGCCATCTTCGCGCTCGTCGCCCTTTGGATCATTGATGGGTTAGTCAGCGGGTCGTGGCTCGTGCGCGACCACCGCTTGCTGCTGCCATTCCTCGCCCTCGATGCCTTCTCTTTTATGCAAACGCTCACCTTGCCGGGTACCGGAAGCCCCGCCGGGGTCGGAACCGGGCTCTGGCGGGCTGTGAGTGCGGATCCGTACCAGACGCGGCTCTTCGCGCTCAAACTCCTCACCCTTATTCTCACCGGGGCGCTTCTGCTGCGCTACACGTCGAGCCAGCGAAGGCTGCGCGCGCTCATCTACCTCGTCATTGGAATAGGCGTCATGAGCGCGCTCTTCGGTATTTTCCGACAGACGATGCAGCGCGGCACGGCCACCTTCGTCCTTCGTCACTTGCCACCGGGTTCAGGTTACGGCCAGTTCATCAACCGGAATCATTTCGCCTACCTCATGGAGATGACCCTCGGTCTCGTGCTCGGGCTGATCGTCGGTGGAAGCTCGCGTCGCCGTGACCAGCTACTATTCTATTGGGCGGCGGCCGTACCCGTCTGGACGGCGCTTGTGCTCGCCAACTCACGCGGCGGGATCCTCAGCATGCTGGCCGAGCTGATCTTCGTCATGCTGCTGTGGGCCATCGTCCGGCCCCGGCGCGGAGATGTTGACCGAAGTGGTAGTGGCATACCCCGCTGGTTGAGGCGGGCGCGTCGGTCTCTCGCCTTCCGTGCCGTACTGATTGCATCTCTGGTCGGAGGGGTGGCGGTCGGCGTCATCTGGGTGGGGGGCGATCCGGTGGTGAGCCGTCTGGAAACTGTGTCGAGCGAAGTCGGCGCCGGGAGCAGCAGTGAAGGGAATGAGGGGGGGGGCCGGGCGGAGATTTGGCGCGCCACGTGGCAGTTAATTAAAGCCCACCCCATTGCCGGAGTCGGGATGGGCGGTTACTGGGCCGCGATCCCGGAGTATCATGGCGCCTCAGGGAAGTTGACGCCGCAGGAGGCGCATAACGATTATCTTGAACTACTGGCGAGCGGCGGCATCATCGGGGCAGTGATCGGGGTGTGGTGTGCGATCGTGGTCCTGAGGCAGGCGCTCGAGCGCCTGCGTTCGACCAACTCTTTTCGCCGCGCGGCCTGCTGTGGCGCTCTGGCCGGAATCTTCGGCATAGCTATTCATAGCTTGGTTGACTTCGGGCTGCACGTGATCGTCAATGCCCTGGTGTTTATCGCGCTGGTGGTGATCGCAACGGTGGATGTGCGCATTGAGGAGAAGACGTCGCGTACTAGCAGTAGGAGGAGTAGTGGTAGTGGTGGTAGTAGTAATAGTAGCAGTGATGGTGATGGTGGCCAGGTGCGCCGCCCTTGAGAATACAGACCGCTTCGCGCGCTCCGGCAGTTAAGATTCATCTCGTGATCATGAGATGAAGCGGTCCACTAATTTTTCTGTTCGCTCACGTCCCGACTCCCCAACTGGCCCGTCACCTTTCCCTTTGGACAGACGGTCAACCTGCCTTCTTCAAAGTCTTGCCCGAGGCAGAGCCTCTGCATACTTTTCTCACTTG
>CAYLJO010000486.1:0-2610 GCA_964383905.1 uncultured Blastocatellaceae bacterium
CTAGTTCGACCAGTTTTTATTGCGAATTAAATTCCTCGCAAAGAAGGGTTGAGCCCGGATTCGTCGAAACGCCTTCAGTCCTCTCTCCAGCGAGGCGCGACGAGGCGGCGGCGGCCATCCTCGCTCAGAGGAATTTCCGGCTCGTCGAGCTGTACGCGGTCCCAGAGCTTGCAGGTCACCTGCTTGTGCGACTGGTCCAACCCTTCGCAGTAGTTGGTGAACGAGCAGCGACGGATCATGTGACCACATCCGAGTCGGATTTTGCGAAACCAGTCGGGGTCTGCGAGTGACTGGCGCGCGGCCCCGATAACATCCGCCTCGCCGCGCCGGAGGATGCCCTCGGCCTGTTCGAAATTCGCGATACCCCCCGAAGCCACGACCGGCGTCTTGAGGCCGGCCGCATTCATCGCCCGCTTGATTGCGGCGACAAGCGGGACGTTGCGGCCGAACGGGCCGAGGTCGTCAGAGAGCACGGTCGGCATGCACTCGTAACCGCTCCGGCCCGTGTACGGGTAGACGGCGTGGCCCACCTTCGGCTGTTTGGCGTCTTCAAACTTCCCGCCCTTCGATACGGAGAGATAGTCGAAGCCGGAGCGCGCGAACTCACGGCCGAAATAGACGGCGTCTTCGAGACGGTTGCCGCCTTCAATCACCTCGTCACAGAGAAAACGGACGCCGACGACGTAATCGGCGCCAACCCGCTCGCGCACCGCGCGGTAGACCTCCAGCGGCAGGCGCACGCGGTTCTCGCGTGGGCCGCCGTAACCGTCAGGCCGGTCGTTTCGCGCGCTCAGGAAGGATGCCATCGTGTAGGCGTGCGCGTAATGCAGCTCGATCCCGTCGAACCCCGCCTCCCGCGCTCGCTCGGCAGCGGCGGCAAAAATCCCAGACAGCACGTGCGGTAGATCGCGTATGTGCGCAAGGTCTATGTCGGTGACACGTTCGCGGTAGCCGAAGGCGAGCGACTCATGTTCGCGCTCATCGAGCACATGGGCAAGAAACTCGTCCGGCGCGTCCTTAAGAAAGTTGCGCACCTCTATGTCGCCCCTGCCGATCCAGTCTTGCTCACCCGTGACATCGGCGAGAGCGCGACGGTGACGGTCGGCGAGGTTGAAGTAGCGCTCGAAGTATTTGGCCTTCTCGGGACGGCGCTTCACCGTGAGAAAATCGATTAGTTGAATGAAAAGGCGCGTGTGGCCGGCGCTCGCGCTGTGGACTGTCTCAGCGAGCTGGCGCAGCCCGGGAACGAACCGGTCGTGCCCGATGCGCAGCAGCGGCCCGCTGGGAATATCGCGGATTCCGGTCGCCTCGACCACAATCGCTCCTGGCTGTCCCTGCGCGAATCGCCTGTACCAGTCGAGATTCGCCTTCGTCACATACCCGTCCTCGGTCGCACGCCACGGCACCATCGCCGGGACCCACGTGCGGCTCTCGAGCGCGATTGGGCCGATCCGGATTGGGCTAAAGAGTAGAGACCGGGCCGCCTCCTCGACGGTCGGCCAGCGTGTTTCGGGAATCGCGTGCCGGATTGGAGGTTCAGGATGCCACATATCTTAACGACTTCTTAGCTCGACTTTATCCATCACGCTGCATAGCAAAGCGCGTCAGTAAAGCGCTCAATTAATGAGCGCGGTACTTTTATCGTCTCACTTTCCTTCCCCGACATTTGAAAACTCTGATCAGACCACAAAGAGCGCCGCACCACTGCGATTGTATCGGAGAAGGTCGCCTGCTCTTTGCTGTACCATGCCTCACGGCGTGCTCTGATAGATTGCCGCTCATGCACCCCTTTCGCCAGCAACGTGATGATCGAATAGAGACCTAACAGGCACGGCGTCCTCCTCCCTATCGCCAGATCATTCCACTGCCTTTGTGTCTCTAACCCGAGATGCGCCCGCGCCTCTTCAAATGTCACCTCGACCCGCCACCGCCGAACGAACCACCTCAGAATCTGCCCCGGTTCTGCCTCAAGCTTAGTCGAAAGCAGGGCTTGTGTCTTGAAATTCCCTTTCGGGTCCCGGATCAACACGAGAGCGAATCGGCACGACCGGGAGACCGGCATGGTACCATACACATGTCCCGCTGCTGATCTCCACGACGCGTTCCCCTCCCCGTACCAGAGGCTTCCCTTCACTTCCTGCCAATCGGGTCGCTTTACGCTTGGCCACCTCTTCCAGAGTCGGCAGGCGACGCCCCTTCTTGCGCGGTCGCCCATGCTGCCCCACTTTGCGCACTGGCGCCGGTTCGTACAAGGCGGCATCCATCCGCAGACGTGTGACGACGCTGACATGCTCGCGCACCCAGTCAAGCAGTTCAATGGCCGCAAAACTGCTGTCCGCACTGACAACCAGATCACGCGACGGAAGCCATCTCCTGAGCAGCAGCAGCATCTGTCTGGCGCGATCCGTCAGCTTGCCGTGCGCGCGCCCTCTCTCTTCATGGTATCGCTCGGACGGACAGAGCGCCGTCAGGAAAGGTAAGGCCCAGACTCAATCCGCCCAAGGAACCTTGACCAAGAGCATCAAAGAGAGCCAACGCAAGCGCGCTCGCCTTCACAAAATGAGAATGAGACGAGCGCACCGGGTCACGATAAATGCCTTTAGCCTTGAT
>CAYLJO010000487.1:0-2593 GCA_964383905.1 uncultured Blastocatellaceae bacterium
TCCTCGGACCATTCCTGGGCAAAGACCTGGGGGGCCGGCTCGGCCAGGACGCGCTACAGGGGCTCAATAACCAGTTCACATCGCTGGCCCGCCAGGTCCCGCTGATCGGCCAGCCGCTCGCCGGCCTCACCAAGGAGTTGTTCAGCCTCACCTCACAGACCGCACAGGTTGACGCGCTCGGGGAGGCTTTCAAAAGGTTTCAGACCATCACGGCCCAGGTCGCCGCCGGCAGGAACGCGGTCGCGACCGACATCTTCAAGGATTTCAACATTGACCCCACACAGGCCTTGCGCGCGCCGACCGAAGCCTTTGCGAAATTCATCGAAGAATTCAGGCGGTTCCCCGACGAGGCGGGCCGCGCCAAATTAGCCGCCGACCTGTTCAGCGCCTCGGCCGGCAAGTTACTCCCGGCTTTAGAGGGGACGGCCGCCGGCACGCAGGCCGCATCGTCCGGGTTTCTCGGCCTCGGGTCGGCCGTCGGCCCCGTCGGAATCGCCATCGGGGCCATCACGGCGGGGGCCGTCGCGGCAGGTACCGCCATCTTTGAGCTCGCCCGCCACGCCGCGGAAGGAAGCGATTGCACTGGGCGTCGTGAGTATGGACACATTTGACGGATTTCGCCGCCTGTAGCGTTCCTGGGTAGATCGCGGCCCACTGTTTTACTCTTCTCATTTAACCAACTCCGGCCCGAGATATAAGCGGAGCTGTTTACCTCCGGCCGCGACTCGCTTCTGTGCACACGCCGCTGATTCTTCCTCCATCGGGTCACGAATCCAACAGGGGTCAAACAAAGTCTGCTGCCGTGTCTGAAAAGGATTCTCATAATGCTGTGGATGACTGATCGTGCGGGGCCGGTGAGCGGAATTGTCCCACCGGCAATGATACTCAGCTAAGGTGTGCGCTCGATACTCGGCCCGTAAGCGACCATCCCAGTAAGTGACTTGCACCGGTGTCTTGGCTAAGCCCTCCTCGACGTAAATCCTCCAGCGATTAATCCGCACAAAGCCCCGCCCATCCGTCGTGCGCTGCCAGCTCATGCGGCTGAACGCGCGATGTAGCGTCGCCGCATCAATCTCTCTACCGCGCGCTGCCCCCAACACCTCTAGCGGCGTCTGCTTCTGGTCATCACGCTTGCGGTGGGCAAAGTGCGGGAGGCGATTGTGATCCCGGATTAATGCGCGGTGGACCTCCACCGCCTCATCAACACTCTGGCAGTGCTCCCATTGGTACTCGCCGACTCTGGCCTGAATGCCGAATTGCGCCTCGATCAGATTTCTCCACGGCTGCCCTTTCTCATACATCTGATGCTCAATGCGCAGCCGGCGATTGACGCGCGCGAAGGCGTGAGAGCGGAACTGACCACCGTGATCACTGATGACCTCTTCCCACCCACCACACTGCAGCAACGCGAGGTAATAAATTCGCAGGACGATACCGACATGCTGTTGCAGGGTCAGTGAGCCGGCGAGAATGGTGCGTGAGTAGCCCTCCAGCAGTAAGCATGAGTAGAGTTGTTTCCCCGCGGGCTTGGCGTCCAAGTACCTTAAATCAATGAACGTATGCTCGAATGGGTGCTGACTTTTGGGTGGGCCTTGGCGCGGATCGCGCGCCGGCTCAAGCTTCACGGGGCGCGGCGGAGCCAGATGTAACCTGCGGTTGAGCGCCATGATCTTCTTGATGGTTGTCTCACCTAGCTCGATCCTGTAGTCTTGCGCTAAATACCCTTGGATTCTAAACCAGCCAGCGCCGGCGTACTTCTTCTGGAGCTCAAGCACAGCGTGAATCGTTCCGAAATAAACTTTCCGCTGCCGGTTGGGAGCAGCATGTGAATGATCCAGTAACCACATCTGTTCTGCCCCCGCCTGCAGGACTTGCTCTTCCTTCCACCGCCGCACCCACTTGATCACTGTCTTGCGGTTGCAGCCGAGCAAGATCGCAATCGTCTGGTCGGTCCACCCCTGCTCGTGGAGCTTCACCATTTCTAAACGGAGTGCGAGCAGGTCGGCTGGCGCAGGGTACTTGAGGCGGAACTCTGTCGAGCGCCAAAAAGGGTAACGCGCAAGTAGTGCTTTGACGGTTTCATTATGGAGACGATGATTGGTCGCCGCGCCGACGGCACGTGCCAACTCGCGGTCCGAAGCCGAGGGTGCGCAGCACTTGAAGTGCAGCAGCGTGGCGACCACCCGCTCAGGCGTATAGGGCTCGCGCGGATAGTGCCCGGCGGGAAACAGACCTGGCATTCCTTTGTCACGGAACTGATGGAGCCACCGGGTGATGGTGTGAAAGGAGAGGTTCAGTGCCGCCGCTTGATCAGCGGGGGCAAGTCGGCCCGCTAAGCAAGGCGCGATCGCATGGTAGCGCTTTTGCACAGGGCACGTCAGGGGCACTTCGTCAAAAGAGAGCGTGAGTTGCGTAGTCATTGCCGAGACGACCTCAGAAGAAGGTAGAGAAAGCCCCCGACAATATACGCCAGATTTACAGCAAGTAGATGAAGAACAAACAACTTAGAGGGATGCGGAAGAGGATAGCTGAAGGATCTAAGGCGTGCCGGTCAAATCCGTCAAATATGTCCATACTCACCGCGCCTACAGCA
>CAYLJO010000488.1:0-2585 GCA_964383905.1 uncultured Blastocatellaceae bacterium
GGGCGGTCGGGTCCTGCTGGTACTCGGGTTTCACCTCCAGGATCACCTGATACTCATTTGTCGGGGTATAAATGGTAGAGATTTGACGCGAGCCGAAAGCGTCGCCCAGGGCCGTCTGAATCTGCGCAACTGTGACCCCGAGCGCTGATGCCAGTTTGCGGTCAATATCGATGGTGATCTGCGGACTCTTGAGCTGCAGGTCGCTATTGACGTCTTGAATCAAAGGCAGCCCCCGCATCGCCTTTTCAAGCAAAGGCGTGTTGTCGTAGAGATCTCTGGTACTGGTGCCCTGAAGCGTAACCTGATAGAGACTTCGTGAGATTTGGCCGCCAACTCTGATCGAAGGCGGATTCTGGATAAAGACGCGGACGCCCGGCTCGTGCGAAAGCTTGGGCCGCAACTCCTCAATAACCTGATCGGCGCTCAGCTTGCGCTGGTTGAGAGGCTTGAGGGCGATGAAAATAGTGCCGGTATTTCCCCCAGAGTTTCTTCCCCCGGCGCCCACCGTCGAGCTCAACGCCTGAACGTTTGGGTCATGCTGGATGATCTCGGCGAGAGCGTTCTGGTGACGGATCATGTCGTCCAGCGAGATGCCCTGCGCGGCCTCCGTGCTCCCGAACAGCAGACCGTTATCATCACTCGGGATGAAGCCCTTAGGCACGATCATGAACAGGTAGGCGGTAGCAATCGCCACCAAGACGCTCACTGCCACCATTATCAGGCGGCGCTCGAGGACGCGCTGGAGGGTCCATTCATAAATGTGCAGCACCCGGTTGTAGAACCCTTCGGTCACGCCCCACCAACCGCTGTGGACCGTCTCAGTACTCTCATGAATAGCGCTCTCTCTAATCCCCGCGGCCTTGAGCAGGCGGCTGCACAGCATCGGCGTCAGACTCAACGACACAAAACCCGACACCAGGATCGCCACGCTGATCGTGATCGCAAACTCTCGAAATATTCTACCCAGGATCCCGCCCATGAACAGCACCGGGATGAAGACGGCCACCAGCGACACCGTCATCGACACGATCGTGAACCCGATCTCGCGCGACCCCCGCAGCGACGCCTCCATCACCCCCTCGCCTAACTCGATCCGCCGCACGATGTTCTCCAGCATCACCACCGCGTCATCGACCACGAACCCGACCGATAAGGTGAGCGCCATCAAAGAGAGGTTGTCGAGGCTGAAGCCCAAAAGGTACATGACGGCGAAGGTGGCGACGATGGAGGTGGGCAGGGCGAGGGTCGGGATGATGGTCGCCCTGACGTTGCGCAGGAACAGGAAGATCACCAGCACCACTAATCCCATCGCGAGCAGCAGCGATTTCTGCACGTCATTGACTGACTGGCGAATCGAGATCGAGCGGTCGTTCAGTACGTCGAGGTTAACCGAGGCGGGCAGCTGCTCGCGGAATTGGGGCAGCAGCTGCCGGATGGCGTCAACGACGGCGACGGTGTTGGTTCCCGGCTGCCGCTGGATCGCCAGTGTTACGCTGCGCCTGCCGTTGTACCAACTGGCCACTTTATTGTTTTCGACACTGTCGATAACATTCGCGACCTGCTCGAGGCGCACCGGCGCACCGTTGCGATAGGTGACGATCAGCGGGCGATAGGCAGCGGCGGTCGCCAGTTGCCCGTTTGTATGCAGCGTTAGATTCTTATACTTACCATAAAGCGTCCCGACCGGAGAGTTCGGATTCCCGTTGCGGATCGCCGCGTCAACATCGTCAATCCCGATGCCGCGGGCGGCAAGGATGTCCGGATCCGCCTGTGCACGCACCGCGTACTTCTGCGCGCCATAGACTTGCACCTGGGCGACGCCGCTGACGATGGAGATGCGTTGCGCCACGAGGGTTTCGGCATACTCATCGACCGTCGGGAGCGGCAGCACCGGCGAGTTCAGTGAAAGGAAGAGTATCGGGCTATCCGCCGGGTTGACTTTGCGCAGACTTGGCGGCGTCGGCATTCCTGTCGGGAGCTGTTGCAGCGCCGCCGAAATCGCCGTTTGAACATCCTGGGCGGCGGCATCTATATTGCGGCTCAGATTGAATTGGAGAGTGATTGAGGTCGATCCCTGCGAGTTGGTCGAGTTTATCGAGTCGATGCCGGCGATGCCCGAGAACTGCCGCTCGAGTGGAGTCGCCACAGACGAGGCCATTGTCTCCGGGTTTGCGCCCGGAAGGCTTGCATTGACACTGATCGTCGGGTAATCGACGGTCGGGAGGTCGCTGACGGGCAATTCGCGGTAGCCGATGAACCCGAAGATCACGATCCCGACCATCACCAGCGTTGTCGTAATCGGGCGGCGAATGAAAAGCTCCGAGATCCCATGTCCCGCTTTCGGGATGTGGGAATCTTGTGTCGCCTTAAGCTCGCCCTTCGCCTTCTTCTCCTCCGGCATAATCCAACCTCAGGCTATGCTTTCACCGGGGTGTACTCATCTCCGGCAGCCTCCGTCTCACCGCCCTGTTGCTCCCCCTTTTTGCCGCGCCCAAGCCATTCCTGGAGCTGTTCAAAATAGATATATACAACCGGGGTCAGATACAAGGTCAAGACCTGCGAGACGGCCAACCCCCCGACCACCG
>CAYLJO010000489.1:0-2521 GCA_964383905.1 uncultured Blastocatellaceae bacterium
AGCCGGTAAGATTATTTTCGTCGAACCACGCCGGCGAAACGTATTCGAAAATTCCGGAAGGCTGAAGGTCCTGCCACTCGGGTTCGGACATTCCTACATCCTGCGCGCCAACGCCCGGAAGATCATCCTCAATGCTTACGAGCTGCTCCGGTTGCGGGTACGGCAGGGGGCGCAACAGGGTGGCATCTACTACGCTAAAGATTGCGGTTGTCGCTCCGATACCCAAGGCAATTGTCAGGATGGCGACGGCGCTGAATCCAGGAGACTTGCGCAGAATGCGCAGGCTGTACCGCACATCCTGCATCACCCCCTCGATCAAATTCCCACCCAGCGCTTCCCGACACTCCTCCTTAACCCGCTCCCGGCCACCGAACTCGATCCGCGCCAGGCGCTCCGCCTCTCCTCGCCCCAGCCCACCCCGCTCCAGATCATCCGCTCGGTGCGCGATGTGCGACCGCAACTCCTCCTCCATCTCTTCCTCCATCTGTGAGCGATGGAAAAACCGCGCGGCAAGCGAACGCATGTAGCTTAGCAATCTCATATCTCCTCCGGTCGGGCAGCAAGGGCAGAGGCGATGGCGGCAGCAAGGCGGTTCCACCCGTCAGTCTCCTCCTGCAGGCGCTTGCGCCCCAGAGAGGTCAGCTCGTAGAACTTGGCGCGGCGGTTGTTCTCCGAAGTGCCCCAACTGGCTTTCAGCAGGCCCTGACGGACGAGGCGGAACAAGGCTGGGTAGAGCGCACCCTGCTCGATGAGCAAGGCTTGGTCGGAGATCTGGCCGATGCGGAGCAGGATGCCGTAGCCGTGGAGAGGGCCGAGGGAGACGGCTTTAAGGATCAGGAGGTCGAGGGTACCGGGGAGCAGATGGGCTTGGTTAGGCATAGGCACTCCTAAGATGTTGAGGAGTGTAGCGTGAACTCTCCTAAGCTGTCAAGGAGAGAAGGAGAGGCCGGCCGTCAGGTATGTTGATTGGCCAGGTTTTGGAGGGGTGATTTGGTACACACTCGGTATCTCCCATACATTATGAGGACGGCCCGATTTTGTCTGTTCTTTGTTTCCCTGTTTTTCCTCTGTGTCCTCTGCGGTTCAAATTTTTGTGTGCAGCAAGGATGCCATCTACTGAGGAAGAACTGGTTCTTTTCGTGCCGGTAATTTAGACAAGATGGGCATCATTACTCCCCCTACAATGTTGCAAAAACAGTGATAGAGTTCTCCTCTAGCATCCCGCGCGAGCAGCTTCAACCCGGGTACGGTGACGGTTTTTTCGGCGCCCCGCTCAAGTCGGTGAAGCCTTCTTCCATCCCATCTGCGCGGGATCAAGGAGGTCATCCGCGTGGCAAGTCGAGAACCCAAAAAGGCCATCCCGCTGGAGGTGCGCATCATGTTTGAACCAGGCCGCCTCTCCTCAGCTTGTATGGCACAAGCGTACGAACGAGCGGTACCGATTGTACGCCGTGCAATCGCCTCACGACTCGAGAACCGAAAGGCAGATCGGGACCAGACCAAGCGTCGGGTAGGAGGTGCACAATGACGGGCATCACACAAGCGGCCATTTATGCGCGGGTCTCTTCTGAGCATCCAGCCGAGGCACACACTGTCGAAAGCCAACTGGCGGCATTGCGCGAGCGGGTCGCATCGGACGAACTGCAACTGCCCGACGAATCACAGTTCGTCGATGAAGGTTACAGCGGGGCGACACTGGTGCGCCCCGCTTTGGAAAGGTTGCGCGATTCGGTAGCGGCCGGCGCTGTTGACCGACTGTATGTGCACTCTCCCGACCGCCTGGCTCGCAAATACGCCTATCAGGTCCTGCTCGTCGATGAGTTTCAGCGCGCGGGTATCGAAGTAGTCTTCTTGAACCGTGAGCTGGGCCGCTCGCCGGAGGATGATCTGCTGCTGCAGGTGCAGGGCATGATGGCCGAGTACGAGCGGGCGAAGATCATCGAACGCCACCGGCGCGGCAAGCGGCATGCGGCCCAGGCCGGCTCGGTCAACGTCATGAGCGGCGCCCCTTATGGCTACCGCTACGTCACCAAACACGATGGCGGCGGGCGAGCCCGGTATGAAATCCTCATCGAAGAAGCGCGTGTCGTGCGCCAGATCTTCGAGTGGATCGGGCGTGATCGGGAGACGATCGGCGAAGTATGCCGGCGCTTGATGAAGGCCAAAGAGCTGACCAGAACAGGCCGGACAAAGTGGGACCGTAGTGTCGTCTGGGCGATCCTGAAGAACCCGGCTTACATGGGGGAGGCGGCTTTCGGCAAGACACGTGAAGGCGCGATGCGCACCAGACTTCGTGCTCAGCGCGGGCGCAGCCTTCAACCGCGGCGAGCCTGCTCGCACTTTGATGTGCCGCCGCAGGAGTGGATCATGATCCCGGTTGAGGCGATCGTTGAGGCGGATCTCTTCGCCGCAGTCCAAGAGCAGTTGCGTGCTAATCAACGACACGCACGGCAATGGCGCCGCGGCGCCAGATATCTGCTGCAAGGTCTGGTGTGCTGCCAGGCCTGTGGTTATGCCTTCT
>CAYLJO010000490.1:0-2521 GCA_964383905.1 uncultured Blastocatellaceae bacterium
TGCCAGCTTCGGCCGAGATGCAGTACCCACACAAAAAAAAAGTCAAAGTCGGGGCAGACGGCAAGCAATGCGGCGAAGAGCAGTATCTTCCAGTCACGGCCGATGGAGTCTTGAGGCCGCCACGCCGCGGCGACGCTCGCGCCGACTAAGCTATGCGCTACCGGAAAGGGCATACGAACCTCTGCGAGCCTTGTGCGCAATCCAAAACCGACGCGCACTTATTCAGCGGGAGAGCATCATAGAGAGAATTATCCACGCTATATCTTCCTGGAGGGGTCAATAATCCCGCGAAGGCCAAGGGCACATCTTTCGCGTCAACCCGCGATCTCGATGGTGCCGACGCGGTCAACCGCATCACGCAGCACGCCCTCGTCAACGCGCCCGAGCATGGCGATGCGGCGGGCGGCACGGTCGGCGGCCTCCTGTATGACGTGACCGGCGTGGCCCTTGGCCCATTCCCATGTAACCGAGTGGGCGCGCGCGGAGCGGTCAAGGCGCGCCCACCATTCGAGATTTGACTTGCGACGAAAGCGACCGGACATCGTCTCGACGACGTAGCGTGAATCCGTCACGACGCGCACGCGGCACGGCTCACGCAGCGCTTCGAGCCCCAGCGCCGCGGCGGCGATCTCCGCCTGCTGGTTCGTCGCAATTCCGAGGTAAGCGCCGACCGCGCGCCACACGCCGCGGTAGCCGAGCAACGCGACCGCCGCCGCGCGCGTCTCCGCCTGCCCGTTGCCGAGGCTCGACCCGTCGCAAACGATGGTCACATCTTTGGCAGGATGAGGGCGGAAGGACGAAGGATCAGGGGGTGAATTCTTAGTCATCATTCGTCCCCATTTTTACGCTTGACGTGCACGATGTGATCGACGCTCTCCTCGAACGTGTCGTCGTGTGAAATGACGAAGAGCTGATCAAAGTGTTGCACCTGACCGATCTGCTGCGCGAGCCGCTCGCGGCGCTCGGCGTCCATGTTGACGGTCGGCTCGTCGAAGAAGGCGAGGCGGATGTCGGAAAGCTGCTTGAGCAGCGCGAGCCGTACGGACAGGGCGGCGGCCATCTGCTCGCCGCCCGACAAATTCGGGAAGGAGCGATCGTGGCCCTCCTCTTCCAGCACGATCTCGTAGTCGCGTGTCCAGCGGAGCGCGCGGCCCGCCTCGCCCGTGATCTCACGAAAGAGCTGGTTGGCTTCAATCGAGATGTTGTAAAGGTAGCTCTCGGTGACGAGCGGCCCGGCCTGTTTAAGAATGTCCCGGATAAAATCGGTCGCTTCGTTCAAACCTTCAAGCCGTTCTTTGGCGCGAAATTCTTCGCGCATTTGATCGCGCACTTCCGATAGCCGCATGATCTCGGCGGCCAGATTTGATTCCTGTTTTCGCGCTTCTTCAAGCTGCGCGGCGACCGCGGCGGCCTGGATGTGCGCTCCCTCAAGCGCTAAACGCTCGGTCGCATGCCGGTCGCGGTTGTAAGCGTGCGCTGCCGTTTGATGCTCTTGTCGGGCGATTTCAGCTTCGCGCGCAACGCGCGAAGCCTCCTCATCGGCCCTTTTGAGATCCGCCTCGCGCGCGGGCAGCGTCGCGGCGAGGGTTTCGCTCGCGAGATATTCACGGTAGGCATCAATCGTCCGGTCACGACGCTCGCGCGCCTCTTCCCAACGCGCATCCAGTTCGCCGTACTGCTCCAACTGCGCGGCGAGGGCGCGCTCCTGATCTTCGAGCGCGCGGTGCTCATCAATCGCGCCGGCGGCCTCGGCCCTGAGCGCGGTTTCGCGTTCCGCTTCGGCGCGAAGGGCGGCGGCGCGGCCGCGCGGGTCGTTGAGGGCGCGCAACTTCTGCTCGGTCTCCTTGATCTCTTTTTCCAGCGTGGGGACCGCATCGGCTGCCGCGGCGACACCCGCGCGCTCATCTTTCCGGCGCTTGCCTTCCTGCTCGATCTCTTTCAACCGCTCCTGTAGCGGCTGCAGCTCGGCGTAGCGCAAGGCCGCCTCGCGCACGTTCTTCAGCTCACCGTCAATCCCGAACAGTTGAAACTTTAGCTTACCCAGGTGATCCTTACCGGCGGCGGGCAGTGCCGCGAGCTCACGGTCAAGGCGCGCGAGCGTCGCTTCTCGCTCAGTTAATAACTGCCGCTCGCCGGTCATTTGCTTACGTGCGCTTTCAAGCCTCGTGAGCTCCTTTTCAGCCTCGCGAGCCTTCCGCACGGCGACCCCGACGCTGGCGCGCTCCGCTTCGAGAGCGCCGAGCTGCGCGCTGTTGGTGGCAAATTGATCCTTGAAATAGTCTTCCAGCGTCTGGTCTTCCCCGATGTTCAAACAGCGCTGGGAAAGGATCGGGCAGAGGCCATTTTTGACCTCGGCGTGGAATTTTTCATCGCGCGCAATCTCGGCGCGCAGGTGCGCGAGTTGTTCGGTCAGCGAGCTTTCATGCGCCAGCAACTGCGCCGCTTGCGCCGCGCCGGCTGAAAGTCTTTCGAGCTCGGAAATCTCCTTTTCGTGGGCGGAGGCATCGCGCCGCAGCCGCTC
>CAYLJO010000491.1:0-2507 GCA_964383905.1 uncultured Blastocatellaceae bacterium
TTGTTAGTGCTCTATCGGAGGCGCCCCGGCGTGTCGCGCGTTCGCGCGACGAGCTGGTGTCGGGGCCGGGGCGCTTTCGATAGAGCGTGATGAAGGAAGCCGCTCGCGTTTGCGGCAGACGCGGCCGCTTCTATGGGATTTCAATCCAAGATGTACCTGTGGAGCATGTCTGGAACCGTCCCCGAGCGCGGGTGAAGTCGGCTCGGTGGACGACGGCGATCACGGGATGCGAATCTCCGGGAGCGGGATCTCGATTCAAGCTCCTTGTCGAGGGCGCAATGATCGCGGCGGGGCACACGAATCGTAAGCGCGTTGAGACGCGAGAATGATGACGATTTGGCCGTGCGTTCAATTGACCTCCGGATGGTGCGGTGGCGGACGCACATACATCTGAGTGACGGAGAATCGTTCGACAATAACCATGGCTCCTCCACAATCTGGGCAGGCCCATAACGGGCCACCCGGAGCTGCACTGCTTGAGGCGGCGAGAGGCAGCGGCAGCGGTAAATCGTGGAGTAGTTTCCGGCAAAGCGCAAGATGATGTTGCCGCTTTCGGTTCGCCAGGAAGCCGAAGTGCCGGATGCGGACGAAGCCGTGCGGCAAGACGTGAAGAAAGAAGCGACGAAGAAACTCCTCGATCGGCAGAGTCATGATGCGCTTCTTGTTCTTGTGGGCCGAATCGCGCCAGCGGAAGCTGACCTGCCGATCCGCTAACTCGAGCAGTCGGTGATTGGAAATGGCGACGCGGTGCGTGTAGCTGCCGAGGTAGAGGAGAACGTGTTCCGGGCCGCCGAAGGGCCGCTTGGCATAAACGACCCAATCTTGCTGGTGGCAGCGACGGACCAGGTCGGTGAAAAACGTGCGCTGCGCCCTTGGTTTCATGTGGCGGGGAAACCCCAACTGGCCAGCTTCGAAAGCGTCTCGCAGCCCGGCGATAAACTTGCCGCGAAATACTTTGCCCAGCACTTTGACAGGCAGAAAGAATTGGTAACGCGGCCGAATCCAATACCTGCCATCAGCAGCCATGCCGCCCTCTGGCACAACGTAGTGGACGTGAGGATGGTGTTGAAGCTTCTGGTTCCAGGTATGCAGCACCCCGAAGAAACCGATCGAGGCACCCAGGTGACGAGGATCGCGTGCCACCTGCAAAAGCGTTTCGGCGCTGGCTCGGAACAAAAGATCATAGACCACCCTTTGGTTTATCAAGGCCAGCGGCGCCAGTTCATGCGGTAGCGTAAAGACCACGTGTACGTAGCGCGAGGGCAGCAGTTCTGCGCGGCGCGCTTGGAGCCAGCGGTGACGGGCGTTGGCCTGACACTTCGGGCAGTGGCGGTTGCGGCACGAGTTGTACGAGATGGCGCGAAGTCCGCACCGCGAGCATTCATCGACATGGCCACCGAGAGCGGCTGTGCGACAGCGCTGGATCGCGTTCAGGACCTTAAGTTGTTGGCGATCGAAGCAGCCCAGGCAACGTTCGATGAAAGTCGGTCCCGCGGCGCCGACCACGTCGGCCACCTCCAGGGGCGGCCGGCTCATGTTCTATGCCGGCGACGAGTTCGTACTCAACGAGAGCGCATCGAGTGGGCTGGCGGTGGCCTGCAGATGCCGGCGAGACAGGTGCAGGTAGATGGTAGTAGCTTTCAGACTGCTGTGTCCGAGCAGCACTTGAATCGTCCGTACGTCGGCGCCGGCTTCTAGCAGATGCGTGGCGAAAGAGTGCCGCAGGGTATGGGGGTGAACGGGTTTTTCTATGCCGGCGCGGCGCGCGGCTTGGGCACAGGCGTTCCACACGACTCGGTCGGTAATCGGCCGGTCCACGTCGGTATGCCAGTTGCCGCCCGGAAATAGCCAGACCTTTGGCTTCCGCTTGAGGCCGCGCCAATACTGCCGCAGTGCCTCCAGAAGCCTGGGGCTGAGCATGAGATCGCGGTCCTTGCGTCCCTTGCCGCCGCGGATGTGAATCACCATGCGCTGCGCGTCGATATCGGCAATCTTCAGTTGGGTGAGCTCGGCGCGCCGCAAGCCCGTAGCGTACAGCGTCATCAGGATTACCCGATGGATCGGGGTTCGCGCGGCCTCGATCAATTGCCTCACTTCGTCCTGGCTGAGAACTGCCGGCAGAGTGTCCGGTTTTCTCGGGTAGGGTGTGTCGGTAACCGCCCACTGGCGTTTCAGCACGGCCACAAACATAAATCGGAGGGCCGCCAAATGGACGCTGACGCTGTTCGCCTTCAGGTGTCGACTCCGGAATAAATACGCCTGGTAGTCGCGAATGTGATCCAGTCCGAGCTGATCCGGGGCGCGATGGAAGTGGCGAGCGAAATCGGCGACCGCATGCAGGTACGCCCTTCTTGTATTCTGAGTGTAATTCCGACGCTCGAGCTCATCGAGCATCATCTGACGTAAGCGGGTCATGGGAATCTCCTTTGACCCGCAAGATACTGCTCCGCTACTGCATCCTCAAACCTAGACACGCGTAGCGGCTGCCGCGCGAGCGGCTTCGTTCA
>CAYLJO010000492.1:0-2504 GCA_964383905.1 uncultured Blastocatellaceae bacterium
AGACATGGTGAGAGCCGTGGTCACAACGGGGAAGAAGCTGGGGATCTACGTGGGCAAGGTAGGCGTGAGAGCGAGCGGCTCGTTCAATATAACGAGCAAGGTAGGAACAATACAGGGGATCAGTCATCGCTACTGCCGGAAACTGCATGGTTGCGATGGCTACGCCTACTCAATTTCAGGTGTAGGATGCTCCTCCGCGACTTGAAAGTCGCGGTCTCCGCGCTTCGGGTTTTGGAGATACTTGATGAGTGACATCGTTTACGCGGGAGGGCTCTGCTACGTCTGCCAGTCCTGCCATTGCTGTGTTGATCAAACCCTCCTGTCAATCCGCTTGCCAATAATAGTGGCGATGCCGATGCCGGCCAGCACGCCGATGATCGTGCCGATCGTTAACCCGTAGTCGGTAATGCCCTCCCCGACCGTTTTACCCAGCACCATCCCGACGAGCGACGAGAGGAAGATGATGATGAGCGCGAACACGGCCATCGGGCCGGGCGCGTATGAGTTCTGTCCCGCCTCGCGTTGGTTATCCGCCATGAGATCACGCTCCAATCTCTGAGTTGAAAGCTGAAGTGTGTGATTGTCGATACTTCTATGCCAAATCCGGCGGTAAGTCAATAGCAATTCCCCGCCGACGGTGACAAGGATTGGCGGCACAATACAGAGAGGGTAAGTGAGCGGAAAGCGCCAGGCGATCTTTGGGGAGGCGACGCTGCAGGTCATGGACGGGGACGACCAGGAGAACAGCAATGTCGTCTTGCGCTAAAATTTCACCAATTAAGCTGCGGTGGCGGCGCGGAGGCCCCGATATTTATATCGGGGAAGAAGCGCAATGGCCGTCAGACCTTCAAGATTAAATATAGACACCATTTGCCTATGCGTGTATGATCGCTGGCATGAAGTTGACCTTACAGATTCAACTCCTGCCTGATGCTCAGCAATCACGCCAACTGCGCGAGACGCTTGAGCGGTTCAACTCCGCCGCCGCGTGGCTGGCGGGAAAGGCTTTCGAGTTGAGAAGCGCGAACAAGATTCAGCTTCAACAACTGTATTATCGGGATTTGCGTCAAGAGTTCGGGTTGTCGGCGCAGATGGCGGTGCGCTGCATCGCCCAGGTCTGCGAGGCGTATAAGCGCGACAAGGACAAGCAGCCGCGCTTCCGCAAACATGCTTCCATGCCCTACGACCAGCGCATGATGGGCTTGAAGGGCCTTGACCGCGTCTCCCTGCTCACTTTGGGCGGGCGCGTCCTCGTCCCCTTCCTCATGGGCAGGTATCAGCGCCAGCGATTTACCAATGCGATAGGACAAAGCGATCTTGTGCTGAGGAAAGACGGGCGCTGGTTTCTGCTCTGCTCGGTGGAGTTGCCCGATCAGACGCCGATACCAACAACCGACTTCATCGGGGTTGATTTGGGCGTGACAAACATCGCCACGACTTCTGACGGCGAAATGTTCTCCGGCTCGGATGTTGAGCGTATTCGTCAAAAGAATTTCAGCCTTCGTCAAACCTTGCAACATAAAGCTTCGAAGCAATCGCAGGCGGGCCAGCGCCCGCGTTCCATTCGTTGTCTGCTCAAGCGTCAGAGCGGTCAGGAATCCCGCTTCCGCTCTCACACGAACCACTCGATCAGCAAGAAACTGGTCGCCTCCGCTACAGGCACTCAGCGCGGCATCGCCCTTGAAGATCTGGCCGGCATCCGACGGCGCGTTGAGAAACGGTTCAGGCGGTCGCAACGTCCGAAGGTTTCGGGCTGGTCTTTCTTCCAACTCCGGCAGTTCATTGCATATAAGGCTCAACTCGCGGGCGTGGCTCTTACGCTGGTTGACCCTCGAAATACTTCGCGCACCTGTGCGGAGTGCGGCCACTGTTGCACGGAGAGTCGCAAGAGCCAGGCCGAGTTTGAATGCGTGAACTGTCATCACCGCGATCATGCTGACATCAACGCCGCGATTAACATTCGCGGCAGGGCACTCGTACATGTGCCTCAAGTCTCAGAACGGCGGGCAACCGCCTAGTACAGGGACGAAAGCCGCGCCCCTTCAGGGCGGGGTTAATTTACTATCGATCTCACCACGCATCTCGTTGATCGCGTGCTCGGTAGCTTTCCGGCGGATCTGCCCGTCGCCCGCCGGTATATCGTCAACCACATCGAACAAGTCTTCTCCGAGAAAATGGCCGATGCGCCACACGAGTGGCAGGAGTAGCCTCGCGAGTCGTCAGATCAAATAAGTCTCTTCCCAGCCGGCAGGGGTCGTGGTTACCGGAGAATCTGCAGGCCTGACAAGTATGGCTTTCCTGCTTCAAAGCCATAATCATTGAAAGGTCCAAGCATAAAGCTTCCCCAAATCGTTAACAGGTGTAAAATAAAGAGGATGTAGAAACCTGGGATGAGAGCGCGCGTTTCGGGGCTGCAACTCAAACGGGAGGGTGTAGTGTCATGGCGACAGTCTTGATTCCGCCGGAGGAACGAGTCCTCTTGCAGGATGTCAGTTGGGAAACCT
>CAYLJO010000493.1:0-2494 GCA_964383905.1 uncultured Blastocatellaceae bacterium
CCCGCGCGGTCGAGCAGCTCTTCAGCGCGCTCGGTGGCGGGGCGGGTATCCGGGGTATGCCCGTTGCCGTTCGCCTGCGTCGCACGCTGCTCAAGCGCCTGGCTGAACTGCGCGCGCGACTGCGCAAAACGCTGGCCGAGGTGATTCAGCAGATCTTCGGCTCGTGCCACATATGGCCGCTCTTCTGGCGGCTCGTGGTGCTGTTGCGCGTTCATCGCCGGTTAACTCCCATCACCTGCACCTGCGTGTTCGTCCGCTGCGGAATGTTCGGAGGCCGTGCCGGCGGATGCGCCGTTCATCGTAGCGGGCGCGGCCACGCGCTGCATGCCGCGGCCAACTCCTTTGGAAAAGCTCGATAGCGCGTCACCGGCGACGAGCAGGCCTGCCAGGCCAAACACCGCACCACGTCGCAATGCGGTGCGTACTTGCGGCGAGGCGACGACGGCGGTAATCGCGGCGGCGGCGGCGACTTCCGGCTCTAACAAATCTTCGAAGTCCATGCGCATCCCCCTCAAGAACTAAACCACGGCACGCCGCGCTTTCGCGCGTGTGAACCGTGGCATGCGATGGAGATTCCTTGCCGCAAGTACTGTACCATACTGCAACGTGCCGCCCTGTGGAATTGTGAACAGCACCGCCCACTTGACAACGCACCGGGGCGCAATACAATACTGGCCGAAACTTCTCCAAGCACAGGGCGTGCTATCGAGGTCGTCACCCTGGCCGAGAACGACAACGAGGACTTGATCGCTGATCTGGTAGCGATGGTCTACTCGTTCACGGCCCGACTCTATGGGCAGCGCCGGGCCAAGCGCAAGACCGAAAGGCTTGCCGCGGAGTTACGCGGGGAGGGGGAGAGCGATGCAGCTGGTTGAGCAGCACGTCATTCGTGCCACCGACCCGCGCTTTGCGACCATTGATGCGGCAGCGTTTGCTTCCAAGAACCTCTGGAATGCTGCCAACTACTTGGTGCGTCAAGCCATTCTCAAAGGAGACGGCTACCTCGACAATACGGCAACCTATCATCTCATCAAAACGACCGCAGCGTATCAGGCGCTACCAGCCAAAGTCAGCAATCAGGTGCTGATCCAGTTGCATAGGGCCTGGAAAGCTTTCTTTGCTGCGATGCAGGCATGGCGGGAGCATCCCGACAAGTTCACGAGCCGTCCGAAGTTGCCCAAGTATAAACCTAAATCCACTGGGCGCAATGTCCTGGTCTATGAAAAAGGCGCCATCTCCCTCAAAGCCTTGAAACGCCAGATGCTCGGTCTTTCTGGGTTGGGAGATGTGGTGCCCACGCAGCAGCGTCGAGACTCCATTGTGCAGGCGCGAGTCGTTCCATGCGGTGGGCAGCGGACGACTCACTTCGTCATTGAAGTCATCTATGAACGAGAGGTCGCATCAGCAACGGAGACCGGAGTAGACCCGGCGCTGTTTGCGTCGTTGGACCTGGGGGTCAACAACTTAGCCGCGATAACATCAAACAAGCCCGGATTTGTGCCGCGGCTGGTTAACGGTCGCGTGCTGAAAGCGATCAACCAGTGGTACAACAAGCAACGGGAACATGTGCAAAAACAGTTGGCGAAACAGGCGAGGCAGGCAAAGCACTCGAACCACACCACGATGCCACCGTTCACCTCGTTGACCTCGCGGCGGCTTGAGGCGCTGACCGACAAACGCAACCGACAGGTGAAGCATCAGTTGCATGTGGCCTCGCGGGCCATCGTCAATCTGTTGGGAGCTGAGGGCATTGGCACCCTCATTATCGGCAAAAACGCCCGCTGGAAGCACGAAGTCGAGATGGGCCGCCGGAATAACCAGATGTTTGTGCAGATCCCCCATACGCGCTTCATCGAGCTATTGACCTACAAAGCCAGGTTGGGGGGCATTACCGTCATCCTCACCGAGGAAAGCTATACCAGCCAAGCCAGCTTTCTCGATCATGATCCCTTGCCGGTCTATGACCCAGCGGATCAGACCAAACACATCTTCAGCGGACGGCGTGAAGGACGCTGGTATCGGGTCAAGGGGCGTCCACCCATCCATGCCGATGTCAATGGCAGTTATAACATCGCCCGCAAAGTACTTCCGACCGCCTTTGATGGCTTAGGGATAGCGGCCTATGCAGTCAGGCCCAGGCGGCTTGCCGTCTAAACGTTTGCTATGGCATCCTGTGTCATAGTTTTCGATACTGTGCCAGTGTTCCAACCGGGGAACGCCAGCCGTGAAACTCAGGTGGGCGGCGGGTCGGTTCCCGACACAACGGGAGGTAAGCGATGAAGTGGTTCCGGCAGGGGCATCACGACAACAATGGCACAGCGGGGGGCAACGGAGATAAGCCCGCGGAGCGGAAGGAGCTGTTTCTGCCGGGTGCGGTCGCGGACGATTCGCTGACCGAGGGTCGCGGATTCGTCCTGTTGGGAGGTGCGCAACAGAACGGTGAAGTGACGCAAGTGTCGGTTGACGCGGATGGTCGCAGCTATGTCGCGACGGG
>CAYLJO010000494.1:0-2492 GCA_964383905.1 uncultured Blastocatellaceae bacterium
TATTAATCCGTGGTCGCTTGTGAATATCTCGACGATACTACGTGGCGGCACGAGAGCCACCGATAAATGGAAAAGATGCTTCCAACAACAGAGATGATAATCAAACCGTAAACTACATACTCGATGATCCTGGAATTCATATAGTCGAGCACCTGGCGGCCGAAGGAGTGCGCGAGCAGCGCCACGATTGTAAATCGAATCAACCGGCCGCAAAAGATGGCCCCGAGCATTCTCTTCCTCGCGCTTTGCAAGGCTGGGCCGTCAGCATCACGGCCGTATACGGAAATGGCGGGGGCAGCAGAGAGACTATGAATAATGTCCATCCGGTATTCTTTTCTAATCCGGATCTGAGCTGTCTGATCTTATCAGGCTTGACCAATTTCTCAAGACCCTTTCCCCAGATCTTTCGCATCACCAGGTCGACAAGGAAAGCGCCCGCCACCGAACCGAGGGCTGCCATCAGCACATAGAGAACCATACCGGATTGGCCGAGTGCGAGGAGACCAGACCGACCACCAGAAGATCAACACCGAAGGGCAGAAAGAGGAAAGTATCGAGAGCTTCCAGCAAGAAGGGGCCGAACGCGCCGAGGTGGCGAAAGAAGGCGAAAACCGACTGGGCCCATGAAGCGGCCACAAAGATCGCGAGACAGACGCGCAATTCCTACCTCCGCGCAATGAGCCAAAGTAAAGCGACAATAAAACAAAAGAGGCGGCGTGTGTTCTCGTCACGCACACGCTACCTCATAGACCGGCCTAGACCCCGTTTACTGCGGCGTATCAAAGAGGCCCGGCGTATAGCTCACACGAAACGTCAAGCGATAGAGCGGCATCATCTGACCGTGCCAAGCCCACCATCCCTGCCGCTCTTCTCTGGTTGATCACTTTGTCGCTGCGCGCTGTTTTTGATGCCGGCCTTCGGCGAACTCTTCAATCATTTTCCGGTTGAAGGCCGGGATATCATCCGGCTTACGGCTCGAGACCAGACCGTTGTCCGTGACCACTTCCTGATCAACCCAATTCGCCCCGGCGTTCCTCAAATCCGTCTTCAGCGAAGGCCACGACGTGACCGTGCGGCCGCGGACGACATCAGCTTCGACCAGGGTCCACGGGGCGTGACAGATCGCGGCGACCGGCTTGCCGGCGTTGAAGAACTCTTTCACGAATCCTACCGCACGTTCGTTCATGCGTAGCTTGTCAGGGTTCATCACGCCGCCGGGCAAGAGGAGCGCATCGTAATCCTCCGCGTCGGCCTTATCGAGCGGTACGTCAACAGGAAATTTGTCGCCCCACTCCGTATGGTTCCAGCCCTTAACCTCGCCCTTGGCTGGCGAAACAATCCGGGTTTGAGCGCCAGCCTGTTCGAGCGCTTTCTTCGGGTCCGTCATCTCCACCTGCTCAAACCCATCTGCGACCAAGATTGCGATCTTTAACCCGTTTAAGTCTTGTGCCATGTTGTAACTTCCTCCTTTCAACTTCGTACGGTGACCACTATTGTCGGGAACATAGTTAACAAAACCTTGTCACGCGTATCGCAAATGTGCCTGCGCGAGACGGCGCACCGGTGCTTGAGAGCGCGTGTGAGCTTAAGCCGACGGTGTCGCTAACTACCTTGTTGACGAGCAATCGACCCGGCTGTTTCGGCTTACTTATTGCCCTGGCTTGCGGCCTCTTTACGCTCCTTGGGGGCGATGCTTTGGGCCATGCGCAAATGCTCCTGTAAGGTCGGCAGCGTCTTCGAAGCGAACGCTTTCACATCGTTGTCCCCGCCCTGATTAGCTTCCTTTTCAAACTCAGCGACATCCTTCGTATGATCCTTCACCATATCATCCATGTACGCGCGGTCGAACGCTTCGCCCTTGAGCTTCGACAGACGATCCATCGTTGACTTCTGCTCAGAGTTCGGCTCTTTCGGCGGCGTGATGCCCTTAGAGGAGGCTAATTGCGACAGCTCATTATTCGCCTTGGTGTGGTCGTCGATCATCCGCTGTCCGAATTTCTTGACCTCAGCGCTCTGACCATTCTTAGTGGCGAGGCGACCCATCTCGACTTCGGCCAGCCCACCGCTGGCGGCGTCATTGATGAACTTCTTGTCGGCATCACTCAACGCCGCACCGCCCGGCTGAGCGGCCGGACCGCCGTTAGCATTCGCGCCTCTGTTGGCGGTCGCCGGGCCGTTTGTGATATTCGCGTTGCCGGTAGTGTTGGTAGTGGTCGTCTCCGTGCACGCGGTCCAGAAAAGAGCAGCCACGAGTAGTGACAGAAGTGTTAGAGTTCTTCGCATCGAATTTTCTCCCTTTGCTTAGCTGGTTATTAATGCGCCAAGGTGCCGGCGCGACAGGCTCAAAATGGGAGGAACTGATAGCTCGACCTGTCGGGGCCGGTAGCGCTCATTAACAAACGGGGGCTGGATGGGGTAAACGCGCGGTGAACTATACCATACGGGAAGGCTGACGTTCAGTACTGAAACGTACAGATGAACCTGTTATAGAA
>CAYLJO010000495.1:0-2477 GCA_964383905.1 uncultured Blastocatellaceae bacterium
CGGAAGCAGGGATAAGGTAAAGCGGCTGATAGACATCATTCAAGATGTTAGTCTAAAAAGCACTTAATCATGTGCGGTAGAAATTCTGCTTTTGACCACGGCCGTTATTTGTTATAGCGAGTTGCGAATTGATGTCACAAAGGGCCTCACCACGGAGGCACAGAGGGCACAGAGGGGGCACCGCAGAATACAGCTGACACCCAATGGCACTCTGCTATAAAATCTGCCTCCCAATGCCAAAGCTCCCCGCCCGCTTTTCGTTTACTGAATTGCCGATTCTGCCAGAAATCGGAAACTCATCTGGCCCCTTGGAAGCACCGGGTGTCGTGAGTTGTTGACCCTTAGCTCATAACTTTCCTGATCAGTAGCTCAGAAGGCAGTTGACCGTCAACGAAGGCAAAGACGTGAAAGCAATTGTTGTTTTCTCTGAGCGCCTCGACCCGCCCGGCATGCTTCAAGCGCGCGATCTCGGCCATTAAGAAGTTCTGTTCGGCCGCCGTCATATAACGGTAGGAGATGTCGAAGGCTAGTCCGGTGGTGTGGGGCGGCAAAGAATTATGCGCCGCATTCACATTCCTTTCACTTAGCTCGCGCTGGTACTGCTCGGTGCGGATTACTGAGGCGATGGGTAACGGGCGGTTGAACCTATTTTTATAGGCGAGGGCAAGATCTTCGAGGATGCGGCGGGCCGCCGGACGGACAAAGCAGAGGAGGCGCCTCTTGAATTGCCTGCGCGCCGCCCCGTCCCTGAGGTCGTAAGCTTGCCCGTCGAAGTCGCGGGCCAGCTCTGATATCGTTTCATATTCGGAGGCCATCAGCTTAAAGACCTTCTTATCTGTGTAGAAAGAGGCGATGAAGCTTCTTCTCTCATCTTTCTCCGGCATGCCATTCAGCCCGGCTTGCAATTCGACGAGAGTGCGGTAGAACGGCACGCTTTTTCCGGTCGCCCTGTCAAAATGTGTGAACTCTTCATCCGACACGCCGCCGACACCGTAGAGGACGTAGTTGTCGCCCAGCGGTTTGAGCTCGACCAACTGCTTCTCCCGAATCAGAGTGATCAGCTCGGCGTAGTCGTGCGGGATGCGTAAGCGCTGCTGGATAGCTTCAGCGGTTTGGACGGCGAGGAAGCGTTTGCGCTCGCTGTAATGCTTCAATTCGGCCGGGATGTCGACGGTCGCCTCATAGCCCATCGGCTCCTTTCGATCCTCGACCACCAGCAGCAGGGCCTTGCGCAAGGCTTCTCCCGCTGACATTCCCTTCGCGGTCGTTGCGGTCGTCGGCTCTACCGGAGGCGGCGCTTCCGAAGTCCCACCGGTATTGGTCAGTGGGACTTCCGTCTTCACGTATTCGTCGCCGGTATAGTCCTCGGCAGGTTTAACGTCGGCCTCCCGCGCGTATGCATCCTGCTTTGACGCTGAGGCCCGCTCCGGCTTATCGCCCGTGAACACTTGGATGCTTACAAGAACAATGGCAGCAATAATAATAATAACGATGGCCGATGCGGCGGCGATGATAGGCGGAGACCAGAAGCCGGAACCGGATGACGCCGTGGCCCGCGCGGGTGCCCGCGCGGCGTAGTAAGCAGGCTGAGGCATGACCGGCTTGCGTGGGGCACGATCTCCGACCTTGATGCTGACCATCGTGTGCTCACCGATCGAGATCAGATCACCGTCGTTGAGCAGAGCGCCGCCGGCCGGCACCACACGTCCATTGACTAAGCTGCCGTTGGTCGAATTCTCGTCAACTATCCAGACCGCCTCCGCATTCCGGTAGATGGAGGCGTGGATGCGCGACAAACCTGTGTCGGCTACGACCAGGCTCGCGTCATCGCCGCGGCCGATCGTCATGCTGTTGGAGGCGAGTGGAACCTCGTACGAACTGTGTCCTGATTGGATATAGAGCCTGACTTCTACCATCGCTGCATTCTTTCAGGGGTCTCGGGCGCAAGTAGCTTCTAAGAGTGGACGGATGATCTACCTGGTTCTTGCAGGATGTCAATATAATTTTTTTTCGCCCGCCAATCTGAAGTAACAAAAGAAGCGGCGAGTATCACTCGCCGCTTCCCAACGCTTCGCCACCCGTAGTTCCCGCTACACGAGCGTAACGTTTTTCAGAGAATTCTTATCAGAGAGACTGCCTCTCATATTCTTGAAGTAGTTTTGATTGGGTCGGCCGTAACCGGCCATCGCCAACCGAGGTACACGGAGGCAATCGCCGTACCATCTCATAGTGCTCCCGCACCGGAGGCCCGGTTTCCCTGTTTCATCACTAACCACAACAATTTAGAGCTCCTAACAAAATGAGATCACAACGACCTCCAACAAATCAGCGAGCAGGCCAGCGACAGAAACGCCTCGTGTATCTCTGGCCGCCGCTCCCACCGGATACGCAGCCGCCGATACTGATGCAGCCACGAAATCGCTCACGCAAGCCATCGACGAGCCAGTACCAGTTAAAGGTGCTCTCAACGACGATCC
>CAYLJO010000496.1:0-2474 GCA_964383905.1 uncultured Blastocatellaceae bacterium
GGCGCCCCCGCCCAGGCTGAAGATACTGCCGATGTCGGCGCGCAGCTCCGCGGCCTGGAATATCATTTCGCCGGCTACCCGGAACGGCTCTTTGTCGGGTCTTCCGTCACGGTACTTCTGCACCTCTACCCAGTAGCTCAACGTTCGCTCCGGCGCATTTGCGGTGGCCGTAACCAATCCGCCTCCCTTATTGCCGCCGGCGACTCTGCCCGGACGGAGGATCCAGAACAGCGCGGCCGCGGTGATAGCCACCACAGTGATGGCCGCAACAAGCGCGGCGCGCGCCGGGAAAGTGCCTTTTCTTCCTCCCTTCCCGTTGACCTTGAACTTCGCGGGAAGGTCGGGGTTACCAACCTCGTCCGTATAGAGGTTGAAGACGTGCACACGCACGCCATGCTTGACTTCGGCCTCCCCGAGATCGTGGAGGTACGCTTGCCAATGGCTGTACTGTCCCAGATCGTCGGCCACCCGCTTCGAGAGAAGAATGTGCCCGGCGTCGCCGCAGTCCATCACTCGCTGCGCCATGTTGATCCCTGCGCCGGCGACATTCGTCTTATCGTTAACGTCCTTTATCTTGTTGACCGGCCCGCTGTGAATCCCCATCCGCAGCTCTATGTCCGGGTGGTTCTTCAGTTCTTTGCTGATCTCAAGGGCGCAGCGCACTGGTGCCTCCGGGTCTCCGAAGAAAACAAGCGCCATGCCATCGCCCGTCGGTAACCGGATCAACTGATTGCCCGCCTGCGCGCGTTTGAACTCTGCTGTCGCACGGATAATCTGCTGCAAACTACTGAGCACCTTCGTCTGTTCGTCTATCGGTAACTTCGAGTAGCCGACGATGTCAGTGAACAGTACGTGCCCCAACTCCATCGCAGCCCGTCGGGTGTCAGGCTGATCCCCCGTCAACGTGTCCCATAGCGCTTCGCCAAACTCGCGTGCGCTCTGATACCGCTCCTTCGGCGCGTAGGCCAGCGCCTTCAGGATCACCGCCTGCGCGCTCTCAGGCAGGCCGTGGCGTAAGTCCTTCGGTTTGACTTTGGGCCCTTCCTTCTGCATTTCGAGCAGTTGAAAGAGCGTGGGATATGCTGACGGAGACACGACAACCCGGATGGTATAGGTACAACTAAGTAGCATTTGAAAAGTACAGGGTCATTTTCAAGCGACGAGTTGAAAGACCTTCTCCGGCGTCAAGTGCGCGAAGTAGCGCTCGACCACCAGGAGCAATTCTGCCATCCCCCGGCAGCAGCGGTTCGCTGTCGCGTAACCCTTCAGATGCCACCACAGCTTTTCCACGGGGTTGTCCCGATGCCCGCCCTAGCGTGGCAGGTAGCTCAGCTCGACCTGTGGGTGCTCAGCCAGCCACTCGCGCAACGCCCGGCTCTTGTGGATCGAGGCGTGATCCAAGATGGCGTCGCAAAGGCGTCACGCTTCAACTCCTCTGGGAAGAGTACGCCGAAGCCAATCCCCTCGAGCATTACAGCTACCCGCACTTCTGCCTGCTCTACCGCGAGTCACCGCACGTCTCGCCCCGCAGTGCTTCCAGCCCTTCCCTCACGATGATCGGAACCATCAGGAGGGCCGCAACAGGGTCTGTTCACCACCAGCCCAAGAGAGCTTCTTGCGGGGGAGTGGCAAGGCCAATTTCCTAAAGATTTCGCTTATTGGGGGGAACTGTACAAATTGTACACTTTGAGTCAAGCCCTGTTTACGCACTCTCGTACATAACGACTTTCAAGATGCTTTAAGGCGATAAGGAGAGGAATGTTAAGTGCTGAAAAGACCGTCAAATCTCTTCTTTGCAGCCAGATAACAGTCGCAGGCGATTTTCATCAGGCCGTCCCGGTCGAGGATATCAATCTTGCCCCGACCGTTATGAATGAGCCCCGTATTATGAAGGTTGCCGACGGCGGTTGAGACATGCGGGCGGCGCGTCCCGATCATCCGTGAGATTAGCCCCTGGGTGAATCGGAACTCATCCACCTGCGCGCGGTCTTGCATCATCAGCAGCCAGCGGGCCAAACGCCGCTCGACGCTGTGGAAGCGGTTGCAGACGACCGAGAGTGATATCTGGTTCATGAGCGCGAAGGTGTAAAGATGCAAAAGGTCATGAAGGCGACTGCCCTGGCCGGAAATCTCCTTAAACACTTCTGACTCTATTCTCAACGCCTCGCCCGCAATTTGGACTAAGCTTGGAACCGGTGGAGCACGGCATGAAGTTCAGCTAGTGGCGAGAGGAGGTCTTTGGCGACAAAGCGCCGCCTGATTCGGGCGACCGTCTCTTCATCCGGCCGGTGCTTGAAATTGAAGAAGTACTCTTCGTACAAGAGGCGCTTCGGGACGCCTAAATCTGAGAGCGCGCGTAACATTTCGGCAATCATCGCGCCGTTCGAGCACAGGTAAAAGTGCTTGCCGCCGAGCGTCTCCAGAAGCGGCGGCGCCGATTCAGTCAACCGCCCGCGCAGGCCCCGCCAACCCTC
>CAYLJO010000497.1:0-2455 GCA_964383905.1 uncultured Blastocatellaceae bacterium
GTGATCTACACCTCGGGCTCGACCGGCAGACCGAAAGGTGTTCTGGCACATCATCGCGCGTTGGTCAACTATACCACCGCGGCCGTCGCCCAATACGGGATGAAGGCGACAGATCGTGTGCTGCAGTTTGCCTCCATCAGCTTTGACGCCAGCGCCGAGGAGATCTATCCGTGCCTGACGTGTGGCGCAACACTGGTCCTGCGCACCGATTCGATGCTCGGCTCCGTCACCCGGTTCTGGCAGCGGTGCGAGGATTGGGGCATCACCGTGCTCGATCTCCCGACGGCTTATTGGCATGAAATCACCGCCCACCTGGCTGACGGGTCCGTCACCATTCCGTCATCACTCCGCCTGGTCATCATCGGTGGTGAAAGAGCGATTCCCGAGCGTGTCGAGGCTTGGCAGCGATGGGCGCCACAGGAGAGCGTGCGGCTCTTCAATACCTATGGCCCGACCGAGGCGACCATCGTCGCGACCATATGTCAAGCGCCTACCCTACAGGAAACGGATCTGGGGTTGCGCGAATTGCCGATCGGACGCCCGGTCCGCAATGCGCAGGTCTATGTCCTGGATAGACATCTGCAAGTAGTGCCGGTCGGAGTGGCGGGTGAGCTCTACATCGGCGGTGTGGGGGTGACGCGTGGTTATCTGAACCGCCCGGATTTGACGGCCGAGCGCTTCATCCCGGATCCATTTGGCGGCGGGGAGGGCGCCCGTCTCTATAAGAGCGGGGATCGGGTACGCTACCGCTCGGATGGGAACATAGAGTTCCTTGGCCGGGTTGATGATCAAGTAAAGATTCGCGGTTTTCGTGTCGAACTAGGGGAGATCGAGGCGGCACTTAATCAACACGATGCCGTGCAAGAATCCATCGTCGTGCTGAGAGAAGATGAGCCTGGTGAAAAACGGTTGGTCGCCTATGTCATTCCACGCGGGTATTACGACGGCCGAGGGGACTCAGGGGATGAAGCGGAGGTCCCGGCCGAGCGGGTATCGCAATGGGAGGCGGTTTTTGATGACCTATACGATGAGGTCGACCACGATCAAAAACCGCAGTTTTACGTCAAGGGATGGAATAGTAGTTACACGGGCCAGCCGATTCCAGATGAAGAAGTGCAAGCATGGATGGATCACACGGTTCATCGCATTCTATCCTTGAAACCTGCCCGGGTGAGAGAAATCGGCTGTGGGGGAAGCGGCCTGATGTTGTTTCGCATAGCCCCCCATTGCAAGGAGTACTGCGCGACGGATCTATCCGAAAATGCGATCGGGATTCTTCGGCACCAGTTCCAAGTACTAAAGCAGGAGATCCCGGGGGTCACCCTCCTTCACAGGGCGGCAGATGACTTTAGTGACGTGGCGCCCGATTCCTACGACGCCGTGTTAATAGTCTCTGTGGCGCAATATTTTCCCACCATCGGCTACCTCTTGAGGGTTTTGGAGAGCGCCGTGAATGTTGTGCGTCCCGGCGGCTTTATCTTCTTGGGGGATGTCCGGAACTTCCCGCTACTCGAAGCGTTCCACGCCTCCGTTCAACTTCATCGAGCGCTACCGTCGTTAAGCACGGCTGAGTTAAAGAAGCGCATACAAAGACAGGTGGCTTCGGAAAAACAGCTGACGATCGATCCCGATTTCTTCAGAGCTGTCAGGAAACAGCTGCCGAAGATAAGCAATGTGGAGATCAAATTGCTACGAGGTAGGCATCACAATGAGCTCACAAAATTCCGCTACGATGCGATTCTGCACATTGGCGGCCCTGCCGATCCGCCCGTGTCGGTCCCGTGGCTGAACTGGCGGGATGAGAACTTAACGCTGGAAGCGGTGCGCCGGCTGCTCGCTGAGGGTGATCCGGAGATTCAAGGCGTCAGGGGCATACCCAACTCCCGCGTCATGGCTGATTCTCAGATTATGGAATTGCTCAATCAAGATGGCGGGCCCACAACGGTCAGGGGTCTGCGCGCGGCATTACGGACTAGTGGGCAGAAAGGCATCGACCCCGAAGACTTGTGGGCGTTGAGTGAAGGGTTACCTTACACGGTCGATATTAGCTGGTCCGGTTCGAGCAAGGATGGACGCTACGATGCCCTGTTTAAGAGGGAGAGGCCAGGTGAAGAACAGTCGCCTCGCGCGGCTACATACTTGTTCAAGGGGGAGGCTGCGAAGGTTAAACCCTGGCAAGAATATGCAAATAATCCGACACATTGGGTGGCCGCTCATACATTGGCTCCGAGTTTAAGAAGGTTTTTACATGAGAAGTTGCCCGACTACATGACGCCATCATCAATCATTGTGTTGGACCAGTTGCCTCTCACACCTAGCGGAAAGGTGGATCGCCGCGCGCTGCCCGCTCCTGACCAGTGGCAACCTGAGATGGAGGGCGCCTATGTGGCTCCGCGCTCTCCTGTTGAGGAGGTGCTCGCCGGTATTTGGAGCAACGTGCTTAAAGTAGAGCGGG
>CAYLJO010000498.1:0-2444 GCA_964383905.1 uncultured Blastocatellaceae bacterium
CTGTCAAGATGCCGTCATCATGGCGGTTGCTACTGTTGCGCAGGTTGGCGCCCGATAGCGCCAGCCCCGAGCGCAACAGCGGATTCTCGATCCTAGCGTTGGCTTTGATGCCGCCCGCCTCCGCCGGCACCTTACCGGCCGCGGGGTTTTCGGCGCCTTGCAGGAAGAAGCCGTGGGTGGCGATGTGCAGGAGGCGCGGCGCCGCGACCCGCTGGAGGTTTGATTTAGTCGCCTGCGCCCCGGTCAAGAGGTTGGCCTCGGGGAAGAGCGCTTGGATGGAGCGGGCCTCCTGCGCCGTGCCGGCCAGCGGGGCGAAGTAGACCTCGGAGAGGTCACGGGCGTTGGTCACGCTCCTGCGTCTGCTCGCGCGTGAGGTCGATCGCTGTGCCGCAGTTGTTCTGGCGACCAGTTCCGGGGCCGGTTCACCGAAGGAGGGGTCGGCGATGACCAGCGGGTTGGCCCTGCTTTGGCGCGCGACCTGCAATCGGAGGAGGTCGCGCCCGCTGGTCAGGTAGGTGAAGGAGTAGTGTTGGATCAGGTAGCGTCCCTGTTCGTCAACGAGGGCGGCGAAGGGGATGAGGTTCAGCTCGCCGTCTGGCGAGATGAGCAGGTGGGTCGCATCGCCGAGCAGCGGGCGAATCGGGCGCATCACCTTTTCATCCATCGCGCGTGCCAGGTCTCGCACATCGCTTCGCTTCGGGTCGCGCAAGGACTGCCGGTAGGCGGCGAGCGCTTCATCAATTCCTTTCACCGGGCCGAGGTCTTGACCCTGGACCACCCCTTGCGCGCGCACGATATAAGCAACGTAACGCGGGTCTCCCACCGCGCGGGGGTCGAGCGCCCGCTCTGTCGCAAACTCATATGCCTTAGGTGAAATCGGACGATAGATGGCAAATTCAACCAGGACGGCGTCGCCGGGGATCGCCTCCTGAACAGCTTTGAGCGTGACCGGTTTGGTCTGCTCGTAAAAGCCCGCGCTGCGGCGGCTGATTTCACTTTCAAGCTTTTCCCTCTGCTCTTCGAGCGCTCTAATCTTTTGCCGGTGCTCGTCGGACGTGATATTTTGCGGCCCGTCGAGGACGTAGCCGACCAATCGTGTGGTCGTACTATTCAGGTCGTCGAGCAGCAGCTGATCCTGCCTGTTAAAGCGGCGGCGTAAGGCCCCCAAACTATCCGACATCGAGTCGAGCACACGCCCTTTACGCTGCAGGATAATTGTGGCCGCCAGATCGGCTGCCGCGACAGAGCCGGGGGCGGTCTGGAAGTGCAGCGTCAGCGTCTGGTCTTCCAGATCCGACAGTGTTTTGAGGTAGGCAAGCTTCTGTTGCTCGGAGCCGGTCATGAGATTGAGCGCGATATTGTATTCAAGAATAGCGTTAGCCCGTGCCTGGGTGGAGATGGCTTTGTCAATCTCGCCCTTCACGGCGTAGAGGTTGGCAAGGTATGAGAGTGTGCCGCCGAGATCGGGGTGGTACTGGCCTTGCGCCTTTTCTTTAATAGTGATGGCGCGCAGGCAGCACGTCGGGCCAACGCCGGTTGGTATCCGTTGTCGAACCGTCTCCGTCAGTGAGCGAGGAGCCGAAGGCTACGATGGCTGCTCCTCGAGGCGAAGCCGCGACATCTACCCCGGTCAGGAATGGCCAGGAGCGGATCGGCTTGGCGACAGGGAATTTCACGTCCGCTGTATGATCCCCGGTGTCAGGGGAGACATAGCTCGTCTGCTTTGCCAGAATATGTATGGTCGTCGCCGCCGTAGTCTGGGGAAGAAAGAGGCTGATCGCCAGATCCGACAGCGCCGGCACGTCCAAGGCGACCGGATCGCTCACCACCATCCCGTGTGCCGGAACTGTCGTGGACGAGTGTCGGTGAAACATGAGAGTTCGGTCGAAGGTCGGATCGATGTCCGCCGCGGCAGTCCGGCGGGCAATGTGCGCGGCGCCGATCAGCAACGGTTGGTCACCATAGGTGTTCGAGATCTTGATCCTGACTTTCGTCCCGCCGGCGCTGGTATGCACGATGAGGCGCAGGGTTTGGTTCCGGAAGCTCTGGAGACTCACTGGCAGGGACGGCTGTGGGGCTGTCGCCCACGTTCCGACCCACCGTGAGCCGTCCCGATTGACGTCGGCGCTCAATGTGATCGTTGGATTGGTCGAACCCAGAACGAGAAGGGCGAGCGCCGAGACAAGAAGCATCCAACGGCAGCTCCTCGGGCGCGTGCCACGAGGCGCTTTGAACGGCGCCCCTACCGCATTCCCGGCCGGGCCGACCAGCAATGACCACGCAGAAGCTCTCGTCATAGAGGTATCACAACTATTGTCCATCCGGTTCATCATCTGGCGACCTCGAGAAGGGAGCAACGGTTTGGGATACCCAGGACTGGACATATTCTGCTCCGCCTATTCCTTAGGTTCTCAATTTATCAAATTAGGCAACATCAATCTAGA
>CAYLJO010000499.1:0-2436 GCA_964383905.1 uncultured Blastocatellaceae bacterium
AAACGGGTGACCGCTGCGGCCGCGCCCAGGGCCAGGCCACCTCTTAAAAATTCTCTGCGTGAGTGTGCCATGTTATTACCTCTCCAGTTGGTACTGTGATGATGAGGCGACGATGTAAACAGCCGTCTGCGCGCGCAAGGCGGGATTCGTGTCGGCAACACTGGAAACGGCTTGCGTGACGACGTCCCGCAAGGCGGGCGACATCGAGCCGTGCAGCAGCAGCTGGTCCACAGCATCCACGAGCCGCGCCGGATCACCGGCCACCGCTTGTAATGATGAAACGTCGGCGGTGGTGGTTCCCCCTCCGGCCGAAGGTAGCCCTGAGAAGACCAGCGCGTTGACATAATTAAGGCGCGTCATCGCCGCCGCCGTGGTTTGGATGCCGAACTCCGGCCCGAGCGCCGCGGTCCCCCGCACCCGGTAGGTAGGCGGGAAGTAGTTGAAGACGGTCGGCGGGTTGAAGATGTCCTGGCCCAGGCGCGCGCTGTAATTAAGGAGAGCCGTGCCATCGCTCGTCGCGTTGAAGGCGCGCAGCAGGCCGGTGAGGTAAAGGGCCGGCTCGCGCAGGTGGCCGTAACCAAGGTCAGTTTTGACGTCGCCGCGCGCCTCCGGGTCAAGCAGGATCGCCGTCACCACGGCCTTCAGGTCGCCGCGCACACCTTGGCCGTTGTTATTGAAAGCAGCGGCCACCCGGCCGATATAGGCCGGGCTGGGGTTGCTCGTGACGAGGTGCTGGATGAGCTGTTTGCCGATGAATGGTCCGACGTTCGGGTGATTGAAGATATTATCAATCGCGTCATTCAAGTCCTTAGCGGCAGGTTGTCCGGCCGGCAGGGTGACGCCGTTAAGTAGCTTCTTCGAACGGGTGTCGTGGTTCTGCTCGAATACGGCCATCGGCGCCAGGTAGTTCGGCGGGTTGTGTATCAACATCGGGGCGCTCGGCAGCGGCGCATAAGTCCAGCCGGTGAAAACGCTCGAAAAGCCTTCGACCGTATCTTGATCGTAAGTGGGGATCGGCTGGCCCTCGGCGGTAAGCTGCAACGTCCCGTCCTGATTTAATCTGTAAAGGCCGATGGAGAAGAGTTGCTGGATCTCCCGCGCGTAGTTCTCATTCGGCACGTCGCCGGTGTCAGGGTTCGGCCTATTGTTGTCGACCATATCCAGGTAGCGGCCCATCGCCGGGCTGAGCGTGAGGTCATAGAGGAGTTGGCGGAAGTTGCCGAAGGCGTCCTGCGTGAGGAGCTGCTGGTACGGCGCCATCGCGCTCGGCTGAGTGACCTTAAGGCCGGAGGTAACGAAGATCTGAGAAAGCGCGAAGGCCACTCTCTGTCGCAACTGATCCCGCCCCGTAAGGGCGTTTTGGAAGAATCGCACTTGCAAGGGGTACATCGTGTAGTTATCCCGGTAACAATCGCCGGTGCAAGTGGGAGGCGGCGTCTCCGGCGCGGGGGGCAAAGACGGGTAGCCGGAGACCGGCGCGGCGAATTGCTCGGTGAGGAAAGCCCGCAAGCCAATACTTTGTACACGCGCTATGTCCGAGGATGTTGGACCAAAGGTTGCCTGTTCGAGGAAACGGTAGGTGTCGGCCGCTGAAGCAGGCCCGGTGTAAGGGTTGGGCGTCGGCGTCGGCGTGGGAGACGGCGCCGGGGGCGTCGGTGCCGGAGTCGGAACTGAGCCGGAATCATCGGCAGGCCCCTCTCCGATGTGCCCGATAGCCATCCTCACCCGGTTAGAGGAAACGCCGTGCAGGTTGATGCGGACAAGGACATCACCTGCATCGCCGAGGTTCGGATTGAGCCGGACAATCACGGCGCTCATCCATGTGTATCCAGGTATTGCAGCCACGTAGTCAACCATCAGCGGGTAGTGAACATGGTTTACGTCCTCCGCATCGGCCGTAAGGGCGGAGGCCCCTTCGCCGGCCAGCAGGTCAAGGTTCATCGCAAAAAGCATCACGCGCGTCCGCACGTCCCGCGACAGTCCAACAGGTGCGGGGGTAGTTAGCTGAAAAGGTTCGCGCTGTAACGAAGGCGAGGAAAGCGCAATGGCACGGGTAGAGCCGGCGTCGCTCAAAAGTGTAGGCGCACCCTGTGCAATGCCTGGGGACAGAAATATTAAGGCAAAGACAACTGCCGCGAATTGGAAGAGGGGGATATTTTTCATGAGGGAATATTATGATGATGAAAAAACTCGGGGAGTAACATTAAGCGGGCGAAGGATTAGCAGCCTTGCGATGGGTCAACACATCATTGGCTTATTTGACGGACCATCTTTGGCAGAGGTCGGCCACAATCGGTTGAGAAAGGGCCTTGCTGAGCACGATCTGTAGTGGCCACGCCCCGATTTTTGTTGATTATTTTGTCGTTGCTAGTCCGTCACATGTGTAAAAGATATACTGGCCTGCGGTATAGCAGCCTGGCGTCACCTGCCATGGCA
>CAYLJO010000500.1:0-2434 GCA_964383905.1 uncultured Blastocatellaceae bacterium
CTGCCGCCCGGCTCGATTGACCGTCGCGCCCCCGGCTCACCCTTTCGCCGTCGTGCTTCGGACCCCGGCCCACGCCGCCCTGGCCGGTGACCTACCCACTTCGATCTGAACTGAGAGGATCTACCGGCCTCTGCTTCTCTATTCCACAGAGCGCCCCGTCTAGGCTATTATCAAAAGGGAGGGCGAATGCGTCCGTCACGCTCGCGCCAGACGCTCCGTGATGAGAGCGCCGCGGCCAAAAACCCAACTTGCGCCCGACTCCTGACCGCTTTCACCCGCAACCCGGAACCGACATCAATTCCAGACACTGACTGGTAGAAGTATCGCTGGCAGGCGATCACCGCCATCGTAGTCCACGTCCCGTCGTCTGCGCTGTGTTCGTGCGCCCAGGCGACCGAGTCCCGGATAATCTCATCCAGAGACATGACGAGCTGATCGCAAGCTTCGGGCTGGTAACTGCAAGGGCCGACGAATGTGGAGCGCAACCTAACTACCGATGCACCCGACGCGCACCGGTCTTGACCTTGACCTATGATAGCTCCAGCGCGCGGGTGATCTTTGACGTTGATATGGTTGACAGAAGTCAAGTAGAAAATAGTTCCCCCTCCCCCGTCTCTTGTCCCCGGGCTCTTTCATCCTTCTTTCAAGGTGATGAGCACAAGCAGGGGCAGCAGTCCTCCAGCTTTATCGCGACGATTGATCATGCTGATATACGTGCGCTTGGCTACCACAGTTCATCTTTCCGTCTCTGTGGGGAGCCGCTTCTAGTCTAGGGTGGCCTGTCTGCCCCTGCCGCTGCTCATCAACTCTGCTCTCTGCTTAGCTCATCAACTCTCCTCCTTCACTGCGCTCATCTGATTCTTCCCCGTCTCATGCCGGGATCTTCACTTCACGAGCGATCGCCCAGATGAAAGCCGCCAGCTCTCTGGCGATGGCCGTCACCACCTGCTGCTTGATCTTCCCTCGCCGGCACAGCCTGCGATATCTGGCACAGAGCCGCTGCTGCGCCTTCCACGAGATCTGGCGGATCTTCTTTGACACTTTCTGCTGCCTCCGCTCCAGAGGGCGGGAGACCCTGGCAGGGAAGTGGTAGGCCCACGCGCTCTCCACCAGTGCCCCTCTCACCCGCTCGGCCGCCTCACTAATGGCCTCAACATATTCCTGAAAGACGACCTGTTGGGCCGGGAACGGCAAAGAGATGTCGGCGATGAACCGCTTGTGCTGCGGCGACCAGGCCGTTCTTGAGTGGTAACGAATGCCGAGGCGCAGCAGGAAAGCAGAGAGTTGTTGGCGCGCTTTGGTGTGAGCACGAACAGCGTCAGTACGTGCGCGGACCAGATCCCTGATCGCTTCATCCTCCGGGCACGGGACATAGATGTGGGTCAACTCACCGGCACGCTCCAATCTGGCCAGAGAAACAGCATCCCGGCGGGCGAGTCTTGACCCGATCACCGCTCTTCTTGGGGGTCTTGGATGGGGCAACGACCGCACAGAAGATCCCCTTCTTGGTGAGATGACGGTAGATGGTGTAGCCGCAGGGCCCGGCTTCGTAGACGAAGTGGAGCGTTGTGCCTGGGGCGGAGAGCTTACGCACGAGCTTATCTATGGAGGCGAGCGAGGAGTCGATTGTGCCGTAGTGGCGGACCTCCCCTAAGCGGCCCTCCTCGGCGAGGGCGACATCGTGAAAATCTTTAGCGGTATCGAGGGCGATAAACATGGTAGACTTCTTCATGGCTTGTCTCCTTTATTGTGGCACTGTGCTAGAGTTTTTCATCGAACAACTGCAGCATAATCCACGAGGGTAAAGGGGCAAGCCTTTTTTCATACTGTCAACCATGATGTCTAGGCTTTCATTTCCGCGTTGATCCTAAAGATGATCCCTCTGTTACCGTACAGGAAGTTCGTTTTTGAATCCCCTCTCAGCATAGAGGAAATGATCCGTAGGTTGACCCTGGAGGTGGCAAACCGCCACTATGGTTGGCAGTGGTCCGAAAGAAGGACGGAAAAGTTCGAGGGGACGGTGTCCGCCGATGGCTTCCGCATCAGCCGGATCATCCGCTACCGCAATTCCTTCCTGCCGGTCATCGACGGGCGCATCCGCCCGCTGGTGAAGGGCGTGCGGGTCGAGGTCACCATGAGATTACACATTGCCGTGCTGATCTTCAGCGTCGTCTGGCTCAGCTTCGTCGGACTCGGGGCGGCAGGTGTTGCCTCTCAGCTCCTCACTACAGGTAAAGCCGAAGTCTGGATGCTCATCCCGTGTGGCATGATGCTCTTCTACTACCTGATGGTGACGATCGGCTTCGGGGTTGAGGCCCATAAGGCGAGTAAGCTATTGCGCGTGATATTGGAAGCTGGTGAGTCTGGTAGGCAGAAAGCCTAACTGCTATATGAAAGGGCACGTGCGCCACGAAGCACGACGGTGGAATGAGTG
>CAYLJO010000501.1:0-2422 GCA_964383905.1 uncultured Blastocatellaceae bacterium
AGAGACGCCGGTAGCGGGTTTCTGAGTTTTGCAGCTCCTCTTGTGCCCTCATGCGAGTGGTGACTCCGTCGGTCTCATCGGTCATGTGGAGCCCAACCCTAAACTGTTCCCTTACTCCCATTTTTTTCATCGATTGGCATAGTCTTCTGTCTTCTCCCAATCCCTTTGGGGTAGGAATATCACTTAAAAAGGGTGACGGTCTGTGCGCTAACACACATAGATGATAAACTCCTTCCCGATGTCGAGGTCGGAAAGGAGTCCCCCAACCCCTTCTTGTGCCGTTAGATTCCCATCGGCGTAGTTACCGATCCGATGAGTCATGTGATGTCGCTTACCAACCGACCTTCAGCTCCATCTCATCATCTGCGCCAGACAATTTCACGCCGCAAGTTACCCCGGATATGTGCGTTAGCGCACTGACAGCTACTACTTCGCGTGATACACCTACCTCTCCTGTTCTTCGAATTTTTCATCTTTAGACATCCGTGTCGAGTCCGGGCAAGAGGGTAGGGTGTGCTCCGCATAGATGCTCAAGGGGTTGGAATGCGCCACCAAGCGATGATTAAGGAGCCACGAAAGCGTATATAACCGGAATACGAGCTCGACATCAACTGGTGGGGCATCCGCGCGCTCCAATCCCTCGGGCTGGCGAAAGCGATCAAACTGGTCCGTGTAGCCGAGCCTCCTGCGGCATGACGCTAGAATGCGCGTACCGCAATGGAGAGGAAGCAATTTTTATGAGAGACGCATGCTGGAGAAAGTGAAAGGCCCTCGGGTTAATGATCTGCTACCTGCGCGGATGAGTGCGAACAGGGAAAGTGACAGCTTATGGATAGAGAAAATGGCGTTGGACTGACGATCCTCGTCCTCGAGGATATCGAGGAGACCCGCGACGGCATCGAGAGACTGCTGGAAGTAGACGGTTACCGCGTCGAGGCGGCCCGCCGTGAGCGAGACGCCGTGGAGCGCGCCCGGCGAAAGCGTCCCGACCTCATGCTGGTGAGCCTGGGCGGGCCGCCGCGCGAGGTCATTGTGGCCGCCCGCCGGATCCGCCGACGCGCCGGATTGGGGGAGGATGTGCCGGTCGTGATCTTTTGCGTCGAAGAGGTCGGTGAAGGTGATGAAGTCGCCATCGGCCAAAATGTCTATCTCACCCGGCCTGACAACTTCGACCAGTTGAGAAATCTTCTCACTCACCTTCTGCACGAGAAACTATCTGCCGCCAAAGCCGGAATAAGGTAACGGGCGGCATCACCCGTGGTCTTCTTAAGGTAGGCATACTGCTCGAAGGAGTGACCGTCCGTGCGCCCACAAACCCGAAGGAGGTGAAGAAGCGATGACGGGGCCTTCTATCCGATCAAGCGATCAAACTCGTCCTTGACCACCCGGTAACACTCGCAGACGGTCGCCTCCAGCCCCGCCCGGTCCAAGATTTTGATGTGACCCCGCACGTAAGAGATCAACCCCTCGTCTTGTAAGCGCCCGGCGGCCACTGTGACGCCCTCGCGCCGCACCCCCAGCATGTTGGCGATCAGCTCTTGTGTCATGATCAACTCGTCTGACTCGAGCCGCTCGCGGCTCAGTAGCAGCCAGCGGCAGAGTTGCTGCTCCACCGTGTGGAGTCGGTTGCAGACCGCCGTCTGGGACATCTGGGTGATTAGCGCCTGCGTGTACCGCAAAAGCAGGCGTTGAAACTGGCCGCCGCGCGCGAACTCCTCCTGCAGCACCTTCGCCTTCATCCTGACGGCTCTTCCCGCGCTCTGCACGACCGCCCGATTGGGCATCGTATCGCCTCCCATAAACAGGGCAATGCCGACCACTCCTTCGTTGCCGGACATCCCCATCTCGGCCGACGAGCCGTTCTCCATCATGTACAGCAGGGAGATGATTGAGGTGGTGGGGAAATAGACGTAATCCAAGTGTCCGCCAGATTCGTAGATGACTTCACCAAGAGCAAAGGAGGTCGGCTCCAGATGTAGAAGGATTCGTGCATACTCCTCAGTGGGAAGCGCGGCGAGAAGCCGATTTCCCACCGGATCATCAGTGTTTATCGAGGTTGGCATCACTGAACCTCGGTCGTTGGAGTTCACGCTCTTTAAAAGACTGGGGAGGTCGAGGAGAAATCCCAAGTAACTCCAGCCGGCGCCGTAGATGAGGTCTTTCCAGGTCACCCTCCCCACATCATATCTCGTTAAAAAGCATATCACAGATGTGTGCTAACGCACAGACGGCCCTCCCTGCTTCGACTACTCTCATATGACACACGGGTATCAAGGGGATTCATAAGGGTCAGACAGAGTGAAGGTCAGCCGCCGGTAACCGTCCAACGGATGTTCTGTGGCATATTTCACGATCGATCCCTTCTCCCAACTGTCGAGCCAGTGGTCGCGTGGCACCCAGGCCTTATGTTCATTGGCTTTGC
>CAYLJO010000502.1:0-2416 GCA_964383905.1 uncultured Blastocatellaceae bacterium
GCTTGTCGTCCTCATTGAACAACGGTGGATCAACCACCACCCGCCCGTTATCAATGTACCGCTCTACCAGACGGACCAGCTGAGCTAGGAGGTATGGCCGGCTGCCCTTCCAGGTCGGGGCCATTTGATCGTAAACCTCACTCGCAGTTTCAAATACGATCCTCTGCATTCGGAACCGCCGTGCCAGCTCCTCAAGACTGATCTCTTTCAACTTGGTAAAATCCGGTTTGCCATCGATCATGGGCGCTAGCTCTGCGATTGTGGGTGTCTGGTAAGCGTCCAGCACGAGCCGTTGCACCTTGCTGGTGTCCAGAGTCAACTGAGGACGGTACTCATGGTCGATCCGGATGACATTCGGCCATGCAATTTCATATTGGGCGCGGCGTTCGGGGATAGGCTCAATCCTGGTTTTGCCGGTGGTTGGAGGGGGTGGCGGAGCATCGGCGCTTCCTTCGTGGGGAAGGAACGTGAACGGCACACCAAATATGTTTACGTACTCCGGACGGAACAGGCCCGTCTGCTCGTCGACATCGTAAGAAGTCCTGCGCAGGCCCCGTCCAACAACCTGTTCGCATAAGAGTTGCGAGGAAAACGCCCGCAACCCCATAATGTGGGTCACCGTCTTGGCGTCCCATCCCTCTGAAAGCATTCCCACGGAAATCACGTTCTGAATCTGCGCTCCCGGTTCTCCCTCGCGCCCGATCGTGTCCACGGTCTTGCGCAGCAACTCCGCACGGTCTTTTTTGGTTAATTTTTTTTGAGGGCCAGCTCCGTTTTGTTCTGGCTCTTCCGGGGCTTGTTCGCCAGCTTCCCCACTCGCCTCTGGCGCATTCTGGAGTTCTACTGGTTCGTCCTGGGCTTCCGCCTGGTCCAGCACGCTCGAGTCTATGTGCAGGATATTCTCCGGGTCGCAGAGCTCCTCAATGTGAATTTTCTTATGCGCAAAAGCATACTGCACGCGTGCCGCCGTGTGGGTAATGTTGGCAACCGTAATCATCACCGGAGGAGTCTTTATCGTTCCTTTCCTCCAGGCCTTCGCCGTTTCCAACCAGTCTTTGCCCAGGAAGTAATAGCCTTTCCCGACCAAATCCGGCAATGGAGTATACGGTTCCGCTTTTCGGTTGAGGTCCGGCTTTACTTCAGGGTCGGTGTAAATGTGGTAAAACTTCGATTTGTATTTGCTGTTCAACTCGCCGTCGTCCCTGACCACCACGCGCGGCGTCTTCACCAACCCCGACTCAATAGCATCGTTCAGGCCGAAATCGCTCACAATCCAGCTAAACAGAGTCTCTTCGCCGCTCTTGCGGCCCGTTGGAGCAAACGGTGTTGCAGTTAAGTCGTAGCACATCAGAATTTGCCGCGCGCGATGAATGCGATCTAATCCTCCTATCCATTTTGTCGCCTCTTTTAACTCATCTTTTGAGATCCCTGCGATTTTCACCTTCGGCGGCACACGCCAGGCATGATGCGCCTCATCGTTGATGACCAATATGTTTTCCGCCGAATGCATCTCGCCCAGCACCTCGCGCACGTATGCCTCGTCGCTCAACGCGCCACGCTTGTCCACGCTGCGTCTTTTGCCGATTTGCTCTTCGCTCTCCCAATCCAGCTTGTGCCAATTACGAATTAACACCCGACAGGTTTGTCCCTGCCGCAGCTTGTCTTCGAGACCTGGGGGAACGATCTGAAACTCGGCGTAATAATTTCCCGCGCCGCCGGGAACCAGCACCTCCAGCCGGTTCTTCACTGTTAGGCCGGGCGCAATCACCAGGATGTTCTTGGAAAATCGCTTATCCTGCGGATAGGTAACTTTGTTCAAGACCTGCCAGGCAATGAGCATAGACATCAGGATGGTCTTACCCGAGCCGGTCGCCATTTTCGTGCACAGGCGCGTAAACTCGCCGCCATCCTTCGGGACTTTAATCCCAACCCGGTCCGACTCCGGGGCCTCGGTAAGCCACATCAGCGTTTCGATGGCTTCAAGCTGGCAGAAGAAAAACCGGCGCCCGCCCTCGCGCTGCTCGATGTCACGCCAGTGCTTAAGCAGCCGCTTAGTAATACCGCTTGCGCCGGGATAATCGGAGTCGCGCCACGCCTTTACCCGTGGACGAATCTGGTTGACCAGCGGCAGTTCTATAAATTCGCCGGGATCGTCGAACGATTTGGAGGCTTCGGAAGCCCGTACATAGCCGGCCGGCCGCCGGCCTGGCTCTCGCGTGAACCGCCGCGTCTCGCGGTCATAGCGCCAGTGCTCGCTCGGCTCTTCATAGGGCGAGCTGATGATGAGCTGGCCGATTGTGGTAGTGCCAGACTTCTTCATCTCAGAATCTCATGCTTTTCCATTTCACAACTCATGCTTTGTATCGCGGGCACAGCGCCAGTGCTCGCTCGGCTCTTCATAGGATTTCGGAATCTC
>CAYLJO010000503.1:0-2415 GCA_964383905.1 uncultured Blastocatellaceae bacterium
GTGCATGGCGTGAAATGCTACGCTTGGCGCATGTCGCCGGGAAGGGAAGGGCAGTCATGCTCAATAAAATCATGCTCATCGGCAATTTGGGGCGTGATCCCGAGATGAGCTATACACCTGACGGCACCGCCGTCACAAAGTTTACGCTCGCGGTTAGCCGGCGCTGGAAAGATCGTGAGTCGGGCGATCGCCGCGAAGAAACGACGTGGTTCAACATCGTGGCCTGGCGGCAGCTCGCCGAGACATGCAGTAGCTACCTGCACAAGGGTTCCAAAGTGTACATCGAGGGGCGCATGACCTCTCGGAAGTACACGGACAAAGATGGTATCGAGCGTACTGTCTGGGATGTCACCGCGAACGAGATGGAGATGCTCGACCCGAAGGCCTCGCAGGACCAGCGCGGCGGTGGTGGCTACGGTGAAGGCGATGTTGGGCCGGACGACATCCCGTTCTAACGATCCGGTAGGTTTTCGTGGCGGGGCATTCGCCTCGCCACAGTTCATATGGACACGCGCTGGCGCATATGACCTCGCAGTATGCGCTGGCGATCCCAAGCGTGAATCGGTGTCGTGGCGCTCCGGCAACGTGCTGGAAATGCCAACATCCGAGTGAATTTGTGCGGGGAGCTCGAATCGGGCCGCGACCTACACGTGATGCCCGGTCGAGTTACCACAGCTCAAGGAGCGATTTCATGCAGCAGCGAAGAGAGACTGGCGCCGCGGGAGCGCCGGCTGGCGAGCGCGTGGCGGGTGAGCGTCCTCAGGGAGAACGCCCGGCACGCTCATTCGGCGGGCGTGGGCGAGACTTTCGCTCGCGCCGAAAAGTTTGTGCGTTTTGTGTTGATCACATCAAAGAGATTGACTACAAAGATGTCGGGCGTCTGCGCCGGTATCTCTCTGACCGTGGCAAGATCGAGCCGCGCCGGAAAACCGGAACGTGCGCCAAGCATCAGCGCCGCTTGAGTGTCGCGTTGAAGAACGCCCGCTTTATGGCGCTTTTGCCCTATACCGCCGCGCATATTCGCGGCTCATAATCCCGTGCATGCCGGCGAGGCGGATACGCTGCCGCGACTCGAAGCGGTTACGCCGCCCGCCGGCGGTTGGTTCACATCTGGGGAGACGCTGGACGAGCTATGAGCAACCAGACGCTGCAACGGCCTCCGACGAAACGCCGCAGTCGCGCCAAAAAAGCGCAAGGCACGAAGCCAGGGAGCACCTTCCGGCGGCAAACAGCCCGCATTGATGGGCGCCGTGACGGTACACCGCTCCTTTTTGGGTGGGGGAAACAGCTCACCCGCATACAGAAGCAGAAGATTCAGCGACGTGCCGCCTTCGGTTTCGTTGGCATCGTGCTGCTCGCGGTCATCTTTGTCTTTGTGTTTGGCTTGATCCAGCAAAACGTCATCGTCCCGAATGAGGCGGTAGTCTCTGTCAACGGGTCCAACGTCACTCAGGCGACCTACCAAAAGCAGCTTGCGTACGATTCGCAAGACCTCTGGAACACACTGCAAAGCGAGATCAAGGCGCAGAATGTCGCTCAGGCCGCGGCGGCGAAAGGTGACAAGAACGCCGACGCACAGAACCAGATCATCACGACGCAGATCCAGGCAAACGAAGCGAATTATCAGCAATCCTCCATTACCCAGGCGGTCATCACGGAGCTAGTCGAGGATCAGCTCATCCAACAGCACGACTCCGTGTTGGAGCAGCAAAACCATGTGCCTGCTTCGACATTGGAGCCGAACAGCAGCGCCGTAACCAGCGCGTTGACGGCCTTCAAGAAGGCATTCCCCGGCAACGAGAGCTATACGGACTTCCTGTCCAAGAATGGCATCTCGGAAGCGGACGTTCGGGCAGCAATCGCGGTGCATCTGCGACGCGACCTGCTTCAGAAATACCTCGCCGCGCAGATCGTCTCGCCGACCAAGCAGGTTCACCTACGCCGCATTCAGACCAACTCCGATTCCGCCGCGAAGGGCATCCTCGCGCAGATCGCCAAGGATCCCAACAACGCAACGCTCTGGTCCAATCTGGCAAAGCAAGATTCGTTGGATGCTTCCACGAAGAACACCGGCGGCGATATGGGTTGGGTCGTCAACTTTACCGGCGATCAGGCAATTGACAATTGGGCCTATGCGGCGGGCCGCAAGGCTGGCGACGTGACGGAGCTGAAAGACGCCTCAGGCACGTTCGACGTCGTGCAGGTGCTGGAGATCAATCCAAGTCGGGACGTGGACGCAACCACGCTCAAGTCGGCACAAAGCAGTGCGCTCAGCCAATGGCTCGATGGCGCCAAGGCCGACACGCACACGCATATCACGACCCCGAACTCGACGATGCTGACCGCTGCTCGCAACCTTCCGGTCCTTCCGGACCTGAACGCGCAGTTGCCGAGCGAACAGCCGGCTGGTGGTGT
>CAYLJO010000504.1:0-2408 GCA_964383905.1 uncultured Blastocatellaceae bacterium
ACACTTCGATCCCTACGGGGCGGTCTGCTGGGACTTCAAATCAACCTTCGTCATACCGCTGGGCGAGGGCCTTGGCGATGCCAGCGTTTCCGGCGCCGGTACTTCTTCTGCCCCTGGCGCAGGGGGATTAGCGGGGGCCTGGGATGACACCAGCGAACGCCGGAGCTCCCCCGGATCAATATGCGGTGCGTCATCGGGTAGAACAGAAATCGGACCTGGCGCGAACCCCGCCGGCGGAATAGTTGTCCCGAGGGCGCGCTCAAGGTCGGCGAGTGCGGTGTAGTAATCACGCAGCGCATCGTTCGCGCTGGTCTGATTGTCAATCAGTCGGCGCTGCTCGTTGACGATGTCGAAGACGGAGAACTCGCCCTCCGAATAGGCGCCGCGCACGGCTCGCACGTTGGCTTCAGAGCGCGGAATGATCTGGTTCGTGTAGAGGACTAGAGTCGCGGCGGCCGCCCGGTAGCGGCTGTAGGCGAGCGCCACATCGCGCCTGATCGTGGCTTCCAGGAATTGAGCTTGCGCTCGCGCCTGCTCCCGCTCACCCACCGCCGATGCGATCTGGCCCTGGTTCCTGTTGAAGATTGGCAGGTCGACGGTGACTCCGAAGACGAGCGAATTCTCCGTTTGCCTGGCAGGCCCGACGCCCAGAGCTTCCGGCAATTCCGTGACCCGCCTTGTTCTTGAGTAGGTCACGGAACCACTGACGTCGGGCGTGGCCTGTGACCGGGCGAGGCGGATGCGGGCCGTTCCCAACCGCTCGCCCAACCGCGCGGCTTGCAGATCAGGCCGCTCGCGGAGTGCGATTTCGGTCAGTTCCGCAAGCGATAGTTCGAGCCGCGGGGGACGATCAGGAACCGGCGCGATGCGCAGCGGCTCTGTCATGTTGAAGCCGATCAGCGCTCGTAAAGAGATGATCTCGGCCTCGAGGTCGGCGCGCTTGCCGATAGCCTGCGCGCGGAGGCGGTCCGTCTCAATGCGCACGAGGTTCAGGTCGAGCGGAGCGACATCTCCTGCGTTCAACCGCACGTTTGTGATCCGCACCTGTTCTTCGCCCGTTCTGATCAACCGCTCGAGCGTGTCAAGCTGCCGGCCGGCAGCGAGGGCGCGGGCATAGTCGGCGCGGATGTCGGCCGCCGCCTGCCGCTCCAGCGCCCCGACCTCAGCCGTTGCCTGCGCCAGTTCGAGCCGCGCGACGGCAATACGCTTGCCCCGCTTGCCTCCGGTCTCGAAGAGTTGGGTGACCCCTGCTGAGAGGTCGTACTCAGGGTCCCCGCCGAGGAAGCGTGCCGAGCCATACTGGGTGGAGAGCTGCGGGTTGGGCCTCAGGCCCGCCTGAACCAGCGCACCTTGCGCAATAGCGAGCCGCTGCCGTGCCGCAATGAGATCGGCGCGACGCTGAAATGCCGCATCCACCAGTTGCCGGACCCCCAGCCCGGAAGGCGCGATGAACTGCGAAGAAGAGGTCTGAGGCGACGAACCGGCGCCGGGCGTATTCGCGGCGCCCTGCGGCGGAGCGGCCGGCCGTAGGGCAGGACCCGGTGTTTGTCCATCGGGCGGTGCGGTCTGCCGGGTTGAGGCATTCGGCGTTTGTCCCTCGGGCGACGCCGCGGGCTCTGGCGTTTGTCCTGGCACCGGCAGTCCAAAGAGCAATGCCACAACTGACAGGCACAGCCTGCGAACCATTCCGACTTTTATCTTATTCATTCTATCCTTCGCTACTTCAAAACTTGCTTCAAACATTTGTGTCCTCACGGCGTCGTCAGCGAAGGCTCCTCTTCTTCGACCGGCTCTCTATCTACGCCCCGCCCTCCCGGAGGTTGCGGCGCGACTTCTGGTTCCGGTGCCCCAGGCCCGCCAAACCTCAGGTAGAGGGCGGGCAGCACCACCATATTGAGCAGAGTTGAAGTGAACAGACCGCCTAAAATGACGACCGCCATCGGCTGCTCCAGCTCCCGCCCGGGCTGGCCGGCGCTGATGGCCAGCGGCAGCAGTCCCAAGCCCGCCGTGAGCGCCGTCATGAGAATCGGCGAGAGCCTCTCCATGGCGCCGCGCACGACCAGCTCGCGCCCGAACTTTTCTCCCTCCTGCTTCATCAGGTGGTTGTAATGGGTGATGAGCATGATGCCGTTGCGCGTGGCGATCCCGAAGAGCGAGACGAAGCCGACGAGCGAGGCGACGGATGTTTCCCCCCCGGTCGCGATCAGCACCATGGCAATACCGCCGATCAGCGCGAGCGGCAAGTTGGCCATCACGAGCAGCGACTCCCTGAAGGAACCGAATGCGAGGAAAAGGAGCAGGAAGATGCCGACCACCGCCGCGATGCTGAGGAGCAGGATCTGGCGAAATGCCGCGGCCTGCGCCTGGTATTGCCCGCCGTAGACGATGTAGTAGCCGGTCGGCAACCG
>CAYLJO010000505.1:0-2407 GCA_964383905.1 uncultured Blastocatellaceae bacterium
CGCAGATCCGCCACGGTCGCAAAGAGTACGCCCAAAAGACCAAAGGCTTCGTCCACTGGGATAAAGGGTTTCACGCCAAACGCGAAGAGGCTCTCGCCGAGCAGGCCAGCCGTCCGCTCCGCAACGTGAAGGACGCGCTCGAAGTGACCGCAGGCGAAAAACTGCCGATGCACCGCCCGGTCGGTCTAAACATGCGTAAAGACCGCGCGAGGGCCGTCTAGTGGCGCCGCCCCTGTTCGGTACCTCTGACTTCCGCGATGTGCACGCCGGCGGATACGTCGGTTCTCAACCGCCAGCCGGAAACAATCGTCCCGCTCCGTCCCGTCCGTCCGCGCTCACGCCCATGCTCAAATGGTGTCGTCAGACGGCATCGGACCTGAAGAAAGAACGGCAGCAAATCACCGAGGAGATGAAGCGTGCAGTCGCAATGGCCCGCGGCTCTACGCCCTGGTGGAAGTCCCGGCCCAAGTGGAAGATCGGAACTAAACTCAATTTTTGCTACACGGTGCCGGCTACGTGGACCGCCATTCTCACCGACGCCGCGCCGTCCGTCACGTACACCGCCCTTGACCGCAGTAAACAGCGTCGCGCGGATATTGCGACCGCCGCGTTCGGCCAAGCCTACGTTGAGGGCAACTGGGAGCAGGTCATCCATGATTCCGTGATGGCCTCGCGTGTTCAAAAGAAGTCGTACCTCAGTCTTCGTCCGCGCCTGAAAGGCGACCAAGTCGAACCGGACCTCCGCTTCTTCCTCGGCGAGCAGGTCTTTATGAATGAGGGTGCGCGGGGCGTCGACGATGCGGAGATCGTTCTCGTCGAGTATCACGAGACATACGGGTCGCTGTGCGAACGCTTCAAGGGCCTGCGCGGCAAGTTATCGCGTAAGTACAATCAGCCACGACGCGAGAGTGACGGCGAGAACAGCCAACTCGCTCCGCCGCAAACATACGGTTTCCCGACGACTGCCGCCGCATCGCGCAACGGTCCGACCTACTCCACGCCCAACACGAACGGCCCCGCTTATGCGGCCTCCCCAAATCCACCGGAGGGCACCGCCGGCACGGGCGGCATGCTCGTTCAAGAATTCTGGACGCGTCCGCACAAGACCGTCGACATCGACGAGGTGCAGTTCCTTACATCCGGCGAGCCCGCAACGCAGTCCAAAATGTTCGTTTCGGCCGATGGCTCGACCGAGCCGCTGCGCCGCATCATCACCGAGGGCGGCGTGGTGTACGAACTCCCAGAGAGTCTCGTCGAGGCGCTCCATGACGGCCCTATCGCGATCCTCGAAGATCGGCCGGCGCTCGAAGTTATCACGCATAAGGTCCGCTACCCACTCTATCCCGATGGACGCTTAGTCGTTGTTGTGGATGGCGACGTCGAGGCGGACGATCGGATGAACCCGCTCGGCTATATTCCGCTGGCCGAGATTAGCGCGAACACCGATCCTGGCGGCGGTCAGTACGGCCCCTCCGATGTCGACCTCATCGCGGACGTGTACGAGCAACTCGTGCGCCTCGTGTCGATGGTGCACGACAACGCGAACACGACTAGCAACGGTATTTGGCGCGTGTGGGACGGAACGGCCCTCTCGGACGACGACTTTACGAATGCCCCCGGCTCGATTCTGCGCGAAGAGATTACCTCGCTGCGCTACAGCAAGCGCGAGCCCGGGACCGAGCTGCCGAACTACATCATCCCGCACATCAAGTTCTTGCTCGAGCAAATCAAAGAACTGTCCGGCCTCTCGGACATTATGACCGGCAAGATGCCGCCGCGCATGCAAATCTCGACCGAGACGGCCACGATGCACCAGGAGGCATCGGGTGTCCGGTTCCGGGATGCGCACGCCAATCTCTCGCGTGCGATGCGCACGCTCGGCAAACACTTCCTCGAGTTTATGGCCCGCTTCTATACGGCGCCGGTGCTCGTCCAAATCAAGAACGACCAGGGCATACCCGAACCGGTGCCAATGCTCGCTGCCTACCTCACCGACAAGTTCTCGGTTGAGGCGAAGGCCGGAAGCCGGCAACCCTCCGGGCCCACGGCCCGGCTGCAAACGCTGCTCAATCTCACGCAAGCGGGCGTCCCGGTGGATCTGGACACCATCCTGGGGCTGCTCGAAGAACTCGGCTCCATCACGAGCGCCACGGGCACGATGCGGCGGATCGAAGCCTATAAAAACGACCCCGCGCAGCAGTGGAAACTCCTCGGACTCGGCACGCAGCAGCAGGCGAAGAAACCGGGTTCCAAGCGCCAGCGTAAGAGCAAGGCAGCGGCATGAGCGGGTTGATGGCGTTGGTATCCTCGGCTCGCAAGCCGGAGCACTTCGGAAACCCCGTCAACATGATCATGGTCGGCCAAATGCGCTCCTGGCTGCGTAAGCAATTTAAAGCCGAAAGCACGC
>CAYLJO010000506.1:0-2377 GCA_964383905.1 uncultured Blastocatellaceae bacterium
TCATCTCGTTCTGGCGGGCCGCCGCCATCGTCCTGAACGACCTCGGCTCGTCCGCCTATTACGCCGCCGGCATCGCCGAGCAGGCCGTCGGGCGCGCCGCGCCCTGGTTCATCCTCGGCGTGATGCTCTTCTCTTACGCGGTGCGGGCCGTCTACGTCGAATCCTGCGCGATGTTCACCAGGGGCGGCGTCTACCGCGTCGTCAAGGAGGCGATGGGCGGGACCCTGGCCAAGATTTCAGTCTCCGCCCTGATGTTCGACTACATCCTGACGGGGCCGATCTCGGGTGTTTCGGCGGGCCAATACATCATCGGCCTCCTCGCGCAGACGGTCACTTACTTCGGTCACCCGTGGGAGCCCTCGAAAGAGACTATCAACCTCCTGGCTGCGGGCATCGCTGTGCTCATCACCGTCTATTTCTGGTGGCGTAACACGAAAGGCATCCACGAGTCGTCTGACGACGCGTTGAAGATCATGTACGTCACGACCGTGATGGTGTTGCTTCTGATTGCGTGGTGCGGGCTGACAATCTTGATGAAACCTGAAACGCAGAGATTGCCTCCTTCACCGGTGCCGAGCCATCTAGCATTTAACCGCGATGCCGTCGGCTGGCTACCCAAGATCGCACCCGGCGCATTACGCGAGCTGCGGTCTGAAGCGCCTCCCGCCGATTCACCCGCGCCGGAGGAGACCGCCCCTGAGCCACGCTATGGCCTGGCGGTCAACGCCGGTGCACTGCTCGGACTGATCGGTATTCTGATGGCATTCGGCCACTCATTCCTTGCCATGTCGGGTGAGGAGTCGCTGGCGCAGGTCAACCGCGAGCTCGAGTACCCGAAGCACCAGAACCTGATGCGGGCCGGGATGGTGATCTTCGTCTACTCGCTGCTGTTCACCTCGCTCGTCTCTTTCTTCGCCTACGCGATCATCCCCGACAACGTCCGGCCGCAATATTTTGACAATTTGATCAGTGGTATTTCGATGTTCCTGGTCGGCCCAACACCGCTGAAACTGCTCTTTCAAGCTTTCATCGTGGTGGTTGGGTTCCTGATGCTCGCGGGCGCAGTCAATACTGCGATCATCGGCTCGAATGGTGTCCTCAATCGCGTCTCGGAAGACGGGGTGCTCACGGATTGGTTTCGCGCGCCGCATAAGAGGTACGGAACAACCTACCGGATGATCAACATGATCGTGATCCTGCAACTGGTCACGATCATCGGCTCACGCGGCAACGTCTACGTGCTGGGTGAAGCATACGCCTTCGGCGTGATCTGGTCATTCGCATTCAAAGGACTGGCAGTGCTGGTGCTGCGCTTCAAGGACAAATCGCCGCGCGAGTGGAAAGTGCCTCTCAATCTTCGCCTCGGCGGCACCGAGATCCCTTTGGGCCTCGGCATCATCGCGGCACTACTCTTCTCCGTCGCCGGAATCAACCTGATTACCAAAGAGGTGGCGACCGTTAGCGGCGTCGCTTTCACGCTCGTCTTTTTCATCATCTTTCAGGTCTCCGAGCGGATCAACCAGCGGAAACGCGGTGCGGAGGCACACGTTGAGGTGGATCAGTTCCGCTTGCAAACGCAGGATATTATCTCAACTGAAACCGTCCAGGTGCGCCCCGGCAACGCGCTCTGCCTGGTGCGTGACTACAACACGCTGGACCACGTTCAAAAAGCGTTGGAGATGACGCACACGGGCAAAAGAGACCTGGTAGTGATGACCGTGCAGGTGATGAAAGGTCCTGACGCCGGTTACGAGAACATAGGTGAACAGCACCTCTTCACGAATTACGAGCAACTGCTTTTTAGCAGAGTCATCGCGCTGGCGGAAAAGGCCGGCAAGCACGTTGATCTCCTTGTTGTGCCGGGGGCAAACGTCTTTGACGCCATTGCGCAGACGGTGGCGCACCTCGATTCCGCGGATATTTTCGCCGGGCGCTCATCTGTGATGTCTCCCGAGGATCAGGCGAGACGCCTCGGCCAGGCGTGGGAGCGCCTGCCCAACAAGCCAAAGCGTCAGGTCTGTTTCCACGTAGTTGAGCCTGACGGCGCGGTGGATGATTTCAATCTCGGCGTGCACGCGCCCCAACTCGCCGATGATGATGTTAATCTCATCCATAAGCTGTGGCTCGATGCGACACAAGAGAAAGGAGTGGAAGACTTTCATCACAAAGAGATCGTCACAGTCGCGCTGGCGCGCCTGGCGGAGGAGATGAGAGGGAGAGGGCGTGGAGAAATACTTGACCGGATGCGTAATCTGATTCGCAACCGGAGCGGCGCAGAGAAGAAGGGCGGCGACAACGGTAATACGTAAAGAAACCATTGCCTCTGAAGGATCCGGAGATGGTTAAGCGGTGAGACCGGCAACCCAGTGGCTAGAAG
>CAYLJO010000507.1:0-2342 GCA_964383905.1 uncultured Blastocatellaceae bacterium
TAGCTAAATAGGGCGGTGACAACTGATTGAACTTCATAGCGGGTCCGCGTAGATGCTCGGCTACCTGGTTCTACTTCACATCTGCCTCCAACACCACCCCTTCATAAGGGGCAAGGCTCAATTGCTCGCCGACCATTTGCCGTTCAGAAGCTGTCCGGTTGCTAAGCGCTACGTGCAAGCGCGATGCTCCGCTGAGTGCCGCTTTATCCAGCCGAAGGGTTTGAGTTTCCCCGCTCATGTTGAGCGCGATGATCATTGTCTGATTCTGGCCGCGACGGCGGTAGGCAAAGACGTGCGGGTCCTCGCCAATAGCCATGTAATCGCCGTCGAGCAGCGCTGGGCTGCGTCGGCGTAAGCTAATGGCCCGCCGGTAAAAATTGAGAATTGAAGAGGGCTCGGCGCTTTCCGCGGCGACATTACGCGTGACCGCGCTTGATGGAATTTTCAGCCACGGACGGCCGGTCGTAAATCCGGCTCCGGGGCTTCCGTCCCATTGCATGGGCGTTCGCTCTCCGTCACGCCCCTTGTTGGCCGGCCAGTATCGCTTGCCGGCCGGATCACGCACCTCTTCAATCGTTTTGGGCTCGGTCGTGACCATCCCGATCTCTTCTCCATAGTAAAGGAAGGGCGAGCCCCGCAGCGTGAGCAGCATCATGGCGAGCAACTTAGCAATCTCATCATTATGTTGCCCATCCGCATAGCGGTCATACGCGCGCCGCCGATCGTGGTTACTCAATACATAGGTGGTCCATCGCCCTCGAAGCGCGCGCTCGCAGTCGTTGATGACCGCGCGAAAGCCCGCGGCATCGAGATGATCCCAGACCTCTTGCCGGAACAAGAAGAAGTTGAACGGCAGTTGGATCTCATCTTCTGCCGGCCCGTAATAGCGCATCAGGTCTTCGAGCGACGGCGCATATGCCTCGCCGATGAGTACGCGGTCCCTGTCATACCGGTCGGTAAAAGCGCGCAGGCGACGAAGTACTTCATGATTCTCCAGCAGGTCGCGGTTATACTTATATTCCTGTCGGTGCTCGGTCGTACTGCCCGGCCGTAGCTCCGCCAACACCGGATTATCACGAAGTTGAGGGTCCTCCAGGAGGTAGTTGATGGCATCCAGCCTGAATCCGTCAACACCGCGGTCGAGCCAGAAGCGCACCATTTGAAACATCCGCTTCTCCACTTCCGGGTTGCGCCAGTTGAGGTCAGGCGTCTCCACGAAAAAGAAGTGGTAGTAGTACTGGCTGGTTCGGGGGTCGAAAGTCCATGCCGTCGGGCCGAAGTTCGAGACCCAATTATTCGGCGGGCCGCCGTTTTTCGGATCGCGCCAGATGTACCAGTCGCGGTAGGGCGAATTGCGCGAGGAGCGTGAGGCGAGAAAGAAGGGGTGCTGATCGGATGTGTGGTTCATCACCAGATCGGTAATGATTCTGATATGGCGCTTGTGCGCTTCGGCCACCAGGCGATCGAAGTCAGCCAGTGTGCCGAACTGAGGATCAACATTTTCGTAATCGCTTACATCGTAGCCGAAATCAACCTGCGGAGAGGGGTAGAACGGCGTGATCCAGATCGCGTCGATGCCGAGGTCAACGAGATAGTCGAGCTTCGAGGTAATGCCATTGAGATCACCAATACCATCGCCGTTTGTATCCTTGAAGCTGCGCGGGTAGACCTCGTAAAAGACCGCATGCTGCCACCACGGCTTCTTAACGGAAGACGAGTCTTTCAAATGGGCAGCCGGTGAAGGGCTGGACCCACCTGGCTCCTGTCGCCAGGCCTTAACCGCTTGGCAGGCCGGTAGTATTGCCAGTAGCAGCAAAAGGGCACCGGTCACAGTTGCGCACGCGATCCCGGGTCGAGTCTGCCTCATTGTGTAGAGATCCCTTTCAAAGCGGAGAAGTGAAGCCCCGTAAAGATCAGATATTAACCCAATGCTTCTAAACATTCTAAAGCAGGAAGTCAAGATTCATAGCCTGGTATTGCGGCGTCACAGGCACATACGTGAAAATGGGAGATTCATGCTCTTAGACGCTGAGGCGCCGGGGAAAGCGCCGAGTTGCTCTTTGCGCCTTGGCAGGAGACGTTTCACTGCTCGGCCTCATTATTAACGGATCTCGATAAATAATCTTCGGATATACTTCTCGCTATGACGGTCCAAGCCGCGCTAGTAATGAGTCCGACAAACACGCGCTTCAGAGTCCTCACGTTGCTCGTCGCGCTTGCCTCGCTCACTTACCTGGACCGCCTGTGCATCTCGGCTGCCGCGCCCGCCATTACTCAGGAGTTTCATTTCTCACCATCCCGGATGGGTTATATCTTTAGCGCGTTTACATTCGCCTACGCGC
>CAYLJO010000508.1:0-2305 GCA_964383905.1 uncultured Blastocatellaceae bacterium
CCAGAAGCGGCGGCGCCGATTCAGTCAACCGCCCGCGCAGGCCCCGCCAACCCTCGGGCGGCTGCGATAAAGAGATCCGGTAGGTGAAGGTGGGGTGACGTTCGGCCATCTCATTAAGCCCATCCAGCAAGCAAATGTCATCCACGAGGCGCAGTCCCCAGTAGAGCCGGATCGGCCTCCCGAATCCGCGCGCGATCAGGTGCCGGATGAGGGAATTAAATGGACCGACCCCGACCCCGGTGGCCAGCAGGATCAGTTCGGTGTCGCCCTCTTTCGGGATCATTGACCGACCTGTCGGTCTGCGAAAGCTGATCACATCACCTTCCTTCAGGGAGCCGAGAAAGTTTGAGACCGGGCCCTCAGGGACGACGCGGATGAGGTTCTGAAACGTGCGCTCTTCGTTCGGCGGGGAGAAGATGCAGTAGGGGCTGCGCCGGTAGCCGAGTACGGGCAGGTCGCAGTCGATACCGACAAAGTTGCCGGGCGCGATTACCCACTTTGTGGGAGTGTAAATCCTGTATTCGCCAATAGTGGAACCAAGTTTGATAAAGGTTTTGCTCTGGAGGGGGTAGGAGTCAGATCGGCGCCGAATCTCTCGCCCCGGCGGAACTGACGCAAGCAAGCGTCAGGCCGAAGCCCTGCAGAACGAAAGAGGCGAGCCGTGTGTCGCCCGCCTCTCCGGTTGCGCTCACCATCTCCCACCCCGCGCTATCTCCATGCCTGGTCAATCATCCTGGTCGATAATGGAGAAGGCAACCGTGACCATGCTCTTCATCGTCGACGATTCAAAAGCTTTACGCGGGCGCCTTGTCAAGATGCTTTCTGAGATGGAAGGCGTCGAAGTCGTTGGGCAGGCTCATCCCCGCATATTACCAGAGCCGACCGAGGCCTTCTAAATCACGCTCTAAGAATTTCCCATAACTCGGAATGTCTGCTATTATCGTTGTCTCCTCTAATTACTCTCCCTGTAAGATAGCTGTAATTACGTACTTAAGCTAACCGCTGAAAGCGTGCAGTATGATTTCTGCGCCTACGGCATTTAACAGTGATTTAAGTTCCTCCGACGCATTCAACTGAATAATCACCTCTTTCGACCGTTATGCGTGAAGTAATCGTTACCTAGCCCCCAAACACGAGGTGCTTATGGTGCCCATTTACCGGCTTCCTTTGACAAGAGAACTGGGAACAGGGCGCGTTAAACTTACATGAACACAATTATGGAGGGAAATGGCATGAAAGTTCGACTAACAGTACTTACTCTGATCGTGGCGCTGGTGGGCGCTTTTGTTATCCCGCCGGTGAATTCTTTAGCGCAAGATGACCAGGGTCAGAACAGGGATAGAGGTGAAAGACGTCGCGGCAGGGGTCGAAACAGGAACCGAGACGAGGACGAGGACCGGGGTGAAAGGCACCGCGGCGGCTTAACAAAGGAAGTCAGCGGAACATTTAGCAAACCGGATGGATCACAGGGAGACCTCACCGGCACTCTTCATATCGTGCGGTTCGCCGTCGAGGGCGGCAAAATCGTCGCCAAGGCCAGACTCACCGATCTGAAAGATGGGAGCGGGAACCCGCTCGGGAGATCGAAATCGGCCCACGCGCAGGGCGGATTAATAACGCTGCCGGTGAACATCGCGCAGCACACCTGCGACATCCTCAATCTAAACCTCGGCCCGCTCGATCTCAACCTACTGGGCCTTAAGATTCATCTGAATGAAGTCGTGCTTAATATTACTGCCCAACAGGGCGCCGGCAATTTGCTCGGCAATCTTCTCTGCGATGTCGCGCACCTGCTCGACGGCAACGGGGCATTGGGCGCCATCGTCGGCAAACTGAACCAGATACTGCGAGCGCTCTAAAAGCAGGAAAAAGTACAAGGGGTGAAATGCAGAAGTGAGGTGACAACCCTGCCTCACTTCTACATTTTTAATGTACCTTCTTTAGCGGACGCTTTCTCAATGCCAGTCCGTGCTGCCTGATCAACCAGTCGGTTTATGGTGTCGGCCAACTCACAAATGCCTCCCGGTTTGACGATGTAAGCTTGTGCGCCGGCGCAGATCGCCTGCTGTCGATCAGCCTCGCGGGCGTAAGCTGAGAAAAACAGGATCAGGGTGTGGGGATCTATCTGGCGGATCTGCTCGCACAACTCACCGCCAGTTCCATTCCTAAAGATTCAGATGGCAGGTGTCATCGCGTGGGGCAGCGCAAAAGAGGTCTTCACCGGCTCTTGCCTTATGCAGCCTTCTGGAAGAGGCTCTCGACCAGGCCCTCGCCTGGCCCTATGCGCCCCTTCCGCGGATCCTTT
>CAYLJO010000509.1:0-2289 GCA_964383905.1 uncultured Blastocatellaceae bacterium
TTGTCAATAGAATTCTGCATCACCGTCTAACTTTTTCTTGATTTATTTTGGAGGGCGCGCTAGAATTTATATCCATGAAGAGGCTAACCACATCCGAGGTCGCAAAGCGCCTAGGCGTCGGCAAGTCCACCGTCAACCTTTGGTGCAATCAGGGCAGGTTCCCCCACGCCGAAAACGTGGAAGAGGCGCGAGGTCCTGTCTGGTACATCCCCGAGACCGATCTGGCGGGGTTTGTGAAGCCATCGCCGGGCAGGCCGCGCAAGGCAAGTGTGGCCACGAATGGCGCCAAGTCTGCCGGCAAGAAGAAAGGCAGCAAGAAGTGACCACCGGTCGCGTGTGGATAGGGGCCTTGATATTTTGCCTAATAGTTATAGTGTTCGTCGGGATTGTGATTATCGATACTGTGAGTACGTTTCTAAAGAAGAAAGGCAATAAACGATGAGCAAAGCGGACGAATCCCCCGCGCACGAGCCGCACCGTCCCGCGTTCAAAATAATCCAGGCCCCCGAAAAGCCATCACCCCTGCCGATGGACGAATCAGACCGGGAGTTGCTCCGGGACAGAGAGCGCCGCAAGCAGGCTACAGAGCCGGAGCCGCCCGCGGGGGGCGTGAAGAAAGGCGGCAAGCGATGAGCAAGGATACTACCCAAGACCATAACGGCTGGCCGTTCGAGGAGCGGATTCTCGCCCGCCTTGACTCGATTGATCAGCGGCTCAGCGCTTTGGAGACTCAGGCCGAGAAGCGCGCCCTGGAGACCAAGCCGATCTGGGAGCGCGCGCTGGCCGAAATCCTGGAAGTTAAGCAATCGGTCGCTAACCTCGACCGCAAGTTCGACGTACTAACTAAAGATATGGTGCAACTGCGCGCCGATCAGCGCTATGCCGAGAGCCGAATAGATCGGCTTGAAGGGAGGGAATCCTGAAAGCTGCGCCAGAAGATTTAGAAGAACACGACGGGCAGGTAACCGGGGACGGCCCTGTGCGCATGATGCTCCGGTATGGTCTTCTGACGACCGGCTTACGCAAATGACTCAACTCCTTGTTCCTGTTCTCCAAACGCCACGCCAGTGTCTCGTAGTTGCTCATGCCGAGCAGCGTCGCCGCTTTCGAGACCTGCCCTTTGCCCTCCTCCAGCGCAAGCGCGATCAAACGCGCTTCGTATCGTTTGGCGCAATGCTCGAGCGAGCACCCTTTCCAGGGCTCGGCGAAATCCAGCCCCGCCTCGTTTCTGAGCGCCACGACTTCGACGGCGCGGGCCTCGATGACGCTTTTGTCTCTGGCCTGACGCACACTCACCTCAACACCGACATATCGGTCGCCATGTCGTCCGGGCGCCCGCTGCTCGATTATTCAAAGTCGAGTGGCTATCTCGATTATCGCCGTCTGGCGGAAGAGGTCGTCAATGTCACCGAAGGAAAGAGCGCGGAAATTAACGCCGGCGCAGCGCCGCGCCGAAGAAGCGCTAATGATGATAAACGCTTCGCGGAGTTCGTCCAGCCGCCGCCTGTGCTCGACCATATACTGTAAAGTACGGGTTTTCTCATCATCTGGCCGCCACGCTTTCAACCTGTCGCGATGATAAGTGAGAATCTCGAGCTGGTAGTCAGCATCAGTCGGGTCATCCTTCGCACCACTAGGAGAGAATGCCTCGCGGTACTTGGCCACAGTCTTGGGGTTGACCGGATAGAGGACCAGGAAGTCATACTTCAACAGAGCGAAGATCAAAGGCCCGCGACTGCGGCTCCAGGCAGACAGCGATTTTCTTCCCACCGAAGCGAACCCTCAAAGAGGTCGCCCATTCATCAATAGCGTGCGCCGAATGCTTGAGGACGGAAGATTCCTTCCGACCGGTGGTAGTATCAAGCAGGGCAATGTCGTGTTTGGAGTCGGACCAGTCGAGGCCGACTAAAGCCGCAAAGTCATCCATGAGCTTACTCCTTCACAGAGAGAGAGATGAAATGAAGGTGGAAACATGCTGGCTTTGCTCAGGCGAAATCATTATAGTAGAGGCGTCTCGTGCGACCGTGTCTGAGGATTCGTTAACGAGCAAAGCGCACGCCGGGTGTGCGAAGTTATGTTGAGTCGCGCGTCCGACCGCTACAGGATGGATATTCGTCACACCCGCGTGCATGTTCCTCTTCCGCCCTCAAACCTAAAGCAGAAGATGGTCAACTGTCCAAGTCGGAGAACGAAAGTAATGAACAGCGTACACCTATAAAGGCATGGACCGGACGCGAATTGAGTTAATGAGTTTCTCTCTAGTCCCTGCGCGCCGGTCATGCTGGCGTT
>CAYLJO010000510.1:0-2243 GCA_964383905.1 uncultured Blastocatellaceae bacterium
CTGAGTTGATGGCTGCTGAAAAGTTGAAGGCTGCATAGTGTCCCAATGTTGTAAGATGGGCTGTATACAAATGACAAATTCTGCCATTCCCGCTACCGACGGCTAAAACTGAAGCCGCTCCATACGTCGCAAAACGAGCTGGCGAACGCTGGTCAATCTATCCTTCCCGCTGATACTCAACCACCGGGAGGGAACAATGAAACACCAATGGATTACCCGTCGCCAGCCGGAAATTACCCCACACGCCTCTCGGCGGTGGGATCAGGTTTATCAACTCCTGCTCACTTGGAGTCAGATTCCTTCTCTGGCGATCGAGTCTCCGGCAAACGTCGAGGAGGAAATCAATGAAATTTGCCATCTACGTGCGTGTCTCGACTCAACGTCAAGCTCAGGCCCAAACCAGCGCTCAGCAATTGGAGCGCCTGCGCACGCATCTGCAAGCAGAAAACTATCAACTCTTGGACCAGGATATCTTCGCTGACGAAGGCTACAGCGGTGCTTCGCTCAAGCGACCGGCCCTCGATCGCTTGCGTGATGCCGTGGCGCAAAACCGCTTCGACCGCCTGCTGCTCACGGCGCCTGACCGGTTGGCGCGCAACTATGTTCATCAAGTCTTGCTCCTGGAAGAACTGCAAAGTCGCGGTTGCCAGGTCGCCTTTCTCGATCGACCCGTGAGTCAAGATCTGCACGATCAGTTGTTACTCCAGGTGCAGGGCGCGGTCGCCGAATACGAACGAACTTTAATTGTCGAACGCACGCGCCGCGGGCGCTTAGCCAAACTTAAAGCTGGCAGCTTGTTGCCCTGGACTCAGCCGCCTTACGGCTACCACACCGCTCCGGATCACCCACGCGCTCCGCAGACCGTGCGCGTGGACGAGGCACAGGGTGCGATCATCCAGCAAATCTTCGCGCGTTATCTGCAAACGGGTGTAACCCTCTACAGCCTCGCTCTGGAGTTGCACGCGTGCGGGGTTGCCACCCCGCGTGGACAGAAGCTGTGGAATCTCGGCACGCTGCGTGGCATCCTGAGCAACCCGGCGTATACTGGTCTGCTCTACGCGAGAGCGTAAGGAGCCGAAACCTGTGATCAACCGCCGATCATCGCTGCGGCCCATCGGACAGGCGAGATGGCGTTACGTTGCGCAACCACCGGAACACTGGTTGTTGGTTGCACAGATCCCGGCGCTGGTCTCTGAGGAGCAGTTCCAACAAGTGCAAGAGAAACTCTCGCACAATCAACGCTGCGCGCGTCGCAATAATCGCGCGCATGATTACCTGCTGCGCGCGCTGGTCAGTTGCGGCCACTGTCAGTTGACCGCGACGGGCCGTGCTCAGGGAGCCTATTCTTACTACGTCTGCAAGGGCAAAAACAAGAAGCCGTGCCTTCGCTGGACCTGTTCTGTTTGTTCTTTGTTCCCCTGTTTTTTCCTCTGCGTCCTCTGTGTCCTCTGCGGTTCAAATTTTTTGTTGGCGGCGACGCCAATCACGCCCGCACTATCTCTGCTTTCTTTCACCCTTGCGCCGCTTCGATCTCCCGCTTAAACTTCTCCATCTCAGGCTCGGCGTGCTCCACATAACAGTCCGGGCAGATCCCGTGGCTGAACTTCGCCTCCGAATGCTGGCTGATGTAGGTCTCCACCCGCTGCCAGTAGTTCTGATCATCCCGGATCTTCTTGCAGTAGCAGCAGATCGGCAGCATCCCCTGCAGTTGCCTGACTCGTGACAGCGCTTCTTCAAGCTCTCTGACACGATCAGCCAGGCTCCTTTGCAGCTCCAGCACGCGCTCCCCGACCTGCACACGGGCCAGTAATTCCCCGCGCTCGAAGGGCTTGGTGACATAATCATTGGCCCCGGCCTGGAGGCCCGCCACAATGTCTTCCCTGTGGCTCTTGGCCGTGAGAAGGATGATATAGGTGGGTGTGGCGCAATCAGCCTCGCGCAGCTTTCGACAGATTTCGATGCCGTCCGTGCCGGGCATCATCCAGTCGAGAATGGCTAAAGGCGGGGCGTCCGCGCCGCAGAGCGCCTCCCACGCCTCCTTGCCGTCTGAGGCCACAACCACTTCATGCCCCGATTTGACCAGCGTGATGGCCAGCACGTGGCGGGAGACCGGGTCGTCTTCGGCTATCAATATTTTCATCAGATCTTCTTTTCTCGCAGGCGACGCACGAGATCGCCGAGAGGCGTTTGAAGGGAAGAAAGGATCAAACGTCTCTCACGCTTCGTGGCCCACGCAGTCAATG
>CAYLJO010000511.1:0-2225 GCA_964383905.1 uncultured Blastocatellaceae bacterium
CGTTCGTCGTACTGGATGAGTTGCCGCTCACGCCCAGTGGTAAGGTGGATCGCCGGGCGTTGCCGGCGCCTGAGCAGACGAGGCCTGAGCTGGAGCAGCGCTTCGTCCGGTTTCGCGATGAGTTGGAGTTGCAGCTGATTAAGCTTTGGGAAAAGATTTTAGGTGTCCGGCCCATTGGCGTGCGCGACAACTTCTTCGAACTGGGCGGGAACTCGCTGCTGGCCCTGCGCCTGTTTGCGCAGCTCGAAGAGCTGTTCGGTCGAACATTTCCTCTGGTGCTGCTCTTTCAAGCGCCGACCGTCGAGCAACTGGCCAGCCTTTTGCGCCAGGAAGGATGGTCAGCCTCATGGTCCTCGCTCGTGGCGATTCAGCCGATGGGCCTGAAGCCACCCTTCTTTGGCATCCATGGGGCTGGCGCCAATGTCTTCCTCTACCGCGATTTGGCTCGATATTTAGGTCCGGACCAGCCGGTCTACGGATTGCAGGCGTGGGGACTGGACGGTAAACACACGCCGCATATGCGGGTCGATGAGATGGCGGCGCATTACCTCTCAGAGATACGCATGATTCAGCCTGAGGGCCCTTATTACTTGGGCGGGGTCTCCTTCGGCGGCGTGGTGGCCTTTGAGATGGCGCAGCGGCTGCTCACCGAAGGGCAGAAGGTGGCCCTGTTGGCTATGTTTAACAGCAGCTTCCCGGGCTGCGCTAAGCACATGCCGCAGGCGGGAAAATTCCGTTCTCGTGTCGACCCCTTGATCGACACGATCGAGCGTCACCTGGAGGATCTCACTCGGCTCAAAACTAAGACCTACATTTGGAAGCGACTGAAGGGCATCAGATGGAGAATCAAAAAGGGACTCCTGAAGGCCGCCGGCACATACAACTCGGGGATCGAGAATTTCGATGATCTGAATCCCACTCTCCTCAGGATCTACGAGGCCTGCGAACGGGCCGAAAGAGATTATGTGCCGCGCATGTACCCGGGTCGGATCACCCTCTTCTGGGCTAGTGAGACCTGGAAGTTAGCTTACCGTGATAACCGGTTGGGCTGGAATGAACTGGCTGCTGAGGGATTGGAGGTTCATGTGGTCCCAGGCGATCACATGACCATGAGGCAAGAGCCGCACGTCAGAGTTATGGCCGCAAAATTAGGGGCTTGCCTCCACCGGGCACAATCAATTGAGGCCGAAAGAAGACCCTCTGCCGCTCAGTTATCTCCTGGCGCGTAAGGTGGGGGCGGGCGGCGGCGGCAGCGCGGCAGCCCGCCCCCACACGGCGCGCGAACGCGATATGGAAAGTGTAATGATAACGGGAGAGGCGAGGTCCTCCTCGCTTCTGAGAGCGCCAAGCGGGGGGTGGCCGCCACCGCCGCCGCCGCCGCAGTGGTCTCCCCGCCCCGACACCTTGAGGTTGGAGGAGGGCGAGGTTCATGTCTGGCGAGCCCATCTTGATCTAGAGCCCTCGCGCATTCAAAGCCTGATGCGAACTCTCACGGCCGACGAACGATCGAGGGCCGAGCGTTTTCACTTTCGAGGAGATGGCGAGCGCTTCATCGTGGCCCGTGGGCTGCTCAGAGCCATCCTCGGACTATACCTCGAGATGGATCCATGTCAGTTGCGCTTCTCCTACAGTCCATATGGAAAGCCCTCCCTGGCAGGAGGGGTTGAAGGCGAGGATGCGCTCCGCTTTAATCTCTCTCACGCGCGCTCTTTGGCCCTCTTTGCCGTTACTCGCGGCCGCGAGCTGGGCGTCGATATAGAATATATCCGCACGGATTTGGCTGATGAGCGGATCGCCGAGCAATTCTTTTCGCCTCGGGAAGTCGCTGCGCTCCGTGCCCTATCGGCGAAGATGAGGCGAGAGGCGTTTTTCAATTGTTGGACGCGGAAGGAAGCCTACATCAAGGCCCGGGGCGAAGGCCTATCACTTCCCCTCGATCAATTTGATGTGTCCTTAGCTCCGGGAGAGCCAGCCGCACTGCTGAACACGCTGGGCAACCCCCAAGAAGCCCGCCGTTGGTCGCTACAAAAACTGGACCCGGGAATTGGCTACGTGGCGGCTCTCGCCGTAGAAGGCGATAACTGGCCGCTTCGATGCTGGCAATGGCCAGAGCCGCCACAGCCGCTGTAGCCGCAGTCGCATTAATCGAGAGGGCCAACAATCAGAGCCCTTTCTCGAGCGTTTTGTCGGCAAGAGCCACAAACAGGCTCAAATCCTTTCTCGCG
>CAYLJO010000512.1:0-2223 GCA_964383905.1 uncultured Blastocatellaceae bacterium
ATTCTTTCAGCGGTTACATTAAGCAGCCTAGGCCTAACCCACTTAGACTCCAGCAGATAAATAAATTGCGTAATAAGGAGGAATTCCCTTGAATGTAGATCATCATCTGAAATAGCTGCTGGTGGATGATTAGGATCGCCGTCGGTGATAACCTGCTGCTTCTTCGTTTCAAAGTTGTACATCTCAACCCACAGGCCAAACACTGCTGGGCGATAGTCGTCCCACCGCCAGAGTTTACTCGGAAAAACATATAACTCCTCGCGGGATATACTGATCCGTGAACCGGAGCGCGAAGTGACAGTTCCTTCAGGCTTAATCTTGAACTTGAGCGGCTTATATGAGCCGCCAGTGGAAATGACCATGTTGTGGATTGCATGAAGCCGCTCGCGCCCACCTTTGGCAGCAATCGTTTGTTCCCATAACCGTTCCACTTCTTGCTGTGATTGATTATCTTGTTGCGGTTTCCCAGATGCTAGGGTGATTACGCTCTGATCTGCCAAGAGTGAGAGGAAAGTCAAGAACAGCCAGATAAATTTCATAACCAGTCTCCAAATAAGGAATAACAATCAACCGGAGACAGGCAATCATTAGGCCAGTGCCTTTCTCTCATGTAAAAGCATCTATACAAACAATCGGTGCAATAAAAACATATCAAGTGGATTATGTTTCTGTTTTCTGAAATTCCCACTTGTTTAGAATCGGAAGCAGCCGAACGCTGCGCTTGAGCGGCTCGCCCACGCAACTACGAATAAAGCCTACTCAACGGCGAGTCCGCTCCAAGCGCTTTGTTGGGCGGCGTGTTCACGGCCTTACCTGGGCCGTAGGTCGAGCAGCCATGGTGTCTCTCACGGTGAAAGGCGCCTAGGGCGCAGGTATCCCTGGCGGCGATACACCTTTAGCAGGATCCCAATACATGGCATGTCCGCTAGCGCGGAGTCGCGTGAGCTCCGCTGGCGACAAGGGCGTTAGGGGCGCGCCCGGTTTTGCGCTGATGGCACGCATGTATGTGTCGAAGCCATGCCGCGAAAAGATCGCGACTAAATGAATGTCGTGCGTGCTCACGTTCTTGGCTGAGACCCACGTGTTACGAGGGATGTACGCCAGAGAGCGTGGACCCGCAAGGGCTCGTTGCGCTCCTACGACCACTGAGGCTCCGCCTTCTTCCAGGATGAGGAGCTCCTCAGCGTTGTGGTGCATGTGAAACGGAATAGATTGGCCTGGAGGCATGACCTCAGCCATGACGAAGAAGTCCTCAGTTTTGCCTTGCTGAGGATCCAGCTTGATCATGTACGGCCACCCTCCAGTAGGACCGGAGCGGCGCACAAGGTGCTCACCATCGTCAGCTTGAAGAATGAGGGGTTGAGGGCGGTGCGGCGTGCCCGGCCTCGATGCATCCTGTGATGAGAATCCGATGGTCAGCAGCGCGAGCACGACGAACTTTGAAATGCGCATGATCTCTCCTCTCCGAAATGTCGACCAGAACAACTGCTGTTGCCTCAGCGATCTCGCCCTGCAGCGGGCCTTTGGCCGCTCCTCGTGTGCCGAGCAGTCGGTCGTTCAGAGAACCCTTGACGCCTGCACAGCAGAGAACGTCCACCAGATGGAACAAGCTATCGATAGCATCTTCCGCGCCCATAGCTCGGCTTATCGCCACGACTACACAGAGCACTGGCAACTACTCGATGTCGACATGACCGGTCTACCCTGCGGAGCTAAGGCTGCGCTTTCTACCAAAGGCTACTTCGCTAATGATGGAATCCGGTACGGTCGGCAAGTCGGGCGTGTCGTGGCCACCACTTACGGCGAGATCGTTGTAGATCGCCTCTTCGCAGCACATTAGACTTAATTTGCGCGAATGTTAGGACATAACCCAAATTTCGCCCAAAATAGATTGACCCTACTTGCGTTGCACCCTTGCTTCGGACTGATTTCATTCGGAATCTTCGTCATTGCAGTAATTAAGAGCAACTGACGAGGAGAACAATTGAATGAAACGTACTACGCCTGCACAGCACTTTACACCACGCGCAACACTTGCCGCCATCGGCTCCAGCGTCGGCCACCTGCGGCTCTTTGACACCATTTCACAACACCTGAAGATTAAGCAGAAGACCTTCAAGTACAGATCCAACAGGCTCGCACGGTCGGCCTCCTCGCTCCTGAGCATCCGCTCGCGCACGAACAGCAGGTTGTCGTCGCGCTCGCGCGCCCGCGCCGAGAGAA
>CAYLJO010000513.1:0-2207 GCA_964383905.1 uncultured Blastocatellaceae bacterium
CGGGCCATTGTCGAACTTAACTCTTTACTCTACAGCTTTTTGAACAGCCTCTAAATCCCGCAGGGTCTTGGCTCTGGCGAGATTCTGGCCAGGTGCTCCAGCGATTACAAGATATGGCTGAGGGAAGACCACCTTAAAGATGTAGATGTTGCATATATGCAAGGCTTATAGTCTGTTGTGACCGCCGATGATTTCCATTACCGGATTAAAGAGCAGGCCATTGGTGGAGATGGCATTGCCGCCGCGAATTGTGCTTTGCCCCCGCCAGTCCGTAAACGTCCCTCCGGCTTCCTCGACGACCGGCAGCAGCGGCGCGCAGTCCCAGATGTTCATGACCGGATCAAGCATCACATCGGCTCGCCCGGTAGCGACAAGTACGTGCCCGTAGCAATCGCCCCAGGTGCGCCGCGAACCGGCACGGCATTGCAGGTCGGCTGCTGCCGCGCCAAACCCGTACCGCTCGCACATTCCGAAATCCGACGCCAGCAGCAGCGCATCCCCAAGTGTTGCGGTTGAAGTCACCCGCGCGCGTACGCCGTTCCAGAAACAGCCCTGCCCACGCGCGGCGTAAACCATCTCACCGAGCGCCGGAATGTTGACAACGCCGACCGCCGGCTCGTCTGCAATCTCCAGTCCGATGAGTACTCCGTAGAGCGGGACACCGTGCACAAAAGAGTATGTGCCGTCGATCGGGTCAATGATCCAGCGCCTGCCGGACGAGCCCGCACGCTCGCCCTCCTCTTCGCCGAGGATGGAATCGTCCGGGAAGCTCTCCGCGATGCGAGCGCGTAGATAGCGTTCTGATTCGCGGTCTGCCGTGGTAATAAAAGAGCCGTCGGCCTTCGTATTCACCTCGGCCAGCGAGTTGCGAAAGTAGCGCAGTGTGATCTCGCCGGCCCCGCGCGCCAGATCAACGGCGAACTCCGTGAGATGTTTGAGACCTGTCGCGTCCACGCTCATGAGGCGCCGCCCCGTTTCTTACTGCGGCGGGCCAACTCATCGCGCACATCATCCAGTTGGGCGCCGCGCTCGACCAGCAGGACGATCAGATGGTAAATGAGATCGGATGTTTCTGAGACGAGCGTGCACACATCGTCATTCTTGGCCGCGATGATCGTTTCGGCAGACTCTTCGCCGACCTTTTTCAGAATCTTATCCAAGCCTTGATTGAAGAGGTACGTGGTATAGGATCCTTCTGGCCGCTCTTCCCGCCGCGTTTGAATAAGCGCGTAAAGCTCTTGCAGAGCCGTGCCGAGGTCGCGCGGGGTGTCTTCAAAGCCCGTTTCCGCCTTGTCAGTTCCGTGGTTTGCTCCTTCAACCTCATTATGAAAGCAGGTCCGCGCGCCGGTGTGGCAGGCCGGCCCGGCCGGCTCGACGAGCACGACGAGCGTGTCGCCATCGCAATCGAGTCGGACATCCCTCACACGCTGCGTATTGCCGGAAGCTGCCCCCTTGTGCCACATTTCGGCGCGCGAGCGCGACCAGAACCAAGTCTCTCCGTGCTCAAGCGTGCGCCGTAAACTCTCCGCGTTCATGTAGGCGAGCATCAGCACCTCGCGCGTTCGCGCGTCCTGTACGATGGCCGGAATGAGACCGCGCTCATCAAACTTGACGTCTTCAACCGCAATCTTCATCGTACTACGACCCCCCGCGCGCGCAAATAATCTTTCACATCCGCGATCTTGTACTGGCCGAAATGAAAGAGCGAAGCGGCGAGCACGGCACTCGCCCCTCCGTCCGTGAGCGCATCGTAGAAATGCTCAAGCTTGCCTGCGCCGCCCGAAGCGATGACGGGGATACGCACGGCATCGGCCACGGCGCGCGTCAATTTCGTATCGTAGCCGTCACGCGTACCGTCGCGATCCATGCTCGTCAAAAGTATCTCTCCCGCCCCCAGTCGCTCGGCGCGGATGGCCCACTCGACCGCGTCCCATCCGACGTTGCGCCGCCCACCGTGTGTGTAGACCTCCCAGCCTTCGCTCCCCGCGTCCCTTCGACGCGCATCGATGGCGACGACCATGCACTGGCTGCCGAACGTTTTCGCCCCTTCGCTGATCAGTTCCGGCCGCTCCACCGCCGCCGTGTTAAGCGAGATTTTATCAGCGCCCGCGCGAAGCACCGCACGAACATCTTCGAGAGTGCTCAAGCCGCCGCCGACCGTGAAAGGAATAAAGACCTGATCGGCCACGCGCCGCACCAGTTCGGCG
>CAYLJO010000514.1:0-2176 GCA_964383905.1 uncultured Blastocatellaceae bacterium
GACAGGAGCCACCTCGCAGCCCTCTTTGTCTCAAAGTAATGTTTGCAACACAACCAATATAAGACCTCATTACGGCAGTGGGCCCGACGGCCCGTCCGATAGTATTGATTGCGGAGCCTGTGGACCGGCCGTCGATTGGGCGTCTGTGCCCCGCCGTTTCGCTTAGAGCCAACCCGCCATCTTTTACTGGTATGACCGATCTCCATTGCTGAGCCTGACTTCATGCAATCTTCTATCTTTGGGACGCCAGGTTCCTTCAATCGGCGATGGCAGACAGTGAGGCGAGGCAGACTAGGACTCCTCCGTCCGCCGTCTCTGTAAAGTGGAGGCGCCCACCCTCGACCAACCGGTAGATTGCACGTGAACTAATGCCGATTAACACTGTTGCCTCCTCCACCGTCACTAACGGCGCCTCTCCCCCACACTCCCGGCACTGAATCCGCAACGCACCCCGCCCTCTCCTGATCACCCGCACCTCGTGCCTCTCCACGGTCAAGGAAGGGATGTGGTAGAGCTGGCAAGGTTCGTCGAGAGCTTGTTCGGGATCGCTGCCTAAGGCAAGAGTGGTGAGGACCTTCTTGCGTCTGAAATAATTTTCGCAACACAGCCATATCAATCTGAATATAAGGTTCAAAATGGTTACCACGAACTAAGACACGGACGCACATAAGGCGCGGGAAGATATGGACAGACATCTCACGCCGTGGTAGATATAGGGCACATTCCGCGTAAGTCTCCGCCCCACAACTTGGCCGGGGTCATTGGAGGTTAAGAAATCAACCACGGAAGGAAAAAAGGATTTCGACTTCGGCGATCGCCGAATATGCGAGAACTGCTTTGGCACATGTGAGCAAAGAATTAGCAAAACTACGGCGGGGCAGTGATGCGGGAGCGCACCGAGACTTCGATGCCGATCTCAAGATCAATAACGCCTTGAAGACTGCGTAGGAAAACAGGGTCAATCAAATTAAGCAGACTGCGTTGGAATCAAGTTATATCGGCCCATGCGCGATGGGAGGAGACCCTATGCTTCGACAGTTAACCACCTGCTGCGCGGCAACCGGCTTCATCAGCAAGAGCCTCTGCCCGACTATTCTGCTCATCGCCACTCTCCTGGCCATACCCGCGCCTTCACAACAGGCGCAGCCGGGCACCGGATCGCTCGACCCGACGGAGATCGCCGTGCTCGAACCGGGTCGGCGCGTCGAGCGCAGGCTGTCCGGCGGGGAGAAACATCGTTATCAAATCAGACTCACCGAGGGGCAATACGCCGCCTTCATCATCGAACAGCGGGGCATCGATGTGGTGGCGCGGCTGCTCAGACCGGACGGGAAGCTGATCGCCGAGTTTGATGATGAACTCAGGCCACAGGGGGAGGAAAAACCTGAGCTGGTGGCCGGAGCGGCCGGCAGCTACAGGCTCGATGTCGAGGCGAAGCGGCAGAACCCTCCCGCCGGAAGATATGAAGTCCGATTCGCCGAGTTGCGCGCAATGCAAAACCTCTTCGATTTGTTCGTCTTTTTCCTAGCGGAGGTTGCGCCATTGAACATCTGCTTGAAAACCAGGACCTGACCATCTTAATGGCTCGGTAAGCTAACAACGGATCGCTGTTAGAAGAGACAAGCACAGCCGGAAGATCAGTCAGAGGTTGAAGAAAGTGGGTGACAAGTGATCATGCTTCCTCTACGCCGCCATAAGTGGAACTATCCAACTCCCACGATCTCCCACAGGGTGGTCGGATGGCCCGCCATCGCGGTGAGGTCAGCCAGGGGCCAGGCAGTGGAGGCTGACGACTCGGTTGGCCCATGAAAACTGGCCGCCGCCTCGACTGCGAATGTTCGAGCGGCTGTTAGCTCCTCAAAACTGATAAGCGGTCAGTTGGCGGCCGATCTCTTGACTTTAACAGTAGCTTGGCATAAATAGCAGATCGTTCCACCCTACCACCCTTTGCTAAGGAGGCGTGTTGATTTATTCAGCGGTGTCATCTTTGTTTGCTGAAACTTTAAAGGAGGCTCACAGGAATGTTGGGGCTGCTGGTCGCCGTGGCAAGTATAGGATCCTTCATCTGCTTTATCTTGGTAGTGATTAAACAGTTCCAGTACGGGGGCCCGGTCCAGGGCGTCATCGGGATCGTCACCTGCGGGATCTGGACCTTCATCTGGGGGTGGATCAATGC
>CAYLJO010000515.1:0-2145 GCA_964383905.1 uncultured Blastocatellaceae bacterium
GGCTGCAGTTCACTGCTGAGGATGGCTTCCCCTGTTATCCGTTGTTTGAGAACGATGCCAATTTGAATAGTCTGCGCAAAGATGAGCGGTTCATCACTCTCATGGCGAGGGTGAAGCAGCAGTGGGAGCATTATCAGGCGACGTTTTAGTGCTCTTGCTGGCGTTGTCGAGCCAGGACTCGATGAGTCGGATGGTCGCTCTCTCTACCTTCATCGTAGAGTTGATGCGGCATCCTGCAGCCCTCAGCTCTTAACCGTCGTCCTTGCCGGCCGACCGCTTCGCCCGCTCATCCTTCTGTTTCAGAGTGCGCATCTGTTCGACGATCTCTCGCCGGCCCTTCCCTTTCATCTCCTGTTTGAGACGATTCAGCGCCACGGTGACGACCTCCTTATGATGGAAGTCTTCCATCCCTTTCTCCTTAACCGCTTCCAGCCACAATTCGTGGATGAGGTTGATCTCTTCGTCGGAAAGCTGAGGGGCGTGCGCCCCTAAATAGAACTCGTCCACCTTGCCGTCAGGCTCGACCACCTTGAAGCTGACCTGATGCCTTGGCTTCTGGGGCAACCCTTCCCAGGCCTGCCCCAGACGCTTGGCCTGCTCTTCCGGCGTCATCACGGATGAACGCCCGGCGATGATCTCCGCCGAATCCAGTTGCGCGGCGGTGTGCACGATGGCTTGAAAAACATCCGACGACGGCACGACAAGCAGGTAGACGTGTTTACCGGCTTTTTCGGCGAGGGCGACGACTTTGCTGAAAAGCAGCTGCTCGTAGCCGGTGAAGAGCTGATTTTCGGCGATGTTTTCATACCCGGTGTTAGGGCCCCTCATCACCTGGACGGTCATCATTACCAGATCTTTTTTACCGGTGTGCGTCAGCTCCAGCGCTTTACGAACATGATCGAGCGTGTTGTAGTCGCGCACCAGGCAGAGCGTATTGCCGGGGCGGACCTCGATCGTATCGTTGGACACAACCTCCTGCGGCTGGATACGGAACTGGTCCATCTCGACGTGCCCGGCGGCCCCGCGCCTGCGCTCATTGAGGTGCTCGGAGACGAGAAAGAGGATGAAAAAGAGGAGCGTGAAGGCGATCCCGCTGATGGTCGCGACCTCCTTGGTGATCAAATTCACCCCGGCGATCGAGAACAGCATGATCATGATCGCGCCCAGCCCGACCGGAATCTCGTGCCTGCCGAGCCTGATGTTGAGCGGCACTTTCCACTCACGCTCAGACTTATTCTGGAAGCGCAGCACCAGCATCGATAAGGAGTTGAAAGAGAATGACCAGATCACGCCAAAAGCATAGGCCTCGCCCAGGACGAAAGTGTTGCCGCGCGAGCTAATGATCGCGACGATCTGCAGGATCACGATCATGTTGATCATCCGGTAGGTTGTCCCGTACCTCTTGTGCGGCGCGCGGAACCAGGCGGTCAACACGCCGTCCTCACCGACACGGTTAAGGACGCCGTTGGCCCCGATGATCGACGTGTTGATCGCGCCCGAGAGCATCAAAAACCCGACGATGACGATGAACGCCTGGAACAGCAGTCTGAGCGTCAACGGCCCGGCCAGGTTCATCGAGATGCCACTAATCAGGTTGTCGAAATAGCGTGGCCGCACGTCGTCCGGGATGATCGCGTAGGCGAAGAAAGAGACGAGCGAGGTGAACAGCAGCGAGTAGACGAAGATCACCATCCCGGCCCGCATCAGGTTCTGGTGCTTCGGGTACTCGAGCTCACGGTTGACCTGCGCCAGCGACTCCTCGCCCGACATGGCGAGAATCGAGTGGCCGAAGGCTATGAGAATGCCGATCAGACCGATTAATGCTCCCGCGTCGGGCACAAGTCCGTAGCGCGGCTCGGGTCTGGCTTGATCAGGCGTCGGGGAATCGGCGGGAGGGGCCTCGGAGGGCAACTCACGGAAAGCCCCCGGCAAAATTTTGGGCATCCACCCGACGGCGTCGTGATTGAATCTTAAATTATGCGGGGCCGGCGACGGCGGCAGTCTCTGCTTATCCGGCCGGGTGAGAATGGTAAATCCGCACCAGATGATGAGCAGCACCACCATCGCAGTCGTGACGTACATGATCTTCAGCGCGTCGTCAGACGACTCGTGGATGCCTTTGATGTTGCGCCACCAGAAATAGGT
>CAYLJO010000516.1:0-2130 GCA_964383905.1 uncultured Blastocatellaceae bacterium
TGGAAACACTTACGGCGGTTCTGCTTTTTGGTGTGATGCTGGAAAAGCAAAAGGGACAAGGATGATTCCCTGCCCCTTTACCCTTCCCGCCAGCTTTGAGGATGTAACCACGTCCTCATTCGCTTGAGGACGGCCGCAACGCCCAGCCGCCTCCTCGCTTACTGAGACGAGCTTTTTCCGGCGTAGATAAGCGCATCTTGTGCGCGCCGCTTCTCAATGGCCTCTAGCATGCCGAGAATCATGTCCCTGCTATCAGAGTCCTTGAGAAGTATGGGCACTGCCGCACGCACGATCGCCGGTGTTTGAAAGCCCATGTTGCAACGCTTACCGAGTTCTTCAAGACTGCAAGCGACGAAGTCCCATACATCCATCGATATGAGCGGGTCCGCCATGAAGTCGGCAAGCTTGTCGGCGATCTCTTCGTCCCCTTTAATATAGGCCTCCATCTCTTGCTCCGATTCCCCGCGCCTTGCTTCGACCTCCGGACTGTACCCGCCCGCCCGGACTGTATCGGGCGCTTGGCCTCGACCGGACGCTTTCGGCAGCAGATCGGCGAGGTTTCTGGTGTCCACCTCAACGTGGTCGCTGAGCCAGTCGGTCAGGTCGTCGCGGAGCGACTTGGGCGCGTCCGGGTGATTGAGAATAGCATTGATGTGATGCGCAACATCGAGGACTGCCGTGGCAATCCCCTGCGCTGCGCCTTGCGTACCTTCTTCTTTACTCATGAGTGTAATCTCCTCCATCTAATTAAGGCTCGCCTGCGGCCATCGCACGCAGCTCGATCGAGACCGCCCGCGTAATGGCGTGAGACATGCCGGTTAAGAGCCACGGCCACAGCTCCTCGAAATCCGCCGCCGTGGCCACTCTGTGCGTGCTGTGGAATGCGCGCGCCGCTTCTTTCCACCCATCGATGAGGGTGAAGGCCCTCGGCGCCGGGCCCTCTTCCCTGCCCCGCCTGGCGGTGAGTGATCCGCCCAATCGCGCAAGTGGAAGTCGGCTTTCGATCAACTGAGCGCCCTCCTCTGAGCAACTATCAGGCTAATCTTCAACTCGTCCAGGTCGCGCAGCGCAGCGTCGAGCGCCCGGCCGATCTGATCCAGTGTGTCGAAGCAGAGAGGCCCGCCGCAGGCCGTGCGTAGCACGAAGCGGACGAGCGTGCGCGCCCGCTCCAGTTGCTCGGCGGCGGCGGGCGAACCCTTAACTTGTGCGCCCTGTGGCGCGCTTAGGTTTGTGGTAGTAGAATCACCCGGCATCTGACTTTCCTTTCGCAGAGTCTGGGGAGTTGGAGAAGGGCCGCCTTGATGTGATTTTGGGCGGCCGGTGACGGGCCGCCCGGGCCTGGTACCCCGGGCGGCCCGTTTGCATCTCTTTGGTGTGGTACTATCACTGCGCATCTGACTTTCCTCCTTGAAACCGGTTGGGGAGGGGTTGGGTTGATGTAGTAGGGCCGGGGGGCGGACGGGAGATCGCCTACCTGGCCCGTTTCGCTTAATGGGCCCGCTGCGCAGCCAGCCCGACGTGGAGCGATAGCGCGGAGGCGGCGTGGTAGCAGGGGGTGCCGAACTGGCCGGCCACGCAGGTGCAGTCCACTCTTTTTTCACCGCCGCGGCGCTCGCACCTGACCGTGTAGAAGTTGCCGGCGTTTCCCTTCACCAGGTACTCGCCGAACTTCTGGAATTTGACCATCGTGTGATTGGCTCTGGCCCTCTCGATCGCCTTCCGGATCTGCTCTTTTGATTTCAGGATGAACATTTGGTTTTAGCTCCTTTTGTGATTTCCAACTGACACAAATATATTAATCTATAGGTTCTATTTTGTCAATAGGAAAAATAGAATAAATGTGCTTTTTGTAGAAATATTTTTTCTATTGAAGAATATCGCAGGATTTGTTATACATAGGCCGAAGGAGGAGCCGTTTTGAGCAGGAAGAAGATAGAGGCCGGCAAACGAGGTAGACCGCCGAGCAGTAATTCAGGCGTGCCTATATCAGGCCATGTACCAGCCGAGATGCGTCAAGAGCTCGAACAGATTGCGGAACGTGAGGAAAGATCACTGTCGCAAGCACTGGTACGAGTGCTGCGCGTGGGCTTAGAACACTACCCTACGGCAAAGGCGGGCAAGTAACCCCCG
>CAYLJO010000517.1:0-2130 GCA_964383905.1 uncultured Blastocatellaceae bacterium
GAAGTCATCCCTAAACTGGTTGACAAGTAGTTTTGATTCGATAGCTTACCAAGCCGTGGAGGTACTCTATGGCTTGGCGAGCCGTAACAGATAAACAGTGGGAGTTGATCGAAGCCCAACTCCCAAGGCGTAAACTGAACAAGCGCGGTGGTCGTCCGCCACTAAGCGACCGCCAATGCTTTGAAGGCATACTGTGGATCCTCTGGACGGGCGCACCGTGGAGCGAACTGCCTGAAAGGTATGGCTCCAAAAGCGCTGTCCATCGCCGCCTCTCGGAGTGGGCTGAGAGCGGGGCCCTCTTAAACTTATGGCGCGCTTTTCTTGACCAACTTAATGACGCGCGCAAGATCCGCTGGAACGAGTGCTTTGTTGATGGCATGTTCGTGGTGGCGAAAAAAGGGGCGACCGTGTGGGCAAGACCAAACGCGGCAAGGGGACGAAGCTTATGGTATTGGCAGATGGCCAGGGTACTCCGAGAGGACTTTGCGTGGAGAAGGCTTCCCCCTCGGAAGTCAAACTTCTCGAAAAGACGCTCGATAGCGTCAAAGTGAAACGTCGCCGCGGTGAGCGCCGTCGCCCACATAAGCCGGAGCGGTTGATTGCAGACCGCGCCGATGACAGCAACCCGGCGCGAGCGCTGCTGGTCAAGCGTGAGATCGAGCCGATCATCCCGCGGCGGAAGAACAACCGAGTGGCGACACATCAGGACGGGCGAAAGCATAGACGCTACAAGCGCAGATGGATCATCGAACGGACAAATTCGTGGCTGCAAAACTTTCGGCGCCTGGTGGCCCGCTACGAGCGCAATGTTAAGAACTTTGAAGCGATGGTTCATCTCGCTTGTGCTTTGATCACTCTCAAAAGGGTTTAGGGATGACTTCTAGACTCACGACGGTAGAGAGAAAAATCTTGAGGGAATTCTGACGCCAGCCTCAAAGAACCGGAGTAGCATTAAAAGGCATCCATATACTTGATTCACCTGTAATAGCGAACTTGAATTTCTCGCCCGCCGGAGAGCGTCTTCCGCTTTCCAGTTCCGGATATTCTATTGCCGTTTCCTCGGGGCAGATTTGAGCCTCGGGGTGCGCTCGTATACGCTGGTCAGACCAAAAGGCAGAAGTCAGCATGGACAGGCACGGCATTGCCCTGATCAGTGTCATCGGCATCACGCTTGATCTACTGGGCGGTATGTATCTGGCCTATGATTTACTCGGCGGGAAACACGGCCCCCTGCGCACACTCACCAGAGTGGTCACCTACGGCCTCTTCTTCGGTGTCGGCGTCGGCCTGCCGCTCGGCCTGCCTTTCGGCATCGCGGGCGGGGTCGCCCTCGGCGCCACTTTCGGACACGAATTTGCCCGCGCCTCAGAGGGCAAGCTCCCGGCACCCTGGAGATACATCGCCCTTTGGAACGTGATCCGGGGGATCGGTTTCGGGATTGGTGCGGCATTCGTCCTGGGGCGTGCCTTCGGCATCTGGTTCGGCCTGTTGAGCGGACTGGGGCAAATGTTTGCTTACAAGCTGGGCTTTGTCCCGACCGCTGAGTTGCAACCTGACACCCGGCCAAGGATCAGAAAGCGGCAGCTCTTAGGGGCACTCAACCGCACCATCGGCTATGGCATTGGCGGAACGATCAGCGGGATACTGGCTCACGATGGCGCGCAGGGCCTGAGGTTCGGCGTGAAAACAGGATTAGGCATCGGGATCCTCAGTATAGTTCTGGGGACACTCGTCCCTTATATCGAGCGGAAAGTGGATCATCTGCCGGGTCGGATGCTGGGGGCCATCGGAGCGGGTCTGGTCGTGCTTGGCTTCGTCCTGCAATCGGTGCAGTACTGGGTGACGCTGCTGGATGTGCCGATCAAGTAGGGATTGAGGTGAATCAGGTATAGGAATACCTAAAAGATCTCAGCAAAGGCGCAAGGCGGCCACACGCGAACCACGATGGTAGTGGGCTATTCTCAGGTTGACACCCGGTCAGCCTTAGGCCGCTGGTATATCCTTATAAGTCTACTGTTTTCAGCCGATTACCGCAATCTCAAGCGTTCCGGCAAATTTTATTTCGTCGGGATTCGTCGTCATTTGTCGCCCGGGAGAAAAAAATCGTTGGATTTCGTTAGATTCCGTTAG
>CAYLJO010000518.1:0-2129 GCA_964383905.1 uncultured Blastocatellaceae bacterium
TAGGTAATACTGTCACTGTCGATGGCAAGCCGGTCAGCTAACCTGCGGAAGAAAGCGATGTTCACCGCGGAGGACTCGGAGGATGACGCAGGAAAAAGCTGGAAGCAGATATTGGAAGGCTGTTTGTCGGGAGAATCAAGGATTGCGGTTAAAAGATTTGCGGTGCGACCTTCCCTCGCAGAGTAGTGCCGCACCGCAGGATATCTTTGCTGAACTCCTCTACAACGAAGGTATCCTGTTTACAATAAATGTCGAATCCCACGCCGATTCCACCGCCCGACAGGCTTCCCGACCTGGGCCGCGAATGGCCAGGATTATCAGAGTCTGGAAAATCTACCGGCTTACGAGTTTCTTCAAATCATCAAAGGCCATCCTGCTGCTAAACACGGTATTCCCTCACGGGGGAAGTCGTTGTAAGAATAGGAGATGTCTGACACCGCCTTAAATGCTAAAGATACAACCGGCGCGCGGAGAAATACCGCGACCACCGTGGCCGCGGAAATCTCAACAGCTTACTTTCATCTTTCAAGGGCGCAACGCAAAACCAATGACCCACGCCTGCTCAATAAACTCGAGGTTGTAATACGCGAAGTGCTGGATGCGCTAAATGAGGCTGAAGCGGTAAGGATGAATCTGCAAGGATCAAGATGAGTGGGGCACGGTCGATTCACTCTGTCTCAGAAGGGGAACGTGGATGAAAGAAAAATCTTACGTCGTGGTGTGGCATGTCAAGAACAGGCCCGAAGTCAAAGGGAACAGCGGGCCGATCAGCGATAAAGGGCTGGCGCGATTGAGGGCAGTGATGGCCAATGAAGATAACCCGCATCTGTTTCATTGGGTTGAAGAGGTTGATGTCGAGGGGTACTTTGATAAGCTAAAAGGCGTGAGTGAGACAAATGCCCGGGCGGAGAGATTGATTGATGTGGCCACGGAAGCGGCTTAAATCAGCAGGCGCTCCGGTCTAAAAAAGTTACATGGCGGTTGCCCGCTGCCATCACCTGAAATCGCTTATCATGGCATGATCGGTGTGGCTCATTCATAGTCATTTAGCGCCTTCGATTCATCATCATAGACCTCGAATATCGACAGAAGATTGCTGATACCCATCACTTCATCAACCCTCTCCGACAGATTGATCAACTTCATTTGCCCGCCCCTGCTGCCGATTGATACGACGCTGGCAACAAGCTCGCCGATACCGCTGGAATCGACATATTTGACCTGGGCAAAGTTCAAAAGAATCTTTTTCCTGCCTTCGCTAATCAAGCGGTGGATCGCGCTACGCAATTCGGCGCTCCCACCCCCCATAATGACATTACCTTCGAGGTCGAGGACGGTGACATCCCCGGCCTGACGCTCTTTGATGTTCAGAAATGGCGGAGAATCTTTTTGGGCAGCAGACATCAGAACCTCACAAACTGTAATAAGCTACAGCACCCGAATTGACTAAAGCTGGACAGTGGAACTCTTTTGATCTCGCGCGAGCCAAGGCGCGTAAGCATTCGGGGCTGTTAGGACAATATGCGAACTCCGGCAATGAGTCAATGATCATGCGGCCGGCAAGTATACCTGCACCGGTGTTGGGCCGCTCGGCCGACCGCCTGTTACTCAATCATCCGACGTCGCCGCCTGCCGGGGACATAGCTGACGTGTTGCAGTCGATAAAAGAGTTGCCCGTCACCATTTTATTTGCTATATGTGTGTCGCACGAAGTCAGGACGGCCAATTTTCTACGCCGTCGGCGTAGAAATCAGCGGATCAAGCGCTGAGGCCCGGGCGATCACTTCGTCGCAGTTTCGCCGATGCTCTCCCCTGTAATTTTAGTTCCAATTTTTAAGTTGCAGTAAGGAGGCCCTTCGATGAAAAGATTACTGGCAATTCTTGTGATGGTGATGACGATTGGCGCCACCACCGCAACGGTGGCTGGGGCTTGCCGCCACCGAAGGTATGCTCGCCGTGCCTATTATGCCCGCACCTATTACCCGGGTTATGCGCGCGCCTGTAGCCGGCGCGCGCTACCGGCTTACTACCGCTACGACCACCGCACTTTCTGGCAAAAACACCGCGATAAATTGACGACGCTGATCGGCGCGGGCTATGGCGCCGGGCTCGGCGCGCTCATCGGCGGC
>CAYLJO010000519.1:0-2127 GCA_964383905.1 uncultured Blastocatellaceae bacterium
GCCGATAGATGCTCGTCCGCTGCACTAGCAGGTCGCTCTGCTTCGCGCGCTCGATTGCCTTCTTGAGTTACTCGGCGTTCAAGAGTCGAATCATGGTTCAAAGTCTCCCTTCGGATGGATTTGAAAAGCATTCCCCTTGCGGCGACAGAAGGCGCACGGCTGGGCGCGCGGAGGGGCTGGCGTGCGACGATGGAAGCGAAAGGGAGTAGGGGAGAAGATTTCGGCGGGAGCTTAAGCGGACGCCGCAGCCTTCACCGCTGATCTTGGCGACAAAACCGGGCCGCTAGAAGCGCGGGCTATGAAGGCCGGGGGATGGGCTCAAGCGCGGCAAGTACTCGCTCAAGAAAGGCGGCAGGAAGTAATGTGGGGCAACACATTCGTCGCGTTCATCGTGCTGCCGGGAGAGGCCTTTCTCCACCACGGGACTGTCACCGATCAGGGAAGCCTGAGGACGGTAGACACCACGTGCGGCATGCATGCGACCTTCCCCGCCTCCAACGGCAGGGGTAAGCGCGTCGCGCGCCCGCAGGTCTTTACCGCACCGGCGGCGGAGGCTCTCACATCCGGCACGCTTCGACGGTGCGACCAATGTGAGCGAAACCATGAAGCCAATAAGAAAGGCGGCAAGAGGTGAACCAAGAAGATGAGCGACGAGTCAGGGAGATAGTCCGCGAAGAACTCTCCCATTTCCTAGGTGAGGCTGACCAAGGCGCACCTGAGCCGACCGAGGGCGAGGGCGACACGAGCACCGTCCGCGGCCTTTTGCGCCACCTGTTCAATGTCGCGGGGAGGCGGCATCAGGACAGCATGGTCAGCACCGGCATTGACGAGACGTAGCTGGGGGGTGATTGGCGTGCCCGGCTACTTCCCCGCTCGTTTGACCCTCAAGCCAGATCCGAGGGGCTGGTTCGCCACAGGGGCACACAGCATCGGCAATAGCCCTTCCAGGGGCAGGAAGAGAGGCAAGAAATGACCGAAGAAGAGGGCGAGAAACTTATTAAAGAATGCCGGATCGCTTCCCTCAATGACTTTCAGAGGGTGCTCGGCAAATTTCTGGACGCCCACCCGGGTGCGCCGACCGAAATAAAGCAGGTCGTGGGCGAACTCCTCAACATCGCCGGCCAGCAGATCCAGGAAGTGACCGAAGGGAAGGCTGAGGACAAGCTCAGAAAGGCGCAGGTGAAGTGAGTGAATTTCCAGACAAGCAACTGACCTGCGTGTACTGCGGCGACCAGTTCATCTTGACTATTGGCGAGCAGGCCTATCGAAGCCGAGCAAGGCTTTAAAGACACGCCCGGGCGCTGCAAGACATGCCGACTGCTACGGAAGCAACGCCAGAGCAGCGGCGACCTCCAAAGAGAGAAAGGCGGACGTGAGGTGAGCCATTTTCAAGACAAGCAACTGACCTGCGCTGACTGCGGCACCACCTTTCTCTGGAGCGCCGACGATCAGGAATTCTTCCGCGAGAAAGGTTTTATCGACCCCCCGAAGCGGTGCAAGATGTGCCGGCAGGCGCGCAAGCAGCAACGCCAGGGCGGTGGTCACGTCCGCGAGAAAGGGAGGCGGCAGTAGATGAGCGCGCACCAGCCGGGGATGAAGACACTCAGCCTCGCCCAGTATGAAGCATTGTGCCGTGAGGCGTGTTCAGTCCGCGCCTCGCAAATCCCCGAGGAGGTGCTGTGGTTTACCATCTGCAAGGGCGTCTATCACCACATCCACGGCTACCGACGCAGCCTCGGGTTGCCCTACACCGAGGGGCCGCGCATGGAGCTCTACAAAACGGAGCTGGAGCGGATGGTCAGGGAAGCGCAGTCGGAGGAGTTCAACGCTTTGGAGATCGCTAACCGCTACATCGGGGGTATGTGAACTGAGGTTCAGGGTGGCTGGACAAGAATGGGAGGGCCGGGGATGGGAACAAATAAAGGGGTCTTCATCGGGGCGTACGTGCCCGTGGAGTTAAAACTGTCGTTAGAACGGCGCGCACGTGCCGGGCACCGGAGTCTGGCGCAGGAGCTAGAACTCATTCTGACTGAAGCCGTTCACGGGCGAAACCTGCCGCCGGGCTCGATTGACCGATGCGGCGTGAGAAAGGTAGTAAGAGATGAGCGCCACATTAGACAAAATCAT
>CAYLJO010000520.1:0-2120 GCA_964383905.1 uncultured Blastocatellaceae bacterium
CTCTCCATTCACCGCCGCGCCATCAGCATTGACATGCACGCCGACACGACGCAGCGGCTCGTTGACGAAAATATTGACCTCGATCAGAGACTCGCGGACGGCCATTTCGATGCCGTGCGCATGAAGGAGGGTGGGCTTAAGGCGCAATTCTTCTCAATCTGGGTCGAGCCGGAACTGTATGGAGGCGGTGGGGCGGGCGCTATCGAGCGCGCGGACAAGCAGATCGCCGCCGTACGCGCCCTTGCCGAAAAGCATCCCGAGACATGGGCGCTCGCCACAACCGCGGATGATGTGCGCCGCATCACCGCTGAAGGAAAGCTTGCGGCTTTGATGGGCCTTGAGGGCGGCTACGTCATTGATGAGCGGCTGGAGAATGTCGAGCGTTACTACCGTATAGGCGTGCGCTACATGTCGCCAACGTGGACCGTAAGCACATCCTGGGCTGGTTCCTCCGGCGATACGGTGGGCGCAGCACGCGGCCTCAACGATTTCGGCAAGCGCGTCGTCCGCGAGATGAATCGCCTCGGCATAATGGCTGACGTTTCTCACGTCTCCGATAAAACCTTCTGGGACATCGTCAACACTTCAACCAAACCCGTCATCGCCACCCACTCCGGCTGCCGCGCGATTGCCCACGTGGCACGTAACCTCGACGACGAACAGTTGCGCGCGCTGGCAAAAACGGGCGGCGTTTGTTGCGTCCCCTTCTACCCTGCATTCCTTGAGCCCGGCTGGGACGAAAAGAGGAGTCAGGTTGATGTGTTGATTACGCCGCTCGTAAAAAAAGCGTCGGACGAAGAGCATGGTGACGCCGGGCACAAGAAGATGGCGCGCGATCGTGTGCGCCGGCAGGAGTATGCTAAGCGTCTGCCGCCGGTCACCGTCGCGCGCGTCGTCGATCACATCGATCACATCATTAAACTCGTTGGCATCGATGCGGTCGGCATCGGCTCTGACTTCGACGGTATCCAGGCCACCGTGCGCGACCTCGCTTCGGTCGCGGACCTTCCGAACCTGACAGCAGAGCTCGTACGGCGCGGCTACTCCGAAGCCGATATCGATAAGATTCTCGGCGGCAACATCCTACGCGTGATGGAACAGGTTCAGAAGAAATAAGCAAGTTGCTCGTATACTCATTGATTCATTAAACCATTGACAGATTGGATCAAGAGGCAAATTAATCCATGGCCAAGATAAGCCAGTGAGTGTATCTACAAATCCCAGGCCCCGTATCGGTTTCCACGCACCCATTGCGGGCGGGCTGCAGAACGCGCTCTTGAAATCGCAGCAATTCGGTTGCGATACCGTGCAACTGTTTTCGCGCAACCCGCGCGGTTGGAGCGCCCGCCCGCTCACCGGTGAAGAAGTCGAGCGCTTCCGCACCGTCCGCGGTGCGACTAATCTTTCGCCCGTTGTGATTCACTGCAACTATCTAGTCAATCTCGCCGCCGCAGATGATCACATCCGCGAAAAATCACGCGCCTCGTTTCGTGAAGAAATCCAGCGCGCCATTCTGCTCGGCGCGGACTACCTGGTTGTTCATCCCGGCAGTGCCAAAGGCGCGTGTGAGGCCGACGGGATCAGGACATGTGCAGAGAGCTTGAAGGTCGCGTGCGACGGTCTGGATCTCGGCTCGTTAGGCATTTTGCTGGAAAACACGGCCGGGCAGGGCGCTTGCATCGGCCATCGTTTCGAGCACCTGCGCGAAATAATTGAAGCCTGTCCACGCCTCCCACTCGGAGTTTGCTTCGACACGGCGCACGCTTTCACCGCCGGATACGACATCCGCGACGAAGACGGCCTCGCCGCCGCCATCGAATCGCTCGACCACAATGCCGGCATTGCCAATGTGCTCGCCGTTCACTTCAACGATTCGAAAGCCGACTACAACTCACGCGTTGATCGCCACTGGCACATCGGCCTCGGCCACATCGGTCGTGAAGCCCTCCGCCGCGCCGCGCGTCACCCGAAGCTCGCGCACGCCGCCTTCCTGCTCGAAACACCGCAGGACGAGATCGGCGACGACGCGCGCAACCTCGCTGTGCTTCGTTCCTTCGTTGGGGACGTTGACGACCATCAAACTTAGGGGTGGGGGCTAATTATTAAAGTTATTAACTGGA
>CAYLJO010000521.1:0-2116 GCA_964383905.1 uncultured Blastocatellaceae bacterium
TGCACGATTTCGCGTAATGGACCCGCCCGGTTTCGGGTAAATGGACCCACCTTGCATGGGTTACCGGCGGAGCCGCGGTTGGGGAGTTCTACGCGTCCTTTTTCTTTGAGGCAAGTTTTCTGGCTTTGACGCCTCGGTACGTCTCGCCGGTAATGGTGATGGTGAGCGCCGAGTGCTCCAGTCGATCGCGGATGGCATCGAAGATCACGGTGTCGGGTATGACCTCGTTCCAGTGGGCTACGGGAAGTTGGGATGTAAATGCGATCGACTTATTGATCGATCGCTCTTCAATGATTTCACACAGATCTTGGGCTTCGGTCGCCGTAAAATTCCGCATTCCCATCTCGTCTATAATAATCAAATCAAACTTGGCGAGTTTGTCGCGATAGCGAAGATAGGTCGCACCGGAACGGGCGATTGCTAGATTCTCCAGAAGCCTGGTGATGTTCATGTAGAGGACTGACTTTCCGTTTGCGCAGGCGTGTAGGCCGATCGCCTGAGCAATGAACGTTTTCCCAACACCTGTTTGCCCGATGAGCAGCAGTGGACGTGCATCGTTGAGCCACCCGAGAGTGTAGATTTCCTTGATTTCCGCTTTCGTGATGGAGCGTTTCGCGGTGAAGTCGAAGTCCTCGAGCGCGGGGCGCACAGTGAACTTGGCGGCTTTTATGCGGTTGACTGTTTTTCGCTCTTGGCGGTAGTCGGCTTCCGCCTGCAACAAGATATCGGCAAACTCGGTGTAACTGATTTTGTCTCGAGTGGCCTCGATGAGTGTTTTATCTAAGACGGCGAGCATGCCGTGCATGTTCATCTCGGCCATGTGGTTCTTCGCAATGGCGATACTCATAACGGGAGATTCTCCTGGGCTGCAGTCGGTGAGATGGAAGGTTCGTCAGTGGCCTGCAGCGCGACGCCGCCAACGTACCGGAGAAATGGATTACCTGGCCGGCGCACGATCTCGCGGTTCGGCTGTGGATTCATGGACTGTTTACGCGCCTGCGTGAGCAACTCCTGGAAGTACGGTGTGCGGATGCGTTTGTAGCGCCGCATGGTCGCGATGGCGGTGCCGATGTGTTCGCTTGCCAGCGCGTGACCGGAGCGACTGATTTCCTTCGTGCACGCCGCGACCAAACCCATCGCACGACGGATATGGCCATAGACGTCGGCATTGAACAACTCGAGGAACAACGTGTTCAGATCCGGATGGATGAAGCGCGACTGCGACAACAGTTTCTGAGGCGTTGCCTCGTAGAACGCCACAGAGTTCGCCGGGAAGTGCGCGAGGATCTTGATCCGTAGACCCATTTTTTGCCGGCAGCGCGGGTGGATCGCCAGGCGCTCGAGATTCAGGAAGAGTTCGACATGGTGCTCCGTGAGCTTGATTCGTAGCTTTTTGTGTCGGTGGATATGGGGTGCGCTGTAATAATCGCCGTCGATGACAACGTAACAGTCAGCGTGCAGCTTCGCCGACTTCCACTCGCCGCCGTCGTACTCCACTGACGGTAAGGCCTTGAGCGCGGTTTTCTCGATCTTCTCGAACCGCTCACGTCGGGAGACGCCAAAGCGGCGGTGCGTCTGCTCGTTGATGCGCTCGACGCAGACCATCAGCGCGCGATTGATCTCGGCGATAGAGGTAAATCGGGAGCGACGAAAGCGGAAGCGAAAGTAGCGACACAGGACTTTGACCAGTCCTTCCACGATAGCCTTATCGCGGGGCCGTCTCACGCGTGCAGGAACAATTGCCGTGGAGAAGTGCGCGGCTAAATACGCGTAGTCTTCGTTCAGATCGGGATCGTACAGATGACATTTGACGACACCTGTCTTCAAACAGTCTGGAACGGTGACGTGAGGTACGCCACCATAGTACTCAAACATCCGCCGGTGACAGCCGAGCCAATTACGGCTTTTCATATCCTCCGCCGCCCAAGCAAACAAGAGTTGGCTAAACCCCAGGCCAGAAACGAACACATACGCCTTGTGTATCTCGCCGGTCTTGATCTCGTACCACTCGATCGGATCGCCGGCATAATCGACTTCCACCCGTTCGCCGGGCTCGAATTCGCGGGCGGTGATGGTGGCCTCACGGTACTGCGGGAACTTGCGATAAAACTGTTTC
>CAYLJO010000522.1:0-2110 GCA_964383905.1 uncultured Blastocatellaceae bacterium
GAAATCTTGAAGACTCAATCACCCGAGACGACCCCATAGTTCGGCTCCCGCTTTGGGAGAACTGTGCTCCCGGCTAAGCAGGTTGTTATCTTGACGCCTTGAGATCAGAAAGGGGTCGCGGCAAGACGCGCCGCGGTGTGTGGACTCGCGCCAACGTCGTGTGACTTATTCCGTGGCGGCCTATTCTTCAAGAGTTAGGGCAATGGTAGTAGCCACTGCCGACACCCACCCCGACCCCTCACCTGCATCGGTAGTTCCTTCACCGCCGGCCTAACGCTTCGGCGATCGCCTTTTCAGCCAGCGGCCCCATCACCGCATACCCGGCTTCGTTCGGATGAACCCCGTCGAAGGTTAATTCCGCTTTCAGTTCTTGCCGGTTATCGACCATCGCCGAATAGTAGTCGAGATATACGATCCCGTTCCTCGCGGCATACTCTTTGATCCATCCATTGAGAGCGGCGCGTCTGGCCGGCCGGCTTGAGCCCCGGGCGCCACGGATAGTCGTAGGCTGGCAGCACCGAGGCGAGCACCACCCGAATCCCGTTCGCTCTCGCCAGGTCGACCATCGACATGAGGTTGTCCTCAATCATCTCGGGCGTCGTCGGGCCGGTGTTTCCCGCGATGTCGTTGGTGCCGGCCAAAATGACGACCGCTTTGGGCTTGAGCGCGATCACGTCAGGGCGGAAGCGGACGAGCATTTGCGGCGTCGTCTGCCCGCCGATGCCGCGGTTGATATAGGGCTTGGCCGGGAAGAAGCGGCCGATCAGCCGGCCCCACGCATCCGTGATCGAATCGCCCATGAAGACGACCCGGTTCTCGCCGGGCGCGGGCGGGCCGAGCTTGGCGTTCTCCTCGCGGTATCGGGCGAGATAAGCCCAATCGTTATGCAGCCGTTCCTCCGCTTCGCGCTGATATTTCGCGATCTGCTCGGGGCATCTTCATCGGATAGCCATCATTACGCCATTCCCTTACCCCTCTGAGTTGCCTGTGCGCACCGACAGACTCTCCTCAGAATCCACTTCAGAATTGCCCTAGAATCATTTGGAACATGGTAGGAGTTGGATTGCTGCAAACATACCTCGCCTGCCTTTAAAGCAAGCAACTGGCACAAGCCCTAGTCCTATAGTGGATCCGGGGTCGGATCTGTTCACGCAGGCCAATTCCCTGTCGTTGGCGTTGGACTACATTATCTTGGGCCGCATTATAAATGATGGCCGTCATCTTGTGGAGAGAAAGTTTAGTTTTTCAGCAGCCTGCCAGGTCTCTTACAAAATGGGATGATTAAACGTGTATAATTCAGGGATAAGATATTTTTCAGGGGACACGTTCCGCTTTTGGAAGGCGCTCACGATTCAGAATATTATACAGTAAAATATTTTTGAATTATGACAGCCACCAGGAAAGCAAAAGATTATGTCTTTGAGGAGCTGACAGTTTCCAAGCTCTTCACCATCCTGCTCAACCATCAATTCACCTTCGAAAGCTTGCGCGGGATGACCATGGCGCAGATTAAGGACGCGGTCCACCGCATTAATGAAGGCTCAATCAAATCAAACGCCGAGGTCTTGCAGGAGAAGAAAGAGGTGGAAATGGAGCGCATGAGGGAGCTGAAGGAAAAGAACAGGGTGAGATAAAAGATTAAACTTGATTCGAACGCTCCTACCATAGATTCATGAATAAGCCCCTCTTGCCATTAATAGGCTGGCTCATAGTCCTACTCTGTGGGGCCCTTCTTGTCTCCATCTATAAAGAGAGGCTCGCCCAAGAGAACAAACGGCTCTATCAAAATACAAGAAACACGCTTTTTTACCTGCTGATTCTCCTGATGGCGATTTTCATTGCCTTTTGGGGCCGCTAGCTGCTTTTGTTAGCGTATTAAAAGGTAATCAACCATCGATTTCCTCCGGCCATTCATCTGAGTCTCGACCTCTCTTTTTTCTATAGATCGTACCCACCTTCACATTGCTTCCAGACGGTGAATCAGCGATCCTGTTATAAAGAGAACTTTGATTGAGCGCCTCCAACTCTTCGATACGCCTTTCTAGCCTGTTGATTCAGGACCTCACAAATCTTGAGCTGCCCCTTACGCAATCCATGCTTCCAACGATCT
>CAYLJO010000523.1:0-2109 GCA_964383905.1 uncultured Blastocatellaceae bacterium
CCACTTCTGAGATCTTAAATCTCCAATCTGAAATTCTTCCTCTTTTCAAATTTCCAATCTCAAATTCTTCCCCGTCTCCCTCTGTGTCCTCTGCGCCCTCTGCGGCTCAAATTTTTTGTTTGCTGCTCGCCTTGACGGGAGACATGTTTCTAAATAATATGTAGCTATGTCATATATAGGCTCCCGGATGCTCGACCGCGAGTTGAAGAAGGGCAGCGCCGAGCTGTTGATCCTTTCGCTCGTTGAAGGCCGGCCTCGGCACGGCTACGAGATCAGCAAGCTGATCGAGGCGCGCTCGAAGGGCGTGCTGGCTTTCAACGTCGCCTCCCTTTATCCGCTCCTGTACCGGCTCGAGAAGCGCGGCTGGATTCAGGGGCGCTGGGTGGAGAAGGCCGGCCAGCGGCGGCGACGTTATTACCGGCTGACCTCGGAAGGCAGGAGGGTGTTGGCGGCCCAGCGCAGCGGCTGGCGCGCGTTCGTCGAGGCGATCAACCGGATCACGGGGGCCGAACATGCCTGAGTGGAAAGCAGAGATCAGAAAGCGTCTGGCGGGGCTGAGGCTCGAGGCCGCGCGGGAGGCGGAGATTGTTGAAGAGCTGGCACAGCATCTCGAAGATTGCTATGAGGAGTTGCGCGCGGCCGGCGCTACCGATGAGGAAGCTTATCGTGCCGTGCTCGCGGAGTTGAGTGAGAGCCGATTGCTGGCGCAGGAACTGCCGCGGGTCGCGCGGCAAATCAAAAGTGAGTCTCTGGTCTTTGGCGCGAGGAGGATGAACGTGATTGGAGACCTCTGGCAGGACCTCCGCTATGGTCTTCGCATGCTGCGCAGGAATCCCGGCTTCACCTTAGTCGCCGTGCTGTCGCTCGCGCTCGGCATCGGCGCCAATACGGCGATTTTCCAACTGCTCGATGCGGTTCGCCTGCGCACGCTCCCGGTGAAGGACCCTCAGGAGCTCGCCGAAGTTCGGATTACGGACATGACCGGGACGAGGGGCAGCTTCAGTAGCTGGCACGACACGGTCACCAATCCGCTCTGGGAGCAGATCCGGGACCGCCAGCAGCCGTTTTCCGGCATCTTCGCCTGGGGTACGAATACCCTCAACATGGCGGCGGGAGGCGAGGCCCGCTACGCCCAAGTCCTTTGGGTGAGCGGCGACTTTTTCAACGTGCTGGGCGTGCGCCCCATTTTAGGCCGCGTCCTTACACCCGCCGACGATCGGCGGGGCTGCGGCTCTCCCGGTGCGGTGATCAGCTATTCATTCTGGCAACGCGAGCTCGGCGGCGATGCCTCCGTCATCGGCAGGAAGCTGACGCTCAAAGGCCATCCCTTAGGGGCCTCACGCGGGCGCCTCATCCGGCAGTTGCTGGCCGAAAGTCTGCTGCTCTCTGCCATCGGGGCTGCTCTCGGCGCCTTCCTGGCCCAGTCTCTGAGCCGGTTTCTCGTCTCGTTCCTCAGCGCGCAGGGGGATCCCATGCTCCTTGATCTGGACCCGGACTGGCGTGTGCTCGCCTTCACCACGGCGATGACCATCCTGACCTGTATGCTGTTTGGGCTGACGCCGGCCGTGCGGGCAACCTGGGTCAATCCCGGCGCGGCCATGAAGGTTGGCAGCCGCGGGCTGACGGCCGGCCGCGAGCGGTTCGGGTTACGGCGGGCGCTCGTCGTCTCGCAAGTCGCCCTTTCGCTCGTGCTGCTGGTCGGCGCGCTTCTGTTCTCCCGCAGCTTAGGCAAGCTGTTAACGCTGGATGCGGGCTTCCGGCAGGACGGGATCCTGATCACGAACGTGGCTCTCACGCGCCTGGGCATCCCTCCCGAGCGCCGCCAGGCTTTCAAGCAGGAGTTGCTCGACCGGATCAGAATGATCCCGGATGTTGACTCGGCCGCCGACACGAACATCATCCCCCTGGGTGGAAGCGCCTGGGGCAATAAGGTCTGGATGGAGGGCTCGGATTCAGACCGGGGGGAACAGTCCTACTTCAGCCGGGTCAGTCCCTATTACTTCAAGACCCTGGGGACACCGTTGCTGGCGGGCCGCGACTTCGACGACCACGATACGGCCGCCTCGCCGAAGGTGGCGATTGTGAACGAGGCCTTCGCCCGTCAGCTTG
>CAYLJO010000524.1:0-2094 GCA_964383905.1 uncultured Blastocatellaceae bacterium
CGGTTGCGTTATGGGCCGCAGCCGAGGGACACAACGATACGTTGATGCTCGGCGCGCTGACCACGTTCTCGATCGCCAACGACGTGGCGAAGTATTTCGCCATCATCCCGGCGATGTTCGCCGCCGCGTTCCCGGTCCTGAACGCGCTCAACATCATGGGCCTGCGCACGCCGCAATCGGCGATCCTGTCGGCGGTGATCTTCAACGCGCTGATTATTATCGCGCTGATTCCGCTGGCGCTGAAAGGCGTTAAGTACCGCCCGATGAGCGCCGCCGCCTTGCTCCGTCGCAACCTGTTCATCTACGGGTTCGGGGGCCTGGTCGTGCCGTTTATCGGCATCAAGATTATTGACGTGATCATCCACGCCATCGGTCTGGCGTAAATTGAGGTAAGGTTATGACGAGAAACTTAATCACCGCTGTTCTGATGACCATCGTGACGACCGTCCTGCTTGGGCTCGCCTACCCGCTGGTCGTGACGGGCCTCGCGCAGGTCATCTTCCATGACAAGGCTAACGGCCAGCTCATCGAGCGGGGGGGCACGGTCATCGGCTCACGAATCATCGGGCAGCCGTTCTCTTCGCCCGGCTACTTCCGTTCGCGGCCCAGCGCGGCCGGCCCGGCCGGGTACGACGCGGGTAACTCCACCGGGTCAAATCTTGGCCCGACCAACAAGACTCTAATCGACCGCGTGAAGGGCGACGTGGAAAAAGCGCAGGCCGAAAACCCGGGTGTAGCCGTGCCGATTGATCTGGTGACGACCTCCGGTTCGGGTCTTGACCCGCACATCTCGCCGGCGGCGGCAGAGTTTCAGGTGCCGCGCGTGGCGCGCGAGCGCGGGTTGAGTGAGGAGGCAGTGCGCCGGATCGTCGCCGCGCACACCGAAGGGCGCCAGCTCGGTTTTCTCGGCGAGCCCGTGGTCAACGTGCTGGAGCTTAATCTTGATCTCGACAGCAAGAAGCCGCGCCCGGGCGCGGCCGCTCCGGCGCCGGCTGCGCCAACTCCGTAACCGGACCTGGAGAGCAGATTGGTAAGGTAAGCGAAAACGTGTGAGATGCACAAACGCTGTCAACCGTGAGATATGGGTGAACGTAAGATCAATCTACCCTTGACACGAAGTCAGTGGACCCTGGCCCGCTACCTGGCCGAAAAATCGCCCGCGCCGATGCCCCCGGTGGTTCGCGCGGGCGATGATGCCATACACGTCGCCAAGCTGGCCGTGAGCGCTCCGTTGCCGCGCGCAGTCTACGTGGTGGATGAAGAGGGGCGCTATCTCGGAACAATACCCGACGGGCGGCTGGCGCGCGAAGTCTTCGTGCATCTCGACCCGGGCTTATTCATGGAGACGCACCCGCACGCCAAGACCGGTTTGCTCCGCGTGGCGGAGGATGCCTCAACGCTGACGGCCCGGTCTTTGATTGAGCGCGGGCCGCGACCCATTCGGGATCAGGAAACGATCACCGGCGCAATGCGCGTCCTTTACCAGACGGAGCATGATGAATTGCCGGTCATCAATCGCGACAAACAGCTGGTCGGCGTGATCCGGGCGCTGGACATCCTGCGCGAGTGGCTCGAAGACACGCTGCTCGTGCAGCTCGGGGATGAAACCGAGTCATTCTACTGAATAAGGCGGTGCGGTCATGATTCAACTGTTCAAAGATGTAAATATTGATTGGCTGGGCAAACGCCGCATCTTTATCGCCGTCTCCATCACACTGAGGCTGGGCGGGCTGGCCTCGGCCGTGTACCGCCACGCTTTTCACCCCAACGGCACGGAGGCGTTCAACCTCGGCGTGGACTTTAAGGGCGGCACGGTCGTGACCGTCAGGTTCAAGCAACGTCCCTCGCCCGAGGCGATCCGCGCCGCCCTGGAGCAGGCGGGCGTGCGGCAGGCGACGATTCAGCCCGTCCTGGACCGGCCCGATCAGGTATTAATCAGGCTGCCGCGCCAGGGGACCGGCCTGGCGGAGACGCCGGAGGCGCAGGCGCAGGTCGATGTCGGGCGCGCCGAAGTGGCCAGGGCCCTCGCCACCTTCGGCGAGGGGAATGCCGAGATCATCGGCACCGATGCGGTCGGAGAAGTGGCGGGTAAGC
>CAYLJO010000525.1:0-2062 GCA_964383905.1 uncultured Blastocatellaceae bacterium
GATCCGTGCGAGGCCGGTGCGGTACGAGTGGCTGGCGGAGAGTAATCGGAGGAGGGGTTTCCTGATCGGGGCGCGGATCGAGGAGATGGGCGAGGGGGAGCGCCGCCTCTACACCGAATACCTGCTGACGCTCCGTTGAGCGAGCAAGGGCTGAACAAGAAAGGCCGCAAGCAGGGCCGTTGTAAATGGCGTCTTAGTCGAGTGCCGGCGCCGGGGGAGTAACTTACTGCGGCCCTGCTCTGCTATAATCATCCATCCCCCTACGCGTTCTCTTTGCTCAGGGATGTCTTTGCCATGACCAGACCTCGCATCCTCTACGTGGACGACCACGAGGACACGCGCTTCGTGATCAAGCAGTTGCTTGAGAAGGACGGCTACGAAGTCGTCACCGCAGACGATGTAGCCGGTGGCTTTCTCCTGGCGCATGATAAGGCTTTTGATCTTTACCTGCTCGACATTGAATTGCCTGACGGGACGGGCACAGACTTGTGCCAGCAGATCCGCCGGTCTAACCAGCACACACCGATCATCTTCTATTCGGCCCGCGCTTATGAATCCGATCAGCGATGGGCATTGGCCTGTGGCGCGCAAGGCTACGTGGTCAAGCCCGACATTGATGACTTGCGCGAAACCATTGACCGGGTCGTTGCCTCTTCGGACCTCACGCATTGAGCAGGCAAGAGATGGGTATGATCAGCCAGGCGGAGTTCGAGCGGGTCTGCCGCGACGTTTATTACTCGCGTGAGATGATCTGGCGGGAGTACCCGCACCTGGGCCGGGAAGATGCGCTGTGGTGGGCGATCCTCAGATTCGTGTCCGCGGACTGTTGCGTTGAGCTGCCTGCGGCGAGCAGGCCGGCGAGTGAGGTGACGGCCAACGCGGCCGCGTGCCGGAACTCGCTGCACCAAATCCTTGCGGAGCGCCAGGAGGAGCCGTTCGAGGCGCTACGAATCGCCGGCCGGTATGTGCGCGAAGCCCTGAAATGAGGGAGAGGTCTGAGTGAGGCTGGCCATCATACAAGGTAGGCGGTTGTAGACCTATGGACCAGCCAGCACGAAGCCTACCTAAAACAGAACCCGCCTCTCATTCAGCTTGGTACATAAATCGGGGGCAGGTCAGGACTGCGGCTACCCGTTCAAAGTGGGCAAGAATTATCTCGTTTACGCTCACCGCGCCCCCAAAACAACAGGCTCTACGCCGGCATCTGCAGCCGCACGAAGCCTCTTCAGGAAGCGGGCGAAGACCTTGATTACATCCGCGAAAAGCAGCGAAGTGATGACCGAAGGTCAGGATGATCGAGAAGGGCGGATTATACCGGGGAAGCGGTTTTTGTAATACTGCCGGTTGGACAAAACATAGGCGAATCTACTTCCGACCCAACTCCTTTTTGCTAGAGCAGTGAGTCTCTGTCACAGTTTCCCCTTCCACCCGGCGAGGCTCGCCATCACCATCACAAATTCTGCCGGCACGACCGGCTTCGGCACATGCATCTGGTAGCCCGCGGCGAGCACCTTCATCCGATCCTCGGCGCGCGCGTAAGCCGTCAGGGCGACGGCCGGGATGCGCCCGCCGCTTTCTGCCGGAAGCGACCGCACTCTCCTGATCAGCGCATAGCCGTCCTCGCCCGGCATCCCGATGTCACTGACCAGGATGTCCGGCTGTACCCGTGCAATCGCAGAGAGCGCCTCGCTGACGGTTGCTGCAGCTGTCACCTCCGCCTGACATTGCTCGAGCACCGTCGTCAGCAGATCTCTCGCGTCAGCTTCGTCATCAACAACAAGCACCTTCAGACCGTTAAGCGACGGGGGACACTCCACCGGCACGCTCACTCTCGCTGCCGGGCGGGCTCGCTCTCGATCACCGGCCCGGGAGCCCTCCAGTTTATGTGCAACTATGATCGGCAGCGTCACCGTGAATGTCGCGCCCTGTCCTTCTCCGGGGCTCGTGGCGCGCACCGTGCCGCCGTGCATCTCGACCATCTGGCGGACAATCGCCAGCCCGAGACCAATCCCGCCGTGCGCCCGTGTGGTCGACTGGTCGGCCTGCCGAAACCGGTCAAACA
>CAYLJO010000526.1:0-2031 GCA_964383905.1 uncultured Blastocatellaceae bacterium
TTCTTCAAACAGGCGAGATGTATACGGTAGTGTCCCGCATCGCGCAACAGATGCGCCAGTTGTATGGCTTGCCGTTCCGTGCCCCTTGATCAAAACTGTCAATAATATGCAGCACATTGGTCTTCATAGTGCTGACTGTTACCCCACCCACTGCTCCCCTTCGCGCGGCTGTGTTAATGCCTGGCGGCCAAGGGTTTCGGCGTGACCCACTGCGGCGCACGCTTCGATACTATTTCGCCCGCTTGCCTTCTTTCGCCTGTCCTTCAGCTTCAGAAACGGTCGCTCGATCACGTAATAAGAGATCGAAGCCGCAACAATCGTCAGACAAATCGCCGCGCCGAGCTGCACGATGACGGGGTATGAAGCCAGCGCTTTTCTTGCCTGGTATAGCGTTATCTGCTGGTAGAGATAGAGGGGGTAAGAGATGCGCCCGAGAAACCGGATGGCGCTCGAATCCAGCCAACTCCAAAAGGGTGTAGAGCTGAGGTTGATAAACTGCACAATGAGCAGCGCGATCAGCACGGGCTCAAACGCATACCCGAAGACATCCCGGTAGCGGCTAATGTATGCTCCACCCAAAAAGATGGAAGCCAGCAGCAACGCGATCGTCAAGAGCGGCATGGCCGGGTGCGCGCAGGCTGTCTCCCACACCGGCTTGAGCGCCCCGCGTTTGAGCAGCACGGCCAATAGGCAGCCGACCATTAAGTGATCGAGACGGGTATCGAAAGCCGAATAGATGTAACTCTGATTGACGTCGAAGACGAGGCACAAAACGGCGCGGTAAATCCAGACGGCCCCGACCAGCACGATCAATCCTGCCGTCATGCGCGCCGGGTTGCGCCGCCACAGAATAAAGAGCATCGGCCAGAGGAGGTAGAACTGCTCTTCGATGGCTAATGACCACGTATGACTGAAGGCATTTTCGGGGTGGTGATGCAACGCATTGTAGTAATTACTCACGTAGAAAAATGCGCTCCATGCGTGCGGCCAGGGCACTTGCTTGCCGGCTGCCAATAGCAGGACTACGACGAGGAGCCAGTAGGCGTAAAAGGCCGGAAAGATGCGCAGGATGCGCCGTCTGTAAAAGCCCTTGAGCGAAATATTACCGTTCCGCTCGTTTTCCTTGAGCAGCAGCCACGTAATCAAAAAACCGCTCAGGACGAAGAACATCATCACGCCATGGCCGCCCGGCACCTGCTCAAAGCCGAAGTGATAAAAAATCACCAGGAATACGGCGATGGCGCGCACGCCGTCGAGCGCGGGAATGTTCTTTTCGCCCAAACGCGCCTGCAATGTCTCGAATGAACTCATTTTACAGAATCTTCTTCAGCTCAGGAGAGGGCTCACGTCGCAGATTCAAACGTCCGGACCACACACTAAGAAACGCATAACAAGAGCTGGATTTCAGATTGCGGCACCGATTGTCCGGGAAATATACAGAAGTAAGATAGACATGGGGCTTTTCATTAATCTCGGCCTTTGATAAATTAATTATGGGGCACCTCAAGGCTTCTTATCTGTGGTTGTGAGGGGGAAAGCTACTCGGCTCACCATTCGCGCACGCGTATGTCGAATTATGTTCTGTTATTTAGCTGTTATAGCAGCAAAATTCCTCTGATGAAGCGTATCCTTCAGGTCAAATAATTGCTTTTGATCAAAGACGTTAACTCCTCTTTCACTTGATGCGGCCCCGCGAAGCCGTGTATAAAATACCGTAACTTACGCTTAAACACCAAAGCGCAGGTTCTCCTAAGAATGAAATAATTTATGAATCTTAATATTCGGACAGGGGCGATTGTCTTCGATCTCCCGCCGCAACAAATCACGCTTTAACGGTACGCGGTGGCGGTGTGTGTGGAGCTGTATATCCACACCGTCTGCGGCCAGCGTGCGGACCTCATCCGGGTTCAGGCGGTGTAGGACTCTCGCGTCGCACAAAGCATCGTAGTCCACTTTCACTTCCCTGGCGAGAGTCGCGGCGAGAGCGTCTTTCTCTTCCGCCGAGAGTCCGCGCTGTCGAGACGTCTCCTG
>CAYLJO010000527.1:0-2028 GCA_964383905.1 uncultured Blastocatellaceae bacterium
ATCGAGAATTCACTTCATGCAGTTATTTAAGGCCGAGCGACGAACGTGGGCGTCCGCGCCTCATCGGCGATTGAACGCGCGGTGAGGTAAGTGAGCCGCAAGACCTTTTCGACTTTCGAAAAATTGATCTTCTCGACCGTGTCTGACGGCTCGTGATAGCCGGGATGAAAGCCCCCGAAGAACCAGACGGCCGGAACGTTCTGTAACAGGAACGGGAAGTGGTCGCACCGGAAGAGTACGTTCAAAGCATTGTCCTGATCGAACTTGGTGCTGAGCACGAGGCCCACACGCCGGTTCTCCTCAATGATGCGGGAGCGTAAATCGGGGCTGTAGAATGAGCCGACGAGGTTTATCTCGTCGCTCGTATCCCTCGGCAGATCAATCAGGCCTTGGGTCTCCGGCGTCTGCGCCTCGTCGCGCCCGATCATGTCCAAGTTGAGCACGGCGCGAGTCGTAGGAAGAGGCCGTAGCGGATGCTCCGTGTAGTAATAAGAGCCGAGCAGACCTTCCTCTTCCGAGCCGAAGACGATAAAGAGCAGCGTCCGCTTCGGTCTCATGGGACTGCTGGCAAAGGCGCGCGCCAACTCGATCACTCCCGCCGTGCCCGAAGCGTTGTCGTTAGCCCCCGGATAGAGCAGACCATTCTGCACGCCGAGATGGTCATAATGGGCCGTGACGAGTACCGTCTCATCTTTTAATTTCGGATCGCCGCCTTCGAGGAGTCCCGCGACGTTGGCCGAAAGACCCGGCTTGCGCTCCGCGTTCATGATGCGCAATTCGACGAGAGAATCGGGCAGCGCCATTGACGCGGGCTTCAGACTCTCATCAATGGCGTTCTGCAGCCCGGCGGGCGTTTTCCCCGTCACGCTGAGGAGCCTCGCTAACAACGAATCGCTGACGGAGAGCACCGGGATGCGCGTCTCGTCATCGAAAGCCTGCGGCGGAGCCGTGCCGCGCGGCCTCTGCCGGTCCGCCGTGAGGAGCGGCGGATCGAACCGCCCGCGATGCTTGCGGTTCGGCTCGCTGGCGATGAGCACCGCCACCGCCCCGTGCTTTCTGGCGTTCAAGGATTTCGCCACCGTGTTGGCGTAGCGCGTGTGCCCCGCGCCGTTGAAGATCGAGCGCGGATTATTCTCCTGCGGCTCGTGATCGAAGATGAGCACGATTTTTCCCTTCACATCAATTCCTTCGTAATCATCATAGCCGTACTCCGGCGCGGTGATCCCGTAACCGGCGAAGACCACCGGAGCTTTCACCGTCACATCGCGCGGAAAGCCGCCGCGCACGTCCGTCCCGGAGCGGAACGTCTCCGCCGCCCCCTGACGATAAAGATTCAATCGCGTCTCGCCGCCGTTTGTGCGGTAAGCTACGAGCGGAAATTTTTGGAGGAATGAGCTTCCGTCGGCGGGCTTGAGGCCGGCCTTGAGAAACTCGGCCGCGATAAACTGCGCCGCCACATCCGCCCCGCGCTGAAGCGACAATCTGCCTTCGAGCGCGTCAGACGAAAGGAATTGGATGTCCGCGCGGACATTGCCCACGCTGACCGCAGGATCCTTCTGACTTGTCTGACCGGCGGCGGATTGATTGACCGACGCGGAAAAGGAGAGCGCAAAGATTAGCGGCAGAGCAGTAATAGTTCGCATCATAATTTCATTCTCAGTTCAGTCAGTTGTGACAAGCTTCCGAGAGATATTAACATCGGCCTCGGGTGCGGCGCTTGTCTCGGGCAGAAGGTGCGCGAGACTACGAGTTGATGCTGCTGATGCTGAGGTTGAGCTTAAGAGTGACGGAGGCCTGCACGGCTCGGCTGTCAAACATCAAGTGGAGTCACGGGCGGTGGGTGCTGACGCTCAAGGTGAAGAGGGGGAGGGAAGAGAAGTGGCCGCTGCCCGCGGACGTGAAGCAGGCGATTGATGAGTACCTCAAGCTGGACCGCAAGAGGAGGGCCATGCAGGGGACGGACGGGCCGGACCAGTACCTCTTCCAGCCGTCGGAAACTCTGCGAAGAATCTGGTTAGCTCAGGCGGC
>CAYLJO010000528.1:0-2023 GCA_964383905.1 uncultured Blastocatellaceae bacterium
TGCAGGCTTTCTCAATCATCTTTGAAGGGCGCGTGCCGACTCTGGACGGACAATCGTTTACACAGTTCATCTGACACCCTCCATCAAAGGCCACCGTCGTGAAGTTCACCCCCGATGACAGACAGCACTATCATCATCTTTCTCCTCTGTTTCCCCACCCCACCCCATGCCCGTCTTTTAAGTACCAGGGGGTGTTAATGACCACCACCTGCCGATCGCCGCCCAGCAGCAAGGCTTCTCTCAGCATTATCGCGTTCTGATTATGCAGCAGATACTCATACCAGTGCGCCTCCACCAGCTCGGGGATGATGACGGCGATCAAGCGCGCCGGGTACTCTTCCTTCAGCCGGTCGATGTACTCGAGCAGCGGCTTCAACAGAGATCGGTAGGGCGAGGGGATCAACTTTAATCGCGGCTGCTCGAGCCCCGCGCGCCGCATCGGCCTGACGACTTCATCATCCCATTCGGTTTTGAGCGGGTTGGCGTCCTCGTCGCCGAGGCAGACGTGGACGGCGATCACGTCGGGGGAGAGGCGCAGGCCGAAGCGCAACGCCTTCTCCGTCAGCAGATTCCAGCCTTTAATCGGCAGAACGACGACGGGCGGTTCGATGTGGCTTAGGTCGAGCGGCCTGGGGCATCTGATCTGCCGGGCCACCGACTCGTAGTGGCGCTTGACGCGGGTGAAGAGAAAGATCAGGGCCGGGATCAGGAGCACGGTGATCCACGCCCCTTCGATAAACTTAGCGATCAGGATGACGAAGAGCGCCACGGCCGTGGCCACGGCCCCAACGGCGTTGACCGCGAGCGCCGTGCGTGAATGCGGGCCGCCTCTCCGCTTCCAGTGCATGACCATGCCGGCCTGCGAGAGCGTGAAGGCGAGGAAGGCCCCGACGGCGAACAGCGGGATCAACCGGTCAGTAATGCCGCCGAAGACGGTCAGTAGTAACCCCGACAGCACGGCCAGGATGATGACGCCCATCGAATAGACCAGCCGCCGCCCCAGGCTGGCGAAGGCGTGAGGCAGGTAATCATCTAAGGCGATCAGCCGCGCCAAACGCGGGAAGTCGGCGAAACTAGTGTTGGCCGAGAGCGTGAGCACGGCCAGCACGCTGCCGATGGCGATGTAGTAGAACACGCCCTTGCCGGCGACGGCGGCCACCAGTTGAGAGAGAATGCTTTGGTAGCCGGCCTGCTCCTGATCCATCGCGCCGATCCGATAAACGCGCGCAAGGTAAGCGATGCCGGCCAGGAGCAGGCCGAGGATGGCGACGATGGCCGTTAACGTGCGGTGGGCCTTCTGTACGGCTGGCTTGGCGAACGCGCCGACGCCGTTGCTGACGGCTTCCACGCCCGTCATCGCCGTGCAGCCGCTGGCAAACGAGCGCAGCAGCAGCCAGATGCTCACCGCTTCTACGCCTGCCTGAAGGGGGGGCGGCGCCACAACCGGGGCGGGATGGCCGCCCTGCGAAAGGGACTTGAATAATCCGACGCCGATCACCGCGAGCAGGCTGCCGACGAACAGGTATGTGGGGACGCTGAACGCCCGCCCGGCCTCACCCACGCCGCGCAAATTGATCAAGGTGATCAGGCCGAGTGTGACCAGACAAAGCAGTAGGATGTGCGGGTGGAGGCCGGGGACGGCGGAGACGAGCGCGCCAATACCCGCCGAGATGCCGACCGCGACGTTCAAGATGTAATCGATCATCAAGGCTGCGGCGGCTAACAGGCCGGCCCGCACCCCCAGGTTCTCTTTGGCGACAGTGTATGAGCCGCCCCCCTGCGGGTAAGCGGCGATGGTCTGGCGGTAAGAGAAGTAGAGGATCACCAGCAGGCAGATGATGACCAGAATGATCGGTCCGATATAGGTCAGGCCGAGCGCGCCGAGCGGCATGAGAATGGTCAGGGCCGCCTCCGGCCCGTAAGCGGCCGAAGAGAGGCCGTCTAAACCGAGCGTGGGGACGCCGGCTAAGACGCCGATCTTTTGCCCTTCTGCTTCGGAGGAGGCGAGGGGCTTACCCAGGAT
>CAYLJO010000529.1:0-2014 GCA_964383905.1 uncultured Blastocatellaceae bacterium
CTTCACACTTCCTTTATCTATCGGGGCATCAGACAAACAGGTGTTTCAAAAGCAATTGGCTGAAACGAGCGCGCCTTCAACCTGTTCCGGTTCTGCTCCGTCCGTCAGGTTGAAAGTCCACTCACGATAAGTGGCAATATCTTTCAGTGACCGGCCGCGTCCCTCCAAATCCAGGAAGCTGGCATAAGTAACGTTGGTTGCTTTCCACTGCTCATGGTTCTCTTGCACCTTGACAAGCTGGTCAGGGTCTTTAAAAAGCAGCGGCCTTAGCAACACGGCGTTTACCACACTGAAAATGGCCGTATTAGCACCGATGCCTAAGGCGAGCGTCAAGACGACGACGGTGGTGAAGCCGGGCCTCTTTGTGAGCATCCGAACGCCGTAACGCAAGTCTTGCCACAGAGATCGCATCGCTCTCCTCCGTACCTTCTTTTTTCATCAGGACAACAAACAGACAAGTATTGGAAGAGCGATAAGGAAGTAGCGTGCCAGCCGCTTATATTAGCCTGAAACCAATGAAAGACTTGGCTTTACGGTCTCAGCATTGATGAGCCGAAGCCAAAAAACGTCCGAATCTGGAATTGCCAAATCCCAGAAGTGAGATAATTAGCGGAGGGTATGTAGTGAAGTGTAGACCGATAAGTGTTTCTCTTTAGAAGGCAAGCATTGGTTGTTTACGTTAAACAGGGTGCCTTTTTTTCGTTAAAATTTTCGTTAAAATGGAGCCTTGCTTGAGGAAAGCGACATGGAGATGCTAAAGCCCAGAATATTTAGCCATTGGGTAGCAATCAAAGAGACCAAAGACAATGCCAAAAATAGCCGGACCCAAGTTTTGGTCGGTACAGGTAACGGCGAATCTTCCCTACACACCCGGTCGTGGCAAATAGTAGGGCGTCTGTGAACGGAGAAGTGTTAAGATATGGCTAAATTCTTTAGTCGGAAAGCTGAGAGGTCATGGACTGCCCGCGCTGCCAGAACGTTGTCGGAGAGGGGGAACTGTTCTGCGGTAACTGCGGTCTGCCTCTTAAATCGCCCGAGACGCTAACTGTTGACCCGCCTGCCCCTCAACCAAACACCGTTTCTCAGCCGGCCGATCCGCTGATCGGGCGCGTGCTTGACGCAAAGTATGAATTGGTTGAGCGTCTTGGCGAAGGTGGGATGGGCACGGTTTACCGTGCGCGACGTGTGCATATCGGCGATGAAGTGGCGGTCAAGGTTTTGCTGCAAAAATACGTCGCAGGTCACGAGGCGATGGAGCGCTTCCGCCGGGAAGCGCGGGCCGCCGCCGTCCTGCGACACCCGAACGTAGTCACCATTCACGACCTCAGCGAAGCGCGCGGGCCGGATGCGCCGGCCTACATCGTCATGGAACTGGTGGAAGGCACTTCCTTGCGTGCTCTTTTGCAACTTGAAGGAAGGCTGACGCCGGAACGCGCGGTCTCGCTAATGCGCGGCATCTGCGCCGGAGTCGGTGCGGCGCACCGGCGGAATATCATTCACCGCGACCTTAAGCCGGATAACATCATCGTCGTGCCGCCCGAGAGGGATGGCGAAAGCGAGGCGGTTAAGGTGATTGATTTCGGGATCGCCAAGTTACGCGATTCCGATATGGTCTCCACCTTGACGCAGGTGGGCGCAATCCTGGGGACGCCGTTCTACATGTCGCCGGAGCAGTGTCGCGGTGAGACGCTCGATGCGCGCTCGGACGTGTATAGTCTGGGCGCAATACTTTACGAAATGCTTGGCGGCACACCACCCTTCACGGGCACGACACCGACGGCGGTCGTCGCGAAGCATCTGACAGAAGCGCCTCCACGCTTGGCCGAAGCTTTTGGCGTCCCGCCCGCGCTCGAACATGCTTGCCTACGCGCGCTCGTCAAAAAGCCGGAAGGCCGTTATCAATCGGTCGAAGCTCTTTACGGCGACCTGGTACGCGCGCTCGAAACAGCAGGAAAGGAGAGATCTTCGCCCGGTTATTTATCCGGCGCAGCACAGACTGCATACGCGGCCACTC
>CAYLJO010000530.1:0-2007 GCA_964383905.1 uncultured Blastocatellaceae bacterium
TCCGCAACCAACAACCGACTGGTCACTTCCGCCGAGGCTTCGACATCGGCATGGCGGCTGCCGAAGGGCAGACTTCGCCCGGTCCCGGCAAACAGCGCATCCGTGACTCCCTCGGTAACTCCCTCGGTCCAGATGAGAAGTATGAGGAACAGTATGGATTTGACACCGCCGTTTCATTTTCCCTGGAGCGCAACCGTAACGCCGATTTAGCAGCCACGGGAGCGGCCATCGCTCAGGCGGATCCAACCGTGGCGGAGGCGCGCAGTGCCGAAACCAATGTCTTCTATCGGCTCGGCTTCGACATTGCGACGGGCATTTTCGGCGACCCGGCGCTGGGCGCGCTGGGTAACACGGCGATGGGGCCTGGCTCGCAGAAGATTCGAGATTCACTCAGTGTCGGCGGTCAGAGAGGATTCGACGCCTCGGTGAAGTTGCATCTGAGCCGGAATTACAAGCCCTGAGGGATGCCCTCAGCGCGTGGCCTCTTTCAGTGTTCGGGGCGATGCGCGAGTTGGACCCAGCAATGGCGTCACGCCATAACAAACTATAAGGAGTGAAGAAGATGAAAAGGAAAACATCAAAGACGACAGCCGCCTTAGTCGTGTTGCTGCTTCTCGCTACGGCCGCAACGACGGCCATTTCACAGGTAGCACCGGTGATCGACCTGGACGCACTTGCGGCCAAGGGAGAAGCTCTTGCCAATGCCGACCCGTTGTCCGCAGAACTCCGCAATCGTCAGCCGGATGATTCCAGTAAGCGAGGCTTCGATATCGGCATGGCCGCCGCCCAAGGGCAGACCTTGCCGGGACCCGGAAAACAGCGACTCGGCGCCTCACTGCCGCCAGGCCAGCAGCGAGGATTTAACATCGCCGTCTCATTTTCCCTGGAGCGGAATAGAAACGCTGATCTTGCTGCGAGGGGCGCGGCGATCGCCAGGGTGGACGAGAAAGTTGCAGCGGCGCGCACCGCTGACAGGGATGTCTTCTACTGGCTGGGATTCGATATTGCGACGGGGATCTTCGGCGACCCGGCGCTTGGTGCGCTGGGTAACACGGCGTGGGGGCCAGGTTCGCAGAAGATTCGAGATTCACTGAGCCCCGCCGGGCAGAGAGGCTTCAATGCCTCGGTGAAGTTGCACTTAGGCCACGCCCCGCCTTCATCTACTCCCGAGCGGCGACCGCGAACACCTGGAGAAGTGACTTCAATCGATAACTCTGGAAAGAGGGGCGAGACGCTCGACAACGCTTCTCAGAAAAGGGTGGAGGCGCGGAGGCCATCGTTGGGGGAGGACAGGTCAATTGATAAGCTTGGCGCGGTGAGCGACCGGTTTCCCCACATCACCGACGTGCAGGCCTCACCCGGCCCGCGCCGTGTCGTCATCAAGTTTAACGGCCCGCCCAACCAAATACCTTTTGTGGCGATTGGACGAGGAGAGCCCATCATGAAGAACGGCGAGTGGTCCTTCGGCGACAATCAGGTGGGTGGCGGGTTCGCCGGTCCCAATACGGTGAGCGCCGCAGAGAAGGCCAAGGGCCAATACACGTTTGCGAGCGCCTTCTCCAGCCTCAGCGACGACGTCCTGGAGCCGGGCGCGACCTACCACTACATCATCTCCGTCTCCGCCCCAGCCGGGAGCGGGCGGCGCACCTATCAGGACACCGATAGCTTCACCACGACAACGGTCAGGGACGACGCAGCATTGCCGCTGATTGGTGGCCCTGGAGGTGGTCAGTTCACTGCCCGCTGTCCGCAAGGCCAGCTCCTAGCCGGCGTCGAGCTTCGGACCGGAGATGACGTTGATGCGATCCGCCCGCTTTGCGTCACCGCCTCTGGACCAAGCGACGTTGGGCCACTCGAGCCTGGAGGGATCTGGTTCGGCGGGAATGGTGGCGGCCTGGGGATGCGGCAACTTGTCTGCCCGAAGGAAACGCCAATCGTGCAAGGTATGTCCGTCAGGGCGCAAGGCGTTGCTACGGTGATCGTCAACGGCATTAGTTTGCAATGCGG
>CAYLJO010000531.1:0-1987 GCA_964383905.1 uncultured Blastocatellaceae bacterium
GTAACCAGTTATAAGTTTTTAGCTGATTACTTCTTTTCGTAGCTAGCGCGCACCGTCGTCCTGATGTTGCCGCGGACGTTGAAGTCGCCTTCGATCTCGACGCGGAGGGGGTCGCAGGCGCGGACGAAGTCTTCGAGGATCACGTTGATAACGTGCTCGTGGAAAATCTTCACCTGCCGGAACGAATTGATATAAAGCTTAAGGCTTTTCAGCTCGACGCAGCGCTCGTTCGGGACATACTCGATGCGAATGGTCGCAAAATCCGGGAAATCCGAGAACGGGCACACGGCGGTGAATTCCGGTATCTCGAAATGGACGCGCGTCTCGCGCCCGACAAACTCGTAAGCGAAGGTGTCAAGCGGGCAGAGGTTCATCTCTTCGCGCGGCGTTGAGCGTATATTCAGGCCCTGAGTATTGACGGGCGGGACTGTGACTTCGGCAACTGACATTCCGACAACTCCTTTTGCAACGCCTGCCGGAGAATGATCAGGACACAACCAGATCTTTAATTGACAGGCGGTATCGCGTTCTCCACATCAAATCTCGATCTTACATGAGACCCGAATGGTGGAGCAACCGGGCATGAAACCAGCACACAAGAAAAGGGCGCCGCCGCAGCAGCGGCGGCGCCCCGCGAGTGTTCAAGCCGCCAAAAGGGCTTTACGCGCCGGCCTTGCTCGCCCTCTCCAGCGAGCGAATGCGGTCGTGCGCCTCTTTCACCTGTGTGAACTGGCGCTGAATGATCGACCTTATATTGCCGGGCAGATTCTCCTTCAGAGCGTCTTCATAATTTCTGACGGCGGAATCTTCGCCACGTTCACACTCGGAGATAATTGCGGCTTCATCTTCGCCGGTCACGGCGGATTTAATGTTGATCCAGCCGCGATGCAGGCTGGCGGCGACGCTGCCGGTTTTTTCCGGATCACCGCCAAGCCGAAGAACTTCGCTTTGCAATTCGGCGGCAAACTGCGCGCGCTGCTGCGAGTAGGTGTTGAAGAGCGTCTTGAGTTCACTCCTTTTGACGCCTTCGGCGGCGGTGCGAAAACCGTTCTCACCGTCCTTACAGGTCTCGATCAGGTTGTTCAGTGTCGAGATCACCTTGTCATTATCTGTAGCCATTGATATACCTCTCCTTTTAGAAATTTAGAACCAAGCACAGGGGGCTAATATCTCCGTTGCCAGATTTAGGCGGGAGTTAGGCGACGGGCCTCATGCCTGGCCTGCGCCCGACAGCGAAGAGCTTGACGAGCACTAGGCCGGCAATGAAGCCGCCGACGTGCGCGGCGTAGGCCACGCCACCTACCTGCGGTCCACCACCAAGTAAGCCCAAGCTGCTTACTATCTGGAACAAGAACCAGAAACCGATGGCGACGTAAGCCGGCACGTCGGTCAAGATACGCAAAATGAAGACTGTTACCCTCCGGGTCGGGTAGAGCAAGATATAGCCGCCCAGCACCCCGGAAATTGCACCTGACGCGCCCAGACTGGGAACATACGGATTCCCGCCAAACGCAACGGTGATGAAGACGTGCGCGAGCGAAGCGATTACTCCGCACACAAGATAGAAGATTAAATACCTTCCGTGTCCCAAAGCCTCTTCGATATTGTCACCGAAAATCCACAGAAACAGCATGTTGCCCAAAATGTGCGCCCAACCGCCATGTATGAACATGGAAGTCAGCAATGTGATATAAACGGAGATTGGTGTGGGCTGAAGATTGATCCGACCGACGGTGTTGCCCATCACGTCTTTGATCGGAACCGGGCCTTTGACATCCTGACCGGTAACGATCTCGTACGGGACGGTGGCGTAAGCGTAAGTGAATTTATCGTCCGTTCCGAAGCCCTGCAGAAAGATGAAGACAAATATGTTGATGGCGATGAGCAGGTAATTAACGACCGGGGTGATGGTGCGGTCGGAGTCATCGTCGCTTATTGGGAGAATCATCGTCGCAATCCTCTAAGATTAAGATCTACACCTTCTGCA
>CAYLJO010000532.1:0-1986 GCA_964383905.1 uncultured Blastocatellaceae bacterium
GCTTACCCGCCACTTCTCCGACCGCATCGGTGCCGATGATCTCGGCATTCCCCTCACCGAAAGTGTTGAGCGCCTGCGCGACCTTCGCACGTCCAACGTCAACCCCCGCCTGCGCCCCCGGCCCGTTTGAATCAAAGGCGGCCTGCTGCGGCAGTCTGATGAGAAACTCACCCGTCCGGTCCAAGACCGGTTGAATAATCGCCCCCCTGATACCTGCTTGATCAATGGCCGCGCGGATGGCATTAACCGGGGGTGGCTGCTTAAATCTGACTGTCACCACCGTACCGCCTTTAAAATCCACCCCGAGATTAAAGGCCTCCGTGCCGTGTGGGTGAAAAGCATGGCGGTACACGGCGGAAGTCAGACCGGCCAGCAAGAGAACAATCGAAATGGAGATGAAAATTCGCCGCCGGCCCAGCCAGTCAACATTCACATCTCTGAAAAGTTGAATCATGATAACCCTCCGCCACTCTCAATAGAACGATTCCGTTTCGTCTCCGAGTTGCACGAGCAACGTGTCTTCCACCCACTCGCGCAGAATGTCCAGCGCCCGGATGATGCCGACGAGTTGCCCGGCGGCATTGGTGACAGGCAATTCGTCGCTCTCCGATTCGCCAAGCAAACGCATCGCGCTCGCGACCGTTTTCTGGTCTGAGATCGGCTGGGGCGCTTTGAGCATCAAATCGCCCGCAGTCAGTTTTGCGGCATCCTCTCTGAGGCGGAGCAAGGGCCTCGTTGCGTACGGATGCTTATCCAAGTGTGAACCAGGGTCAAGATGTTCGAAGACCTCGCGGGCCAGTCTCCCGTCAGGTATTGTTCCAAGAAAACGATCTTCTTCGTCCACCACGTAAACCGCGTGCGGCAAGGGAGCGCTCACGGTCAGCTTGGCGACGTGTAAAGCATCATCGCCCGCGCGAGCCACCGGGGGCATTGGCGCGGGCGATCTTTCGGCCAGATAACGAGCCAGGGTCCACTGACCTCGTGAGAGTGGCTGGTTGGTCTTACTTTCACCCATGATCAGAAACGAGATTGAAACTTCTTGACGAATTTCGCGTGTCTACGTTCACGTCATTCGCTCTTTCGGTTACGGCGTCGGAGCACCCGGTGACTGCGGGACTGGTAACGCGCATAGAGCGCACCGCCCACAACATGCGACGGCGGGGAGAATCTTTCCACCCGATTGATGACATAATCGCCTTCCGCCGCGAGTTGGAACTTGTCCGTCAGATTCCATGTGCCGTAAGTATCAAAGATGTGTGTTCTGCCGTGCGGCACGGGCCTAATGATATCGGTCGAGAGGCCCGGTTGCGTCGGCAATGTTGGTCAGTTAGAAATTCTGTAGATCTTCTTTCATTAGGAATTCCTATCCCCGGATGAAAGAGCGCTGTGCGCACTACAAATTCATCCGGCGAAGAGGAGGTTAGCACCTGGCGCATAAAGAAGGGGTAAAGAAGTCATAAAAAGTTCATAAAGATTGCGGCGGCGCTGCCGACTGCGTTGGTCATCCCTAAATATTGAGGCTAAACCTGTTAAGTCCCAGTTCATTCGTAGTGGGTCAGTTAGAAATTTTGAGCCAGTATTTGTCAACGCTCCGATTTGAAACTTCCAGATGTCCCTCCATTCACGTAACTTATTATTGTAGTCACCAGCGGCTAGGCGGTTCTTTCTAAATCTTGCCCGAACCTACTCTATTTTGCTGTGCTTACCCCTCTTCTTTTGTTCAACATTGATAATGACCCACTACCAGTTCATTCATGTTCGGCATTCTACTAAACGCGCTATGGACAACTTACTATCATCGTCCTCTTTAAACTTTTTACGAAATCCTTATGCGGCTGTCTGTAGTATCTCGATGATCGCCACACCAACTCTTCTACCGCTTCTATTCTTTGCAACTTCGCCAATTGCGGGCGGGCAGTCAACATTCGGCAGCATTGTCGGTACTGGCTTTGCGTTTGACGTTCTAATTGCGGAGCGCAAGTGATC
>CAYLJO010000533.1:0-1981 GCA_964383905.1 uncultured Blastocatellaceae bacterium
CACCGCTTCCTCCACGAGTACGAGCCGCGGGTCTACGGCCGGGGCGATGAGAAGTCTCTCATCCGGATGGCGAGCGAGTTCGAGAAGCGGGGCGCCATCCGGTCAGTCTGGTGGGAGACGAGGAGGGAGTTTTTCAGCGGCCGGGAAGTGGAGGTGATGGAGTTCCGGGTGAGGGGGGCCTCGGCCATGCCGAAGTTCAGGGAGTTGGCGGCGACCTCGGAGGCCTCGGTCAGCTTCTACAACTGTGACATCCCGGCGGCCCAGTACTACCTCTCGACGACGAGGCTCGCGCCGCTCTGCCGGTTGGCCGTGGAGGCCGACGATGAGAGCCATGTCACCGGCCTCGAGTGCGACGGCCGGACGCTTGCGGCCGATTACCGTCTTCCCGAGAACCTCAGGCGGCTGGAGATCGACGGGGAAGGCTTCGAGCGCATTGATGCTTCGAGAAGGGTCATCCTCGAGTGGGAGGGGGGAGAGCGCGAACTCCCGCTGATCGCTGAGGCGCAGACCATCGAGCGTTTCAACGAGGTCTTCAACGAGATCAACCCCGACATCATCATCAGCCGGCACGGGGATGCCAGGATCTTTCCGGCGCTGCTGCAGATCGCCGACCGGACGGGCACCCCTTTGACGGTGGACCGCGACCGCATCCCGACCTTCCGCAAGATCGAGACCGAGGGCCGGACCTTCACCTCCTACGGGCGGGTCTACTACCGCGGGCCGGACCTGCCGCTCTTCGGGCGCTGGCACATCGACGCCCGGAACTCCTTCACCTTCCGGGAGTGCGGGCTCGACGGGGTGATCGAGCTGGCGCGCCTGGCCAGGATGCCCGTGCAGCGCGCGGCTCGCTCCACGCCCGGCACCTGTATGTCGTCGATGGAAGTGGACCGGGCGCTCTCCGAGGGGATCCTCGTCCCGTGGCGAAAGAGCGAGCCGGAGAGGCGCAAGACGGCCCTCGAGCTCCTGCGGGTGGATAAGGGGGGACTGGTCTTCATGCCGCAGGTGGGCGCGCACGAAGGGGTTGTCGAGATCGATTTCGCGAGCCAGTACCCCTCGATCATGGTGAGTAGGAACATCTCGCCGGAGACCATCAATGACTGTTCCTGCTGTGAAGATAACCTGGTGCCGGAGGCCGGGTACCGGGTCTGCCGGAAGCGCGAGGGGCTCATCCCGAAGGTGCTCAAGCCCTTGGTTGAGCTGAGGGCCGAGTACAGGAGGCTGATGCAGGCGGCCGCTTCCCCTGTGGAGCGCGAGAGCTACGACCGCAGGCGGACGGCCGTCAAATGGATGCTGGTTAGTTGTTACGGCTACATGGGCTATCGCAACGCCCGCTTCGGGAGGATCGAAGCCCACGAGGCGATTACGGCCTGGGGCCGGGAGTCGCTGCTGCGGGCCAAGGAGATCGCCGAAGATGAGGGCTACCGCCTCATTCATGCGATCGTGGATTCGCTCTGGCTTAAGAAGGAGGGGATGAATGAGGCGGAGGTCAGAGCGCTCTGCCTGAGGATCACAGATGAGACGCGGATCGAGATGGCGGTCGAAGGCTTCTACCGCTGGATCATCTTTCTGCCATCGAAGGTCAACGCAGAGCGCCCGGTGCCGGCCTCCTACTTCGGCCTCTTCTCGGACGGGAAGATGAAGGTGCGGGGCCTTGTGTGCCGCAGGGCCGACACCCCCGAGATCGTCCGAGAGACGCAGGTGCGTTTGCTCGAAAGGCTGGCTCGAACCGAGACATTTGCCGACTGTCAGCGGATGGTGCCCGAGCTGGTGCGGGTCGTGAGGGGGGCGCGGGCCGAGATCGAATCAGGCTGTGTCGAGCGCGACCGGTTGCTGATCAGAAAGACCCTGACGCGAGACCCGGCGGATTATGTGATGAACACAGAGACGGCGCGCGCCGCGCGCGAGCTCCGGGAGCGGGGCATCACGGTGCACCCGGGCGAGAAGATCGAGTTCGTCCTCAGGCCGACAGCCAGGTCCGGGG
>CAYLJO010000534.1:0-1970 GCA_964383905.1 uncultured Blastocatellaceae bacterium
AATCTCAGTTGAAGATGCGCTCGTCGCTGACATCCGGATTTCTATGTCCCGCGCCCGTTCCCTCTGAGTACTCGACGGGCGAGAAGCGGCGTCCAGGCGCCATTACCAAGGCGGGCAATGGGCCGGTGAGAGGGGCACTGGTGGAGAGCGCGTGGGCCTACCACTTCCCGGCAAGAGTCTCCCGCCCTCTGGAGCGGAGGCAGCAGAAAGAGTCAAAGAAGATCCGCCAGATCTCGTGGAACCGTTCAGAGCACGCGTTCAGTTGAGCGCGGATTGTTCTGTCACTTCATATCATCGAACTTAAATGTAATCACTCCTTCATACACGATCCAAGTACCCTCCGGTAGCTTGAGCGCCGGAAATCTCGTCAGCCGGGCTGCCTTTTCCGCTGGCCTATGTAGTAGCGGATGCCCTGACAGCGCATGCGCGCAGATGACCTCCCCGAAGTAGTTGATGATCACATGAACGGCGACCATCCCGGAGGCCTTCGCCGCCCTGGCCTCCGGAGGATACTCCGGCTCAGGCTTGTTAATAGCCTTACCGTTAAGAACCCCGCGAGAATATAGCTCTCCCTGTTCCAGTGATAAAGCTGGCCGTACGGTCTCCTCTTTAAGAACTATCACCGGATTCGCCCCGGCTTTCTTCAGCTCAGCGACGAGCCGCTCGACCTCATCCTCGTTCAGACTTGAACTGCCGGAAACGTACACTTTCTTGATGGTCATTTCTTCAGCAGTGAGGTCAGTGCGATTTACCAAATCAGGGTCAAAGGCATGATTTTTCGTCCTCTCCTCAAAGACGCCTTGCAACTTTGTGCTCAAAACACTCAGGTCATCAAGCGTTCCCGTATCATCCTGATTGAGTTTGATTTTTCTGCCCTCCTTCACCGCCACAACAAGCGTCAGCGGGTCAGGTTTTAGGTAGTCCCACTCTTTTGGGCTTGAGCAAGGGGTGACTGTCTTATGCCTTTGAGGGCGAGCCTTCCTCCGCTGGACATTTAGGCGACGGACCGGTGGCCGGGGATTGTTGTGCAAAGCGCCTGCACTAACGACCGTTGTTATTGGCAACAGGAGCAGAAGCATGACTCTCAGGGCCGAGAATTCCACGATTTTCCTCCGAGATTAGAAACGTTAAAGCCCGTGCTGCGCTGCCGAGAGTATAGACGCAATCAGCCTCAGACTAAAGTTTTTCTTTCGGCCGCGCCCGCTCCAGCTTCTTATAGGTTATCGAGGTCCATTTCTTCCATTCTCTGGCTTGGACAGTTGACCATCTGCTGTTTTAGCTTGGGGAGGAAGAAGGAACATGCCGAGCGGGTGTGACGAATTTCCAGCTAGTAGCGGTTCCGACGCGCGACTCCCAGTCTTCTCGCACACCCGCACGAGCGCTGTGCTCGACAACTCCTACGCAGTTGATGTCTCGCATACAGACTCTACAATAAGTCTTTCGCCTGAGCATGGCCAGCATGTTCCTGCTGATTCTGATCTTACTTTTGTGGAGGAGATTATGTCTGCCACGCTCCCTGCGGGTCAGCGCCGCGACGACCTCCGCGCCGGTGATGCGCGCGACGTACAGGCGGTGGCGCACCATTGGGTCGAGCAAGCCGGTCACCCACGCCGTGCCTGCCTCAGTGACGTAGCGTTTGACCAGGGCACTGGCATCGAGGAAGTATGCCGCCACCCTCAGCGCCGCTCCTCAATGATGGTCTCAGACACGGGCTTACCCTTGACGGTGACGGGCTGGTAAGCGTCGAACTCCGGGTCCGAACGGGGGAGCGGTTTAACTTCGCCAAGGACGCCCTCGGCGACAAGTTCACGCTCGAAAGCGTCTTCCAGTTCATCCTCCGTCGCTATAGTGGAGGAAACGATTGATTTCAACCACTCTTGCAGCAGCTTCTGGTCCTCGGGCGAGAGGGCGCGGACCTCTTCAATGATTTTGTCTAATGTGGCGCTCATCTCTTACTACCTTTCTCACGC
>CAYLJO010000535.1:0-1968 GCA_964383905.1 uncultured Blastocatellaceae bacterium
TCGATGGAGATGAGCTCCGACCACTGCGCCACAATGAGAGCCAGAGGAGTTGCTAGATGAAGAAGCTAATTATTTTCATATCTCTTCTCACAGTGATGACGAGCGTACACGCCCAGCAACCCGGCCTAATTGCCAACATTGATGGCCGGAAGACCACCAGCCTCGACGGCCAATGGCAGACGATCATTGACCCCTACGAAACAGGCTATTACGATTATCGTTACCTTCCAAGCGCCAACGGCTATTTCAAAAATGCCAAGCCTCAAACTAAAAGCGATCTGATCGAATATGATTTCGACACCTCGGAAACACTGAAGGTGCCGGGGGACTGGAATACTCAACGAGAGCGCTTGATGTTCTACGAAGGCACCATCTGGTACAAGAAATCTTTTGATTATCAGCGGAAGGAGAACACTCGTCTCTTCGTCTATTTCGGCGCGGTCAACTATCTCGCCGATGTCTATCTCAACGGAGAAAAGCTCGGGCGGCACGAGGGCGGATTCACCCCATTTAACTTTGAAATAACCAACCTGGTCCGGGACACAGGCAATTTCCTGGTCGTCAAAGTAGACAACAAGCGCCGGCGCGACGCCGTCCCGACTTTGAACACCGATTGGTGGAACTACGGCGGCCTCACGCGGAGGGTGACTCTTGTGGAAACGCCATCCACTTTCGTGCAGGACTATTTCATCCAGCTCAGGAAGGGCTCGCGGGAACAGATCGCCGGCTGGGTGAAACTGAATGGAGAGAAGCTCAAGCAAAAAGTCACGGTGGAAATTCCTGAAGCTGGGATCAGTAAGTCATTTACCACAGACGCGAGTGGGTATGCGGAGATAAGCTTCAACGCCGATCTAACGCTGTGGTCGCCGGATAATCCCAAACTTTACAACGTGGTGATGGCGGCGGAAACCGATCGCGTGCAGGATCAGATCGGCTTCCGCACTATTGAAACAAGGGACACGGAGCTCCTGCTGAACGGCAGACCCGTCTACCTGCGCGGCGTCTGCATACATGAAGAGGCGCCTTTCCGTGGGGGGCGCGCCTTTAGCCTGGAGGACGCTCGCACGCTGCTCGGGTGGGCCAAAGAATTGGGGTGTAATTTCGTCCGCCTGGCCCACTACCCGCACAACGAATCTATGATCAGGGAGGCCGATAGACTGGGGATCATGGTCTGGTCCGAAATACCGGTATACTGGACTATCCTGTGGGAAAATCCCGCCACACTTGAGAATGCCCAAAATCAACTGGGCGAGATGATCGCCCGCGATAAGAACGGGGCCGCGGTGATTATCTGGTCAATGGCCAATGAGACGCCCGTCAGCGACGCGCGCGTCCTCTTCCTCAAAAAACTGATCGAGCGGGCCAGAAGCTTGGATCCGACCCGGCTGATTTCGGCCGCCATGGAGCGTCACTACACTGACGAGAGAACGCAGATGATCGACGACCCGCTCGGCCAATACCTCGATGTGCTCGGCTGTAACGAGTATGTGGGCTGGTATGACGGTCTGCCTGAAAAGGCCGATCAGATAGAATGGAAGACGAGCTACCGCAAGCCACTCATCATGAGCGAATTTGGTGGCGACGCGCTCTACGGGCATCACGGGGATGCTTTAACGAGGTGGACCGAAGAGTATCAGGAGAACCTGTACCGGCACCAGTTGAATATGTTAAGAAAGATCTCTTTCTTGCGCGGCACGACCCCATGGATTTTGATGGATTTCCGTTCCCCGCGCCGGCCTTTACCGGGCATTCAAGACTTCCACAACCGGAAGGGACTAATCTCTGACCGTGGGGAGAAGAAAAAGGCCTTCTATGTAATGCAAAGATATTACCAGGAGCTACAAGCAACGTTAGCGAAATGAGCCCGGGGCGAGGATTTACCGCTAATCCTTGTCAATATCCTCATGAAAATTTCTTAAAGGCTGTTTTAAGAGTGTCGTTCTGATTCATTTCTGATCCTCGACTCTA
>CAYLJO010000536.1:0-1954 GCA_964383905.1 uncultured Blastocatellaceae bacterium
CGTGGTCGACGTGGCCGATGGTCCCGATGTTGACGTGCGGCTTCGTCCGGTCAAACTTTTCCTTGCTCATCTTTTATCTTCTCGCTCCTTCAGTTATTAACAACAAGTAAGAACAAGTTTTATCTTGTCACTGTTATTTCGCCACGCCCTGTACCTTTGCAATCACCTCATCGGCGATATTCTTCGGCGCCTGTTCATACCGCTCGAAGTGCATCGTCGAAGTGGCGCGGCCTTGCGTCGCCGAGCGCAGGTCAGTCGTGTAACCGAACATCTCGGAGAGCGGCACGAAGGCTGTAATTACCTGTACGCCGCCGGTGCGCGGCTCCATCTTTTCGATGCGACCGCGGCGCGACATCAAATCACCGTTGACCGAGCCCATGTAATCTTCCGGCGTGACGATCTCGACGCGCATGATCGGCTCAAGCAGGACCGGCTTGGCCTTCTTAACCGCGTCTTGAAACGCCAATGAACCGGCGATGTGGAATGAACGCTCGTCGGAGTCAACTTCGTGATAGGAGCCGAACACGAGGCGCACTTTGATGTCCACCAGCTCATACCCCGCCAGGTAGCCCCGTTCCATCGCGTCCTTGATACCCTGCTCAGTCGGCTTGATGAATTCGCGTGGAATCGCGCCGCCCGTGATGGCGTTCTCGAACACGAAGCCTTCGCCGGGCGCCGGCTCGATCTCCAGCTCGACGTGGCCGTACTGGCCGCGACCGCCCGTCTGGCGCTTGTAGACCTCTTTACCCGGCGCGGGCTGTGTGATCGTCTCGCGGTAGGCGACCTGCGGCTTGCCGACGTTGGCTTCGACGCCGAACTCGCGCTTCATGCGATCGACGATGATCTCCAGGTGCAGCTCACCCATTCCCGCAATAATCGTCTGCCCCGTCTCGTGATCGGTCGAGACGTTGAATGACGGGTCTTCCTGCGCGAGACGATTCAGCGCGACGCCCAGCTTGTCCTGATCCTGGCGCGTCTTCGGCTCTACGGCCACGCGAACAACGGGCGCGGGAAACTCCATCGCTTCGAGCACGATGGGTTTGTTGTCGTCGCAGATCGTATCGCCCGTTGTGACCTGCTTCATGCCGCCGATGGCGATGATCTCGCCCGCGCTCGCTTCTTCGATATCTTCGCGCTTGTTGGCGTGCATGCGCATCAGGCGGCCGACCCGCTCCTTGGAGTCCTTGACCGGATTGTATGCGTAAGAGCCGGCTTTGATCGTGCCACTGTAGATGCGCACGAATGAGAGCTGGCCGAGGTGCTTGTCGGCCATGATCTTGAAGACGAGGCCGCTGAAAGGGGCGCGCGCATCGGCCGGGCGCGACTCCGTCTCGCCCGTCTTCGGGTTAATGCCCTCGACCGCCGGAATATCGAGCGGGCTGGGGAGGAAATCCACCACCGCGTCGAGAAGCGTCTGGACGCCTTTGTTCTTGAAAGCCGACCCCGTCACAACCGGGACGAGTTTGAGACCGATAGTTCCTTTACGGATGCCGGCGCGCAGCTCCGCTTCGGCGATCTCCTCGCCCTCGAGGTACTTCACCATCAGGTCATCGTCCACGCTGGCCACCGCTTCGACCATCTTTTCACGGGCGGCTGACGCCTCCTCCTGAAGATCAGCCGGGACATCCACGACCTCGTACTCCGCGCCCTTGGTCTCATCTTTCCAGATCAGACCCTTCATTTTGATCAAATCGATGACGCCCTTGAACTGGTCTTCCAGGCCGATGGGAATCTGAAGGGCAATCGGGTTGGCGCCGAGTCGCGTGATGATGGAATCGAAGGAGCGCTGAAAGGAGGCCCCCGCGCGATCCAGCTTGTTGATAAAACAGATGCGCGGCACGCCGTACTTGTCAGCCTGGCGCCAGACGGTCTCCGACTGCGGCTCGACCCCGGCCACGCCGTCAAAGACCGCTACCGCGCCGTCGAGCACGCGCAAGGAGCGCTCGACTTCCAT
>CAYLJO010000537.1:0-1953 GCA_964383905.1 uncultured Blastocatellaceae bacterium
AGGCCAAAGCCAACTTACAGAGCGCCGGGATAAACCGACATGAAGTAGAGAATGAAAGAGTCTTACGAGTAAGGATTAGCGATCCGCTCGGCCCCGAGTTTTGCGATGTGCATCGCAAGATGCACGTCGAAGCGTAAACAGGGGCATAGGCGGGGTGGGTATCGAGCTTCGAAAATGGCGCAATCAGGACGTCGACGCCGTTGTAAGGGCGGAAGGCAATATGTACAGGGTCGACAGCGCGAGAACCTGCACAGTCCTGCGTAGTCGCAGACCCCACGCACGCCTAGAAACTTCATGGACGAGAACCGGGAGACCTCAGAGGTATCTGCAGTCCACGTCGACTGCAGTTCGGCGAGCGAAGGCTCAGGCCGCAAGGCTCGCGCGTACGCCTCAGAGGAGTCGGACAGCGGAATAGTACCTATGAATCATTCGAACGAAGACGGACAACTGTCAGAGGAGAGTGAGGAGGGAAGGCCGCTGATCAAGAAGAACGCATGCCAACCCCACATGTCCCCGACACAGAGCGGGAGCTCCATGTCACATGGATTGGCACGTGTGCGGAAAGCGGCAAAGGAAAATAGGGGAACCAAGTTCACTGCCTTGCTCCATCACGTGACTATCGATCTGCTGCGGGAAAGCTTTTACTCACTTAAGAGAAAGGCCGCACCAGGAGTAGACGGGGTCACATGGCAGGAGTATGAGCTCGGGCTAGAAGGTCGATTGTCGGATCTCCATGGCCGAGTTCATCGCGGAGCGTTCCGCGCAAAGCCATCTCGAAGAGTGTACATACAGAAAGCAGATGGACGGCAACGTCCACTGGGAGTTGCGGCCCTGGAAGACAAAATCGTCCAACAGGCCGTAGTCACCATCCTCAGCCAGATTTACGAGGAGGACTTTCTCGGCTTCGCGTATGGCTTTCGTCCAGGACGCAGTCAGCACGATGCACTGGACGCGCTGTCATACACGCTCGTACGGAGAAAAGTGAACTACGTACTTGATGCTGATGTAAAAAGCTTTTTCGATAACCTCGATAAAAGCTGGCTGCTCAAGTTCGTGGAGCATCGCGTAGCTGATCCTCGCATTCTGCGGCTGATTCAGAAATGGCTCAAGGCCGGAGTGATGGAGGAAGGCAAATGGTCGGAACCGCAGACAGGTAGTCCGCAAGGGTCGGTAATCTCACCTTTCCTCGCGAATATTTATCTGCACTATGCTTTCGACCTCTGGGTGAACGCCTGGCGCAAGAGGTGGGCGAAAGGTGAGATGGTGGTGATCCGATACGCTGATGACATCATCTTAGGCTTCCAATATCAGATGGACGCGGACAGCTTCCGGGCACAGTTACAAGACCGCCTGGCGAAGTTTGGATTGGAACTACATCCAGAAAAGACGCGCCGGATCGAGTTCGGGCGGTTTGCCGAGCAGAGCCGGAAACGAAGAGGAGAAGGCAAACCTGAAACATTCGATTTTCTCGGCTTCACGCATATCTGCGCGAAGAACCGAAATGGGACATACACGGTGAAGCGCACGACGATCCGCAAGCGCATGCGAGCGAAGCTGCAGGATATCAAGCAACAGCTACGTTCCCGCATGCACGATCCCGTACCGCAAACCGGTGCATGGCTCAGGTCGGTGACTCAGGGTTACTTCAACTACTATGCGGTACCAGGCAACCTTGCGAGTCTGGCTGGTTTTCGTGTCCAGGTGGTCCGGCTTTGGAGACATGCGCTCCGACGCCGCGGTCAGAAGCACCGACCCAACTGGGCACGCATACAAGCACTTGCTTCCCGCTGGCTGCCTGAGCCCCGTGTGCTCCACCCCTACCCGGTGGATCGCTTCACCGTTAGCCATTCGAGATAAGAGCCGTATGCGCTAATGAGCGCTCGTACGGATCCGTGCGGGGGGTATCAGGCAACTGATATCCCTACCGCGACCCCTCTTCGCTTTTACACAAGG
>CAYLJO010000538.1:0-1936 GCA_964383905.1 uncultured Blastocatellaceae bacterium
GTGTGAAGCCGCCGGCGCCCGGGGCGATACGGATCTCATTCATCACCTTCATCGCGCCTCCACCATCAGACTGAGACATACTCCTTTGAAGAGACGGTTCAACGCGGACTCCTGCCCTTCCGCTGCTGCGTGAACATCTCCGCGATTTCTCTGGTGGTCGTCGCATCCTCCGCCGATTTGTCATCCCGGATGAACCCCACCACGCGCGGGAAGCGCAGCGCCAGGCCCCTCCCTTGTTCGTCCGGCGCGGCCGTGTGGACGGGCGAGCGCGTCAATTCATCGGCCAGCACCGTCACGACATACTCCGGCTCGACCCACACGTCCGGGACGAGCCGCGAATCAACACGCGCCGGTTGATGAGGGGCCTTCGCGCCCTCCAACAGCTCCCTCATCCTGATCCAGTTCTCATCGCTCAGCCCGCTCCCGATCTTGCCCACGCTCTTGAAAGTATCAGTCCCCTCGTCGTAGACCGCGCCGAGCAGTGAGCCGATCCCGAAGCGCGCGCGGTAGCCGCGCCCTCGCAGGTACCCGATGATGACCACATCGACCGTGTCATTTAGCTCGCCCCGGTACGCACGCTTGAGCTTGATCCAGTTGAAATTCCTCGCCCCGGGCTCGTACCTGGAGTCCAACCGCTTGGCGATGACGCCTTCGTGCCCCTGCTCGACCTCCCTGTCAAAGAAGCTCTGCAGCTCACGGGCCGTCGCGACGCTTTCCCCCTCCGAGAGACGGAGGCGATCACCCTTCCTGATGCGCCGCTTAAGCTCGGCCCGCCTCGCAGCGTAGCCCTGATTGGTGAGGTCACGGCCGTCGGCGTACAGGAGGTCAAAGGCCACCAGCACGAGCGGGAACTCTTCCGCCATCCGCTCGATCGCGTGCTTCCGCTTCCGCTGAACAGTTACCTGGAAGGGGTGGAACTCACCGGTCTCAAGATTCACTGCCAGCGCCTCACCGTCGATGATGGCGTTCCTTGCATCGAACTGCTCGCGGACGGCTCCGGCGATATCGGGGAACATGTCGGTCATGCGCTCCAAATTGCGCGAGAACATCTCGACCTTCTCCCCTTTGAGATGAACCTGGCAGCGGAGGCCGTCCAGCTTGGCTTCGACCGCGCACTCGCCGATCTTCCGGATGATCTTCTCGGCGGAAGGTAATCGTTCGGCGAGCATCGGCCGGACGGGGCTCCCCACCCGCACCTTGAACTTCTCCAGTGAGGGGAGGCCATGCTCGGCAAGCGAGGTGAGCACCAGCCCCAGGTCCGAGCAGGTGTTATAGGCGCGCTCGATCGTGCGGCGGGCCTCTTTCGCGTCCTGTTCTTGGCGCGCGACCGCTTCGATGATGGTGGGGGCGCCGACGCCGAGCCTTAAGCGGCCGAGCGTGAGGCGCACGATGTACCTGGCTTCCAAAGGCGTCGCGCGGGCGAGCAGAAAGGTGAGCCGCTTCTGCTTGGCTTCCGCGCTACCCCGGCCAGAGGTGCGAGCGATCTCGAGCAGGCCCCGGTGGACATCTGTAACGGACAGCTTTGGCCGTCTGGAGCGGGGGATCAACTCCTCGGCGACCAGTCCCAGATCGCCCAAGCGGGCGGACGCATCCGTGACGTCCTCGACGGGGCAGTTGGTCGCCGTCGCGATCGCCAGAGCAACGGTTCTCTCGCCCATCCCGGTTTCGACGCCCTCGAAGGCGGGAAGTAACCGGCCTTCGCAGAGGTAGGCGATCGGGGAGACCTCCTCCGGGCAGGCCCTGGCGAAGAGTCGGCCGAGTAGCTCATACATGCTCGTGCGGCTGGACGTGGCTTCTAAAGCTTCGAGGGTACGCGTGAACTCAGAAAATCGCATGATCGATTAACCTGATAAACCGAAGACGGCCAACAAAAGGGCGCCACCTCCCTCTCCATGCCACTTTCGGCCATCGAGAGCGCCTCATCACAGAGGTCGTG
>CAYLJO010000539.1:0-1934 GCA_964383905.1 uncultured Blastocatellaceae bacterium
GTCGATTTTGACATCGCTTCTTTCATGACTTTGTCCTTTCTGCTTCGGACCGCGAGGTTGACCTGTCATCCCCCAACGGTGGCCTCCTCGCCTGCACCTTTTGCTGAGACACGTCGTCGCGCACCTCGCCCCTCTTACCAGACTTATCAATTGAAGTCACTTCTCCGGGCGTTCTCGGTCGTCGCTCGGGAGCGCGTGGAGACGCGCGCCGGCTTAAATGCAACTTCACTGCGGCATTGAATCCACTCTGTCCGGCGACGCTCAGAGAATCTCGAATTCGCAGAGAGCCGGGACCCGTAGCAGTATTACCCAATGCGCCGAGCGCTGGATCACCGAAGATCCCCGTCGCAATGTCAAATCCCAGCCGATAGAAGACCCTGTTTAGCGATAGCGGCTCCACGAGACGGGCCCCGGCCCGATATCTGAAGACATCCGGTGCGGCGTTGCGGGCCTCCGCCACGACTGGATCCTGTTTAGCGATAGCCGCTCCAACGGCGGCCAACTTAGCGTTTCTATTGCGCTCCAAGGAAAAGGAAACAGCAGTGGCAAATCCTCCCTGTTCGGCTTGAGCCAGTGCGTAATGAAGCCTCTGCTTACCGGGGCTGAGCACGGTCTGTCCTTCGGCAGCGCCCATCCCGATATCGAATCCGCGTCGGCTGGGATCATCCGGTTGCTGGTTGCGGAGTTCCAGAGCCAACGGGTCTTCATTAGCGATAGCTTCTCCCTTGGCAGCCAGAGCGTTCAGGTCGATCGTCGGTGCTACCTGTGAAATGGCCGTCGTCGCGGCGGCGAGAAGCAGCAGCACAACTAAGGCAACTGTCGGCTTCAATGTTTTCTTTTCCATGTCTTTCTCTCCTTCATCTTGTTATGACGCGGCGCGCTCGCCGGGGCGGTTAAAATCAACTCGCACATCTCGTCTGACCGCCTGACAGAGGCCATACAATGAGGGCATCCCTCAGGGCTTTTTAATCGTTTGCGACCTCTCACCAGCGGCGCGGCACCTTTCTTCGAGGGCGGGCGCGGTGGGTGAGTTTCGCGCGCGAGCTTCGCGTGCAAGGTCGCAGATGGAGCGGGGCGGGGCGGGCGTCGCGCCGGGCGGCGGCGGCGCCTTAGTCCTGCCCAGGGTTTTGACGACCGGTCTGTCAGTCTTCAGTGCGCTGCTGGTCGTGCCGGTGTTCTCTGGATTGCCGGGCGTCAACTCTGGCTCGCCGCAGATGAGGCCCACGGCGTCCAGCCAAACACCAGAGCGCCCGTTGATGCCGACGGCCACGAGTCCTGCGGGGCAGCGCTGCGTACCATCATCCGAGCCGATAAAGGGGCTAAGCACACCATCCGAAGGTTTGGCTTCGGGACCATCGAAGCTTGCATCCGGGGCGTCGTGCAGCGTTTGAGTTGCGCCGGCAACATCGCAAAACAGATGGATGTTGTTGACGATAAACGTAGCCACGCCTTCCCACCTGATGTACATACCTGTCACGATTGGGATTTGGCTCGGGCAGACAAGTTGCCGCGGGCCGCCCCCGTCCCCGCCAAACTTGGATGGATAGGGTTCCCGTGGTCCAACCTCGGCTGGCCCATACGCGGTGACGCAAAGCGGACGGATAGCATCAACGTCATCGCCGGTCCGAAGTTCGACGCCGGTTAAGAGCTGGCCCTGCGGGCAGCGGGCAGTGAACGGACCACCTTTGTCGCCCCCGATTGGCTGAAGTACTACGTCGTCCCTGACTCTTGTGGAAAGTGTAGGTGCTGCCGAGTTTGAGCGCCGGGTGGTGGAGACGGCGCGTTGCCCTGCGCGGTGGTGACGGTGAGGGCTGTGATGACTTTCGGCGTGCCCGCCCGTCCTTCATAGACCATCATGCGGAAAGTGTAGGTGCTGCCGAGTTTGAGCGTCGCCAGCTTAGTGCCGTCGCCGCCTCTGGCGAACTCACTCCACT
>CAYLJO010000540.1:0-1927 GCA_964383905.1 uncultured Blastocatellaceae bacterium
CGTGCTCTTCCATACCCTGAGCGAGGTCGAACCCTTGAGGCGTCAATCTTCACCTTACAAGTGGTGCTATAATGAGGCGGAGATAATCATACTCAGTTGTGATGACACTTGCCAGCCTCGTCTTCGGAATCTTCCCCATTTAACACCTTCTTAAGGAGCAGTTGATATGGAGCCATCACTGAACCGCACTTTCTTAGCCATCGTGATCGTTCTCGCCTCAGCTTTAGCCGTGAGCGCCCAAGCCGCCGACCGCGTCAAAATATCGAACGGCACGCTTAAAGGCGCCGGCGTGCAGCCTTCCGGCGTACGCATTTTTAGAGGAGTCCCTTTCGCCCAGCCGCCCGTGGGTGATTTACGGTGGAGGGAACCGCGGCCGGTCAAGAACTGGAGCGGAGTGCGCCAGGCCGTACAGTTCGGTCCCCGCTGCATGCAGGCGCCCATTTTCGGCGACATGAATTTCCGCTCCAATGGAATGAGCGAAGACTGCCTCTACCTGAACGTGTGGACCCCTGCGAAGTCGGGCAAGGAGCGACTGCCGGTGCTTGTTTATTATTACGGCGGCGGCTTCGTAGCGGGTGACGGCTCAGAGCCGCGCTACGACGGCGAGAGCCTGGCGGCAAAAGGCATCGTGGTAGTTACCATGAATTATCGCCTCGGCGTCTTCGGCTTTCTGGCTCACCCGGAGCTGACGAAGGAATCTCCTCATCATGCTTCGGGTAATTACACGCTGCTCGACCAGAATGCGGCCTTGCGCTGGGTGCAGAAGAACATCGCGGCTTTCGGCGGGGACCCGAAGCGGGTGACGATCGGCGGCGAGTCGGCCGGGTCGGTGTCCGTGAGCGCCCAAATGGCCTCGCCTTTATCGAAGGACCTGATCGCGGGAGCCATCGGAGAAAGCGGGTCAATCATGGCCACTCTGGCTGCCGTCCCCCTCCCGGAGGCAGAACAGCAAGGCGTCAAGTTTGCGGCCAGCATAGGGGCGACTTCGCTGGCGGCCCTGCGGGCCATGAGCACGCAGCAGATTTTTGAGCCGGCGACGAAATCAGGCATGGCCAGCCTCGGGCGTTTCGGTCCGGCGGTCGACGGATACTTCTTCCCGGAGGATCCGGCGGCTATTTACGCGGCTGGGAAACAGGCGCACGTGCCGCTGCTTGTGGGGTGGAATTCGGAGGAAATGACCTGGCGCCTTTTGCTGGGTCGAGATGACCCAACGCCGGAGAATTACGAAAAGGCAGTGCGCAAGCTCTACGGCGACCGGGCCGATGAGGTCTTGAAATTGTATCCGGCCACCACGCAGGAGCAGGCCATCGAGTCCGCCACGGATCTCGCGGGCGATCGGTTTATCGGATACAGCACCTGGAAATGGTCCGAGCTACAAAACAGAACGGGAGGCGCGCCGGTCTATCGCTACTTCTACGCTCGCCCTCGGCCCCCTATGAGACCGGAGATGGGCCACGCAGTGGCAGGGCTCGCGGGCGGCGTAATCCGTGGACCGGAGGCGCCGGCCAATGCGATGCCGCCGTCCCGCGGTGCGGTGCATTCCGCGGAGATTGAGTATGCGCTTGGAAATCTTGCATCAAACAAGGTATATGCATGGACGCCCGACGACTACAAGGTGTCGAAGGTGATGGAGGAGTACTTCGCCAATTTCATTAAGAAAGGCGACCCGAACGGTCCGGGCCTGCCGGCGTGGCCGCCCGCCAACGGCGAGACAGCGCAGGTCATGGTCCTGGATGTGGATCCGCACGTCGTACCGGACACGCACCGGCCACGGTATCTTTTCCTGGACCGGTTCGCCGCGAAGCGGTAAAGCGCCGTCGAGAGTCCGTAAAGGGGTGGCAACAGCGTCAGTGCGGGGCCGCATCTACGGGTTTGGTACTAAGGACTACGTGCTCGGGGCGCGGGCAGGGCAGGTCATGTGGTTGTG
>CAYLJO010000541.1:0-1916 GCA_964383905.1 uncultured Blastocatellaceae bacterium
CCGTACCCGCAGGAGCGGTTGCTCTACTGCGCGGCGACGGACATCACCGAACGCAGGCGGGCCGAGGACAAGCTCCGCCGGCTCAACCAGACACTCGAGCGGCGAGTCGAAGAGCGCACCGCCGCGCTCGAAGCGGCCAACAAAGAGCTGGAATCCTTCTCCTACTCGGTCTCGCACGACCTGCGCGCGCCGCTCCGTGCCATCGACGGCTTCAGCCAGGCGCTGCTGGAGGATTACGCAGCTAAACTGGATGAGGAAGGCGCAGACTACCTGCAGCGGGTGCGCGCGGCGACCCGCCAGATGGGGCAACTGATCGACGCACTGCTGCAACTGTCGCGCATCACGCGCAGCGAGATGAGTCAGGGCGAGGTTGACTTGAGCGCACTGGCCCGCGGTGTGGCCGCCGATCTTGAGCAATCTCAGCCGGAACGGCAGGTGACTCTGACGATCGCGGACGGGCTCGTCGTGCGCGGTGATGCCGGGCTCTTAGGGGCGGTGGTGGAGAACCTGATCCGTAACGCGTGGAAGTTCACGTCCAAGAGAGAAGAGGCGCGGATCGAATTCGGGGTCGCGCGGCGGGACGGTAAACCGGTCTATTTCGTGCGCGATAACGGCGCCGGCTTCGACATGGCGTACGCCAACAAACTGTTCGGGGCTTTCCAGCGCCTGCACGGGGCCAGTGAGTTTGAGGGCACCGGCATCGGGCTGGCCACCGTCCAGCGGGTCATCCGTCGCCACGGAGGCCGCGTCTGGGCCGAGGGGGCGGTGGGCGAAGGCGCGACCTTTTATTTCACCCTGTAAGCAAGTAAGGAGGGACGTTGTGGAGAAGCAAACCATTCTCCTGGTGGAGGATAACCCCAATGACGAGGCGCTGGCCATCCGCGCGCTGAAGAAGAACAACATCGGCAACGAGGTGGTGGTGGCGCGCGACGGGGTCGAGGCGCTGGATTTCCTGTTCGGCCGGGGCAAGCACGCCGGGCGTGACACGGGTGAGATGCCGCAGGTGGTGCTGCTGGACCTGAAGCTGCCGAAAGTGGACGGGCTGGAAGTCTTACGCCAGTTACGTGCCGACGGGCGGACCAGGCACCTGCCGGTGGTCGTCCTCACCTCATCGGACGAGGAGAAGGACATGATCTCGAGCTACGACCTGGGGGCGAACAGTTATGTGCGCAAGCCGGTGGATTTCGCCGAGTTTGTGGAAGCGACGAGGCAGTTAGGGATGTACTGGCTGATATTGAACCAGACACCCACCAAGACGATTAAGAGTTCCTGATAAGCAATCCTCATGATCAACAGAGCCTCCGCGTCCACTGAACGACGAGGAGTCAGAGGACGATGCCCTGCCGCTCATAACCCCATCCATAAGCCTGGTGCGGGGAGCAGCCGGCCAAACAAAGATCATAGCGGGTGACGAAGAGGATGAAAGACTACTCAATAGCCGGCACCGGTAACGTGCAACCACACCGTCCCGAATTTAATTCGATCACGACGAGCAAGAGTGTCTCGGGGAGTATCATGAATAAAGAGCCTCGCATCCTCATCCTCGAAGACGTGGCGACCGACGCCGAGTTAGTCCTGCGCGAACTTCGCAAAGCAGGCATCGTCTTCTCCTCCCGGCAAGTCCAGACCAAGGAGGCTTTCCTTCAGGCTCTCAAAGAGTTTGCTCCCGACCTCATTCTCTCGGATTACAACCTGCCTCAATTCACTGCGCTGGACGCCCTCCGCCTGCTCAAGCAGCACAACTCGGATGTCCCCTTGATCCTCGTCACCGGCTCACTGACCGAAGAGGTCGCCGTTCAGTGCATGAAAGAGGGGGCTGATGACTACATCCTCAAGACGAGTCTCAAGCGGCTGCCTTCGGCCGTTCTGAACGCGCTCGACAAACAAGAGGCCGAGAGGGGGAAAGAGCGAGCGGT
>CAYLJO010000542.1:0-1901 GCA_964383905.1 uncultured Blastocatellaceae bacterium
CTACAGCGAGGCTATCTATGACGACTACGAGATTCTTCTGTGTAATGGCCCTCGCGATGATCGTTGCTCTGTCCCTTGAGATTGCGGCACAAGTGCAGACCGAGGTGCCTCCCGTAGTTCCCGGCGCGAAGGCTGTGACGGTGGAGCACATTAAGGTTCACGGAACCGCTCTGGAAGGCAATTTGGAGGGCGATGATGTGGATCGCGACGTGTTTGTGTTTCTGCCGCCCAGCTACGCCAGGCAAAAGTCGCGGCGCTATCCGGTCGTATATGCCTTGCACGGTTATTCCATCGGCGCAGAGCAGTGGAGCCGCGAAATACAAGTACCGCAGACCATCGAAGGTGCTTTCGCCCAAGGCGCTAAAGATATGATCGTCGTCCTGCCAGATGCGAAGACGCTGCACAACGGTTCGATGTATTCGAGTTCGGTCACGACCGGAGATTTCGAGCAGTTTATTGCGCACGATCTGGTCGCGTACATTGACGCCCATTACCGGACGATGCCAGACCGATTGAGTCGTGGACTGGTGGGCCACTCCATGGGAGGGTACGGTGCGACGCGCATCGGCATGAAGCACGCGGACGTGTTCGGGAGTCAATACATCATGAGTCCGTGTTGCCTGTCTCCGCGACCAGCCGGGCCCGCAAACCCGGAACTCGCGAAGGCTCTGGAGGCGGTGAAGACGCCTGCGGACGCGGCGAGGCTACCGTTTTTTGCTCGCGCCCAGCTCGCCACTGCGGCGGCATGGTCGCCCGATCCGAAGAACCCTCCGCTCTACCTCGACCTGCCAACAAAGGACGGCGCACCTCAGCCAGATGTGCTCGCGCGATGGGCAGCTAATGCGCCGCTGGCGTTTGTGGATCAGTACATCGGAAACCTCCGCCGGTATCGCGCGATCGCGATTGACGTGGGCGACCAGGACGGTTTACGAATTGATGCTGGCAAGCTGCATGAAATCCTTGATAAGTATGGAATCGCGAACAGCTTCGAAGTGTATCGGGGCACTCACACGAGCAAGGTGGCTGACCGTTTCCAGAATCATGTGCTGCCGTTTTTCAGCCGGCATCTTTGTTTTCAGCCGAGTTGCCGCTAACTGCCGGTTGATGCGGACTACTGCGGTTCAAGCAGACCGGTGGAAGGTTGATGAGGTGGAAAGTTGGTTGCGTTGGCATACGACTCAGGTCCGCACGAAGGCGGATGGCTCGTCTTCCCACGAATTACTGTTATGTGGCAGCGGATGACCGGGAGATTTAACTGACAAAACACTCAATCCGGTACATGCGCTCAACACAGGAAAAAACTGGCCTCTCAACCGCCCCCTTTTCTCTGCGGCGGTTTCTCAAAGTGCTGGTAGTCTTTCGGACTCCTCCAGTTGCCGCCCCAATCCCACCCGAGCCGCAGAAACTCCCGCACGACCGGACTCTCAGCCGTGAAGGTCCCAGCGACCTTCGGGTCGTAGCTCGCCCCGTGAGGGAGAATTAGATCACCCTTGAGGTAGGGGTTCAGCAGCGGGTTGATGTCGATCGCCCGCCCATACGCGTGGTTCGACAGCCGGCCGCCCCCGGTGACCTCCCGGTAATTGAAGGCCGACGTGTTATCGGCCTCCATCGACAGCTCGTCGTCCCAACGATTCTCTTTCCGGAAGCGCCGGTCTGAGACGGGGATGACGGAGTGGATGGAGAACCGCTCCTTCAACGCCAGCGCGAAGACCCGCCTGATGTCACCCACCAGGTCGGCGTCAATCACCAACTGTCCCTGGTGGACCCGGTTGTCCGTCGAGTAGTATTTGACCGTGATTAGTCTTTGCCTGCGGCGAATCTCGTCCGGGCATTGCGGGTCCAACCCGTCGAAGGCCTCTTGCCTGGACATCCGGCTGTCGATGACGGGATGCCGAGGCGTC
>CAYLJO010000543.1:0-1898 GCA_964383905.1 uncultured Blastocatellaceae bacterium
TCGGGGAACTCGCGCAGGTCCCTGAGCGACGAGCCGATCCAGACGAGCGGTTTGACCGGGGGAGAACTCATATTCAAATTATGCCAGATCTAGCATAGAGGAGTAAAGGTTCCTGAATGCTCTTATTTCGCCAATTCCAAGCTCTCTCTAAATCGAAACTTACAACATTGGGACACTATGCAGCTTTCAACTTTGCGTCTACTTCGGCGGTTATGGCGATTGTCGGACCACTAAGGTGGGGGCTCAAACAACCATGAGAATACAAGAGCGGTAAACTGCTCTCTCAGGCATCCGCCGGGACATCCTGGCGGATGCCCTTTTCTCTGCCTCCGGTCGGGAGGCAGGTCTGCTACGCCAGACCTCTCACACCGCCCGACAGAGAGCCTTGGGCGGTTCGAATTACCGAACTTTTCATTAAAGAGCTGATGCGCCCCGTGATTGATCAATGGGGATCAAGCGTCTACCGACCGGACAAGGCTCGCGCGTGAAAATGCCCAGTGGACTCCCACCATAGACTGTCAAGCTTGGCTTCCGTCGATCAACTACCAAGTACACGCGCGCCCCTCTGATTTATTCATGGGGTCTGTCACCCTCAATAACGGGCTGTGTTGAATCTTCGAGGGCGTGACGCGCACGGGTGAGAGTACTTATGATGTGACGGTGTATCGAGACGATGGTGTAGTCTACGAACTCCGAAGCGCATGTGCGTGAGCTGCCCCTCCGGGATTTCGAGCCCCACGGCTACACGGGGAGGCGGCCGCGTGGTCTCCTTCGGCTGGCACTATGATTTCTCAGCACGCTGGCTACAGAAGGCGGACAACATCCCCGATTATCTCCTCCCGCTCCGAGGTGTCACTACCTCTTTTGGAGGGATGGAACCGGAGGCGCTACAGTACGTGCTGGCAACGGAGTACGGCCCGGTCGCAGGCATCGGGTGGCACCGCGACAAGGCCGTCGGCGTTGCGCTCCTCTCACGTTGCGTGTTGGGGGCTGAAATTATTATGGAAGAATTCATGGAGCGAGTCACTTTGTTTACGGGTGCCAAGAGGGGGATCGGTCTTGAAGTCGCACGACAACTCTCTCGGCGCGCGCGATTCGCGGAAGGGTGACCTGCTGCGCGGCGGTAAGTAGCTTGATCTTCAACTCAGAAAAGTGGCGGAAGGGTTCCAATATAACAAACTATTTTGCACGAAGGCCAGGTTTGTAATCGGAGAAGTAATGCGTGAGCCTCTGTTTACTCTGTTTCATCCGAAAAGAGGCTGACCGGACCTGGATATTCCGCCACTTTAAGCCACTGCTCGAACGGCTCCCGCTCCGCCGTCAGGCTCCCGATCCACATCTCAGCAACTTCATCACCCCGATGGGTGCGCAGATACTCGATGCACCTGTCGAGGCTCCGGACATAGCGCCTGATGGCTTCATGCCGCTCCGGCACGTGGCCGCGAATGAGAACCCGGTCCAGTTCGATGCGGGCTCTGGTTCTTTCCTCGATCACCTGTCTGGGTAGGGCCATCTGGTGCTTTCACGTCCTAGCCGTGGGTCTTCGCGTTGCGCCCTGGCATGTAGCGCTTGATGGAAGTGGTGAAGCTGGCCAGGCGCTTGTTAGTCTCGGCTTGTGCGCCGGCCATTTCATGCTGGGAGTCGGCGATCTCCCGGATCCCTTTGCGCAGCGTGTTGTTGCTCTCGCCCTGCGCTTCGATCTGTTTCAGAACAGTCGCCATGAACTCGTTCTGGCTGGAACCAAAGACGACGATGGCTTCCTTCTCAATTCTTGCCGCCTTTCTTCTTCTTAGGACCGGCCTGCTTTGGCCCTGTGGCGCGCCTTCCCTCCCCATCAGTTAGTGTCCGGCTTCTCCAGAACCCGGTGATAAACTCCGCCACTTCTTCCAGTCCGCGTA
>CAYLJO010000544.1:0-1887 GCA_964383905.1 uncultured Blastocatellaceae bacterium
CTCTGTGGTGAACATCGCCTCCTCCCATGCACCCAAGTGAGATACGCTCTAGGGCTATGAGGCGTCTTCTTTAGTTTGGATGTGAAACCGGTTGAGCTTCTCGATAAAGGTCGTCCGCTTGATCTTCAGCAGCTCCGCCGCCCGTTTCTTATTGCCCCCGGTTTTGTCGAGTGATCGGAGGAGGAGTTCCCGCTCCAGTTGCGTCACCACCGCATCATAGTCCACGCCCTCGTCCGGGATGGCCTGAGGTGGCACCACGTTGGCGGCTGCCGAGAGCACAGGCGTCACGCCCGAAGTCGCTCCCGCTTGTACCTCTTTCGGCAGGTCGCTCAAGCCGATGGTCGGCGACGTGCCAGAGAGCGCGGCGGCGCGCTTGACCGCGTTCTGTAGCTGGCGCACGTTGCCGGGCCAGTAGTACGCGTTGAGCACGGGCCAGACTTCTTCACTCAGGGTTTTCACGGGCAGCCCGGCGCTCTCGCAGAAGCGCGCCAGCAAATGCTCCGCGATCGGCCGGATGTCTTCCGGGCGCTCGCGCAGCGGCGGCACGTGCAAATCGCCCTCTTTGAGGCGGTAGTAAAGGTCTTCGCGGAACTTCCCTTCCCCGATGCGGCGTTCGAGGTCCGCACTCGTGGCGGCCACGATCCGGACGTCAACTTTGGTTGTGCTTTCCGCGCCGACTTTATAAAACTCGCGCTCCTGCAGCGCGCGCAAAAGCTTGATCTGCAGGGCCACGCTCATGTCACCGATCTCGTCGAGAAATAGTGTGCCGCCGTTGGCCTGCTCGAACCTCCCTTTACGCGCCGCCTGCGCCCCGGTAAACGCGCCCTTCACGTGCCCGAACAATTCGTCTTCGAGCAACTGTTCGGGCACGGCGGCGCAGTTGAGCGCGATGAGCGGTCCCTGGCGGCGCCTGCTTTGCTGGTGTACGGCACGCGCGATTAACTCTTTCCCCGTCCCGGTTTCGCCCGTGATCAGCACCGTCATGTCGAGCGGGGCATACTTGGAGACCTGATCGAGCAGCTCACGCATCACCTTCGACCGGCCGATGATTCCCGTGGCCAGCGGCTCCGGGTTGATGATTCGCTCGGCGGCCACGCGAAGCGTGCTCAGCAGCGCATCGAGCTCGAACGGCTTGGTCAGAAAATCGCTCGCCCCACGCTTCATCGCCTCGACGGCGACGTCGATTGTCGCGTAGGCGGTGATGACGATAGGGATGATGCCGGGGCGCAGCCGTAGCAGGTGCGGCAACAGGTCAAGGCCCGACATGCCCGGCATCGTGACGTCCGTCACCACAATGTCGAAGGGTTTGTGCGAAGCCAGCCCAATCGCTTCCTGCGCGTCGGCCGCGCCTTCGGCCTGGTAACCTTCTATGGCCATTGCTTCGAGCAGGAAGTCACGGTTCTGGTCTTCATCTTCAACGACGAGGATTCGCACGCTCATAAATAGCTTAAGAGGCGAAGATTGTGGGAGACCACGTGAAGCCTATCTTTGCCTGTAAATGATCTGGACTCTCTACTAACCTTTGTCAACAAGACCGGTATGACGGCCTAAGCATATCAAGAAAACAACACCACGTCACTGTTAAACATCCGGTCGGAGACACACTCGCGCTCCGGAACATGCGGAGTATGCTCTCGGTTGAAGCCACAGGCAGCCCGTTTCATCTCTCAGCGCCGTAATCACTGCAGAAGCGGTAGCGGATGGCCGAGTTGTTGAAGTGGGCGGGGGTTGATGAGTTAACCCGGTCTTGCGTTGAAGAAAGGATGTGGTCGGGAGAGCTTCTGAGCCCCGGCGGGGCGAGATGTTTATAGCCCCACAGAGGGATCAGAACCCTAAATCGAAGCGCATAAGATTGGCACAGAGAGGTTCTTTCTGATACATCGGTAA
>CAYLJO010000545.1:0-1871 GCA_964383905.1 uncultured Blastocatellaceae bacterium
CACGGCGGGAGGGTCAGACTACTTTGGCCGGACGAAGCCCCCGGAAGGTCAGGTCCTGCGCTACGTTTCGGGCCCGGAGCCCGAGTCGCTCGACCCGCAAGTTGTCACCGGGCAGCCGGAGATACGTATCGACATGGCACTCTTCGAAGGGTTGGCCGAGTACGACCCCAAAACGATGCAGCCGATCCCGGCCGTAGCCTCCCGGTGGGATGTCAGCGGTGATGCGTCAGAGTTTATCTTTTACCTGCGAAAGAACGCTCGCTGGTCCAACAATGAGCCCATCACGGCGCAGGATTTCGTTTACTCATGGCGGCGCGCTCTTTCGCCGGAACTGGCTTCGCGCAGCGCATACCTCGCCTATTACATCAAATATGCGCAGGGCTACAACGAGGGTGGCGTTTTCGTGCGTGACCCGAGCACCGGCGAATTCCTGCTGGAGAAGGACGTCAAGCCGGATTCCGCAAAGCCCCAAACACCATCATCCCCGCGGCCGCTCGCGATGCCCTCTAAACGTGCGGCCGTCGACCACGAGCTTTCAGCCCCGGCACAGACCTCTACCCTTGATTCGCCGTTTCACCGATTCATCGTATCGCCGGGGCGCCTTGTTCTTTCCGGCAGCGAGAAAACGCGGGCCAAAGAGATCGAGGCCAATCCGAAACTAAAAGCGGTGATGGCAGGTAAAGAGTTGGTGCCGGTGAAGGCCGAAGATATCGGGGTTGAGGCCGTTGATGATTACACCTTTCGGGTGACGCTCGCCCAACCGGCCCCCTTTTTCATCAGCCTGGTTCCCCATCCGCTGCTCCGCGCCGTGCCGCGCCGGTCTATCGAGCGGCACAAAGCGGCCTGGACACAGCCTGAGAATATGATCACCAGCGGGCCGTTCAAGCTTCAAGCATGGGAGCCATACGATCAGATCATCGTCACGCGTGATCCCAACTACTGGGATGCGGCTCACGTCAGGCTCGATAAGATTGTTTTCTACGCGCTGGACGATGTCACGACGATGATGAATCTTTACAAGACTGGCGAAGTTGATGCGGTTGCCAATCATAACGTTCCGTCGGCCTGGATCGACGTGATCCGGCCTTTGAAAGATTATATGGACGCGCCTGAGGCGGGAATCCAATATTACCTGATCAATGTGACTAAACCGCCGATGAATGATGTTCGGGTGCGGCGGGCTTTCAACATGGCGGTTGACAAGCTTGCCCTTTCCAGGTGGCGGCGGGTGGCGAAGCCCTTAACCGCGTTCACGCCGGAAGGCATCTTCCCGGGCTACCCGCAGCCGAGAGGGGATGACTTCGATCCGGGGCGGGCCAGGCAACTCCTCGCGGCGGCGGGTTACAGAGACAAGGTGGGAAACTTTGCCCCGGAAAAGTTTCCGATTGACCAGGTAGAGATTATCTATAACACCAACGATTCCAACCGGGCCGTGGCCGAGTTTGTGCAAGCGCAGTGGAAGCAGAATCTGGGCCTGACCGTCCCGCTCAGGAATATGGAAACCAAGACATTTTTGGACGCCCGTGCCAAGCTCGAATACCAGGGGTTTGCCCGCACAGGTTACGGGGCAGACTATCTCGACCCGCTCACATTTCTTAACCTGTTCTACACGCCGGGTGGCGATAACGGTACGGGCTGGTGGGATGCAAAATACGCGCGGATGCTGGATGAGGCCAATCGTAGGCCCGATGCTGAGCAGCGATATCGACTACTGGCAAAAGCCGAAGCCTACCTGCTCGAAGCGCAGCCGTTTATTCCGCTCTACACAAACGCGACCAATTGGATGAAGAAACCCTACGTCAAAGGGCTGTACCCGAACCCCGGAACGCTCCATGCGTGGAAGTTCGTCTATATCGAGCCGGATCAGGCGC
>CAYLJO010000546.1:0-1854 GCA_964383905.1 uncultured Blastocatellaceae bacterium
CGCTTCAGCAGGAGCGCGATATCGAGTACGAGGGGTGTCAGCGCCAGGCAAATAGTGTCGTTGACCAGGAACGCCGAAAAGAAGCCTGAGACCAATGCCACTGCCGACAGCAAGATCACAGGATGGCGCGCATGCGTGGCCACCCACGCGCTGAGCAACCGGAAGAGGCCGGACAGCCGCAGATTGGCGACGACGATCATCACGCCGAGTAGCAGCGTGATCGTATCGAAGTCGATCGCCTGGTACGCTTCTTTGAGCGGCAACACGCCCGCGAGAACCATGCAAGCGGCACCCGCGAGCGCGGCCCCCGTGCGATCGAGGCGCAAGCCCGGAAATTTGCCCACAGCAATCGCCACATAGGTCACCGTAAAGATGACGATGGCCGCAACCTCCGTCACGTTGTGGCGCAGGGCCGTCAACGCGCGCGCCGGCGTGAGCTCTGACGTCCCCAACAGATGCGCGACCAGACCGAGCACTGCAACCGCAGCGAATGCCGCACTGAACCAACCCGCCACGCGAACCCACGAGCGTCGTTCGGCGCGGGTCGGTGCGGCCACGAGGGCGGAGCTGTGGGATGACATATCGGTCGACACGGACTCGGCTTGCAGGTGGGTTAGGCGAGCGGGAGCGCGCGGCGTCATCAAATGAGACTCTGCAAACGGGGCTCGGCTCTCGCGGGGCTCCCAGTGCGAACGCCTGGCCCTCCCGCAGCGCGCATGCACCACGGGCGGCAGCCTTCACCCGTGCACTCGGCCGTTGTGCTTAGCGCCATGCTTAGGCGGCTTGTCGTGCTTCGGTTTCTTGGGCTTGATGGGACGGGTCGCGTCCTTTGAAGCGCCGATCTCCTTCGCCTCGATCACCGTTCCGAGCTCAGTCACCAGCCCTTCCCCGCGCACGGCGAGCGGTGCTCCCGGGGACAGGAGTTCAAGGATGGAGCCCGCTTCGTGCGCAGGGAAGCGAACGATCGTGCCGGTATCAAGCAAGCAACCGCGGATCTCGCCCTTGGGACCGTGCAGCGCTCGTAGGACGGAACCCGCTGCCTCCATCTTTTGATGTCGGGCCTCGGTCGCCTCATCGGGCGCGTGTTTCTTGCCCTTCTTGTGATCTTTGGGAGGTCCATTGTCGAGGATTCGCTTGCCATCCGCGGTGTCGATAGCGACGGCGGAGATCATGTCGGCCGACCTCGGTCGCACACCCCTCACGGTAACGTCGGCGCCGGGTCGAATCTCGGTGCGGATCTCGTCCGAGAGGTGCGGTGGAGAGTGCACTTCGATCCCGTTTGTCAGGATCATGCCGTCAACGTCGCCATGCGGATTGAGCAGGAAGCGCTCGACCTTCGCGGTTACGTGGGGAAGGTGGTCCGGATCGAGCCAATGCATCTTGGAGTGTCCTCGGTAAAGCGGGGATCGCTGTACGAAAGAACTGTGCACCCCACATGACGCGCGGTGATGTCCGCTAACCGCCGGGGTCGTTTCATTTGAAACGGCCGGCGAATCCGTTGGGTCTGCGCCGGACCCGCCAATAGCGGACCATAGGTCTCGGGTGAGACGCGCTACTATTGCGCCCCGTGGGGCATCAGGGGGAGATTTGATGAAACCGACTGAATTCTGGAAGAACTTCAAACTCGGTGAGGAGTTGAGCGTGTCTGGCACGTTCATCTATAACGGCCTGCGGCGCTTCTATCAGCTTAGGAAGCTCGACAACCCCGACGAGTTATTCGAAGTGTTCTACAACCTCTCCGTTGGTTTGGAGCGGCTTCTGAAGATAGTGGTCGTCCTGTTGGAACACAGTGATGGCGAGGATCAGACTGCCTTTGAGAAGTCGCTCATAACCCACAATCATCAGAACCTATTC
>CAYLJO010000547.1:0-1849 GCA_964383905.1 uncultured Blastocatellaceae bacterium
GTGGCCCGGCGGGGCAGCAGGTCAAGAATTTTCTTCACGGCACGTGGCTCGGTCACCCGCTTCACCCGGTGCTGACCGACGTCCCTATCGGGGCGTGGACCGCGGCACTCGCGCTCGACGCGCTGGAGGCGATCAGCGGGCGTAAGGAGTTCGGCCCCGGCGCGGATGCGGCAATAGCTGTCGGGCTGGTCGGGGCCGTCGGTTCGGCTGTTACCGGCCTTACAGACTGGTCTGCCACCCACGGCCGCGGGCGCAAAATCGGCCTCACACATGGCCTATTAAACGCGGGCGCGACGGTGCTCTACACGACATCGCTGCTGATGCGCCGCCGCAGGAAGACGCGCCGCGCAGGTCAGGGGTTTGCGATGCTCGGCTACGCCGTCTCCTACGCCGCAGCATACCTCGGCGGGCATCTCGTCTTCGGCGAGCAGGTCGGGGTTGATCATACGGCGGCGCAGGAGATGCCGCACGAGTTTGTGCCTGTTCTGCCTGAGAATGAGCTTCCTGAAAACAGGTTGACAAAAGTTGAAGCCAAAGGCGTGCCGGTACTGCTCGTGCGACAAAACGGACAGATCCACGCGCTAGCCCATACCTGCTCGCACCTTGGCGGCCCGCTCTCCGAAGGCAAACTCGAAGGCGATAGCGTACGCTGTCCGTGGCACGGATCATTCTTCTCGCTGGAAGATGGACACGTCATAGACGGCCCGGCGACATTCCCACAGCCGCGCTTTGAGACCCGCGTCCGTGACGGACGGATCGAAGTTCGTGCGGTGGATAGGTGACCAAAAAAAAGGGCAGGCACCACTGGCTAAACTCCACCGCCGGTTCTATTTGCGGAAAGATCTATTGTTGATTGCGCGGGAACTGCTGGGTAGACGCCTGGTGGTTCCCGCGCCTGACGGCACACGCGTGTCGGGCCTAATCGTCGAGACGGAAGCGTATGCCGGCCCGGAAGACAGAGCATCACACGCCTACGGAAATCGCCGGACAAAACGTACTGAAACCATGTTCGGTGTGGGAGGGGTCGCTTATGTCTATTTCGTTTACGGCATGTACCATCAGTTCAATGTGGTAACAAATATCGAGACGGTCCCTCATGCCGTGCTGGTTCGAGCCCTTGAGCCGGATGAGGGCATCGACTGGATGAGCAAACGGCGTCTCGGAAAGAGTGGCAAAGAATTAATGAGCGGCCCGGGTAAACTGTGTCAGGCCCTGGGGATTGACCGGACCTATAACGGGGCTGATCTTACAGGCGACCGGATATGGATTGAAACATCTGGTAAACGGGTGGGGCTTGATGAAATCGCGGCGGGTCCGCGCATCGGCATCGACTACGCGCAGGAATACGCTGCTAAGCCCTGGCGTTTCTGGCTTAAGGATAGTATTTACGTGAGCCGGCGAGAGAGCGCGCCAGCGAAGCGATAATTGAGCAGCGCAGCAAAGGATCGCTCAGCAAAAGGGAGTATCACAATGATCAACCTCCGTAAATCAGATCAACGTGGTCACTTTAACCTCAGCTGGCTCAACACCTATCACACCTTCTCATGAGGTCGTCGTCTACCGTGCTGGCCCTGCTTGAAATGGCTCTGAAAAGGGCGCCCGTGAGCTGGCGACGATGGGCTACACAAACGTCCGTGATTACGCCGAGGGCAAAACAGGGCTGGATCGATGCCGGTTTGCCCACTGATCGAGGCTGGATCAGCAAACCGAGGCCATAAGCCCATCGCTGATATTATTCAGCGATGGGCTTATGGCTTAACAATACGTTGGAAAGAGGAGTAAAAACTGCGACCCAGCTAATCCCGGGGGAATTGTTGCCTGAGCAACCCCCTTAATTTCATCCTCGCCT
>CAYLJO010000548.1:0-1814 GCA_964383905.1 uncultured Blastocatellaceae bacterium
AGTTTGGGTTGCCGGGATATCCGGAGGACGAGGTGCCGGCCGAGGCTTTGGCGGCACCGGTCGGTTAACCGGGGTCCGATCTCCTGGTTCGAATGATGGGGTAGTGACAAGGACTCCTTCCGGGGCAGCTTCGTGAGCGGAGCTTCCCCGAAGGGTCTGTCGTTTATCGCTTACCCCTCAGCATTCAATCGGGCGGCTTACCTGCTCCTTCTCGGGTCATTCGGGTAGGCCGCTCACAATTCTTTCTTGATACTTATCTCGCGCGTCTTTACCCCTGCTCCTGAGGCTGAAATCAAACGGCGTCAGCGTTCCACTCGCCGGTACGGATGCGGACGGCTGCGCCGACCGGGCAAATCCACGCCATCCCGTCTCCGGCCCGACCTGTTCTGGTCGCCTTGAGGATCGCGGCCATGATCCGATCTACGTCGTCATCATCGAGCACCACTTCGACTTTCAGCATCAGCACGAACTCAACCCGGTATTTCGCCAGGCGGTACATGATGGCCGGCTTCTCCCGCCCGTAAGAGGCATACACCTCGGCGGCGGACAGTCCGTATATCCCGGCGGTTTTTAACGCTTCCCTGAGTCCTTCGAGCAGGTAAGGCCGAATCACAGCCTCTATCTTCTTCATGATCAAAGGTCCGCGTGTAGGTGCGCAAGCTTGGCGGGCTCATGCTACGGATTCACAATCATTCCCGAGGTGTTTGCTCGCGCATGATCACCCGTTCAACTTTTAATACAAGGGATCTCTATGCATCTTTGTACTTCTCTATTAGAGGACTGGCTGAGAGCTGGCCGCCAAGCGTCTGTTTGCGGTGAGCCGGGCGTGGAAAACAATTGTATTAAACCTCTCGACTCATCTTCTGATCTTAGACTGATGCATTGTCATCTCGGTCGGCTCCGCATCTGAAATCACTTCGACATGCTGGGACGCATCCGTCTCCAGCACGATCACCGACGGCCACTCATCCGCATTATCTGCGCCTGAATCCCCATGACGGTCAGTAAACTTCGTTAATTTAACGACCGCGTGCTTATTGTAGCCGCCTCTGAGGAAGAGATGGCGCAGCAGTAGCAAAGCGCAGGTCAGCCCGAAGGCGGCGACGATCATCAGTAGATCTTCTTTCATTAGGAATTCCTATCCCCGGATGAAAGAGCGCTGTGCGCACTACAAATTCATCCGGCGAAGAGGAGGTTAGCACCTGGCGCATAAAGAAGGGGTAAAGAAGTCATAAAAAGTTCATAAAGATTATGGCGACGATGAGTAGCGCGGGCTAAACCTTCTCCAGGGTTGAAATTGTTGAGATCAGACCGGTTAGAGCGTTGTCAATAATTCGCGCGCGCTGGTCATGGCCTCACGGCTACCCACTAATGTAAGCACATCGCCGATCTGTAGATCGGTCGAGTCAACCGCAGTGATGAGACTGTCGCTCCGCCTGAGCGCGACCGCTTCGCAGCCTGCCAGCGAGAGTTTCTGAAATGTTCTTCCGACGATAATCGGAGAGAGCACCTTAACTTCAGCGATGTGTTCAGCCTGAGCATTGGTCTTGAGCACCCGGAGAAGATGCGGACTCGGTAAAACGTCATCCAGAACTGCGTTCACGGCGTTCGACCATGTCATCCTTTTGATCGTCTCATCCCCGAAGCTTATTTCCGTCTCCGCCTCCTTATCTTTCGTCAGGGCGATCAGCTTCGTAATGCTATATTCATCGCGCGCCGCCCGACAGATGCGCAGATTCAACCCTTCGTCGAGGGTTCCGGCGAAAAGGCATTTAGTGAATTTAGCCGCCGCCCTTTTCAGCACCAACGGGTTA
>CAYLJO010000549.1:0-1802 GCA_964383905.1 uncultured Blastocatellaceae bacterium
CACGGAGGCACGATCTTTCTTGATGAGCTCGGAGAGATGTCGCCCGCCATGCAGGTCAAGCTGTTGAGGGTCCTGCAGGAGCGAAAGGTGCGCCCTGTCGGCTCAACCGAGGCACAAGAGATCTCGATCGACGTGCGAGTAATCGCGGCGACGAACAAGAACTTAACATACGAAGTCGAGCAAGGACGTTTCCGCGAGGACCTCTTTTACCGGCTCAACGTGGTGCCGATCTGTGTCCCGCCGCTCAGAGAGCGTCGCCGGGACATCCCCGTGCTCACCCATCACCTGCTCGTCAAGGTCCAAAGGAGCGCAGGGCTCAAAGCCCCGGCCAGGATTGAACCCACGGCCGAGCGGCGGCTATGCCAGCACCACTGGCCGGGCAACGTGCGTGAACTGGAGAATACGCTCGAACGCTTATCCGTCATGGTCGGGGGTGGATCGGTAATTACAGCTGATGATGTAAGCGCGATGATCAATGACCCACGAGAGGCCGCAAATGATGGGATCGAGTACGTTTGCGTCTGGAAGGATGGGACATCATTTGACGAGCACTGTGATTTGCAGCAGCTCGCCTTTTATGACCGTATGCTGGAGACGTGTGGAGGGAACCACTCGGAGGTGGCCCGCCGGTTGAAAGTTAGGCGCACGACCCTGCTCCGGCACATGAAACATCTAAGAGAACGCACGGCCGCAACCCCTTAACCCGGCACAGCTCGCATTACCGCCTGACAAGCTGCGTCCAAAATGATCTCTCCAATCTACCGAAGATGGATCAGTCAGCGAGCCTAACAATTGAAGCGCGCTCAAGGGTCAGTTTCTTCCAGCACCCGGTATAACCACTGCCTGGTGATGCCCAGCGCCCTCGCCGCCCGGGATTTATTCCCCCCGCATTCATCAACCTTTCTCTTAGCAGCCACCGCCCGCTCTGACTTGAGGCGAACCGTCTGGGTGTGCCATTTATCATCCAGTGAGAGGGCAGGCACACTGAGACACGGCCTCCACTGAGCTACACTGGAATCTCCGCCTTCATGGCGTCTCTCATCCCTTCCCGGAATAAATCGGCGCACCCTTTCGGGCAGATGCTCGGGGCACACTTCCCTGCCCCCGCACAGCAGAGACGCTGTCTCCACCACATGCTCCAGTTCACGCACGTTGCGCGGCCAGGCGTAGCTTTCCAGCATCTGCCATGCTTCTTCCGTAAAGCGCGCCGGTGCTTGCCCGTCTGCTGCGCGCAGGGCAAAGTGAGCGGCCAGCTGGCGAATGTCTTCTCTGCGCTGACGAAGCGGAGGGATCTTGATCTCACATCCTTCCAGTCTGCTGTATAGGTCCTCACGGAACCGACCAGCCTCGACCTCTTCCGGCAGACGGCGATTAGTGGCAGCCACGACGCGCACATCGACCTTCATCAGCCGATTTGATCCGAGCCGGCGGATTTCCCTCTCCTGGAGGAAACGCAGCAATGTGACCTGAAATGAGAGAGGCGTCTCGGCAATTTCATCAAGGAAGAAGGTCCCGCCCGCGGCTGACTCCAGGAGCCCGATCCGTTGATCGGCGGCGCCCGAATAAGCACCGCGTTCATGGCCGAACAACTCGGATTCAACGAGCTCAGGAGGAATTGCGCCACAGTTGACCGGTACAATCGGGCGGGCCTGACGTTTGCTCTGGTGGTGTAAGAGTTTGGCGACGACTTCTTTGCCGGTGCCGGTCTCACCTGTAATCAACACTGTCAAATCGGTGGGAGCGAAACATTGAATCTGCGCTTTGATGCTTCTGATGGCCGCACTGTCTCCGATCAGAACTGG
>CAYLJO010000550.1:0-1781 GCA_964383905.1 uncultured Blastocatellaceae bacterium
CTAGCTAGGACTCTACCAGGAGCCCTAGCCCCCTATTTTAGACTGCTTGCGCCTGTACAATCTATTGTCGATGTTGCTCAAGCGAAATCTGTAATATAAGAGAAAAGGGCAAGAGGTCAACTCCTACAGCATGAGACGAAATCCGGCTGGCTCAGCCCCGGTCTATTATCACGCGCGCCAGCGCCTTGCGTTGAGTTGCCGTTAACGTTCATCATAGTGTTAATGCATAAAACCGGCAAAACGGGAGCACGAGCGAGCGGGTAATGTCTGAACTTATTTCTAATGAGCCCATCCGACATCATTCGGACCTGGCCGCGGGGCGGCCGATATGTTACGTATGCGGGCGCGAGGCTCCGAACGGTCTGGTCCCGTTCGGGTCTCTTTCAGAAGCCTTGCAGCAAATCGTGGCGGCAAACGCCCCGGCCGGCGTCCTCTTAACAGAAGTCTGCCCCCGTTGCGTTGAGCTTTTCGAGCGCGCCAGGATTCAGCTCGAATCCCACAGCGTCATTTTCGAGCAGGGCGGCCGCGTCCTCTCCACACCTTTGCGCCTCGACGCCGATGAGCGCTTAACCGGCCGCGGCGTCACCATCGCGTTCTTAGATTCCGGCTTTTACCCGCACCCCGATCTGGTCACGCCCGACAACCGGATTCGCGCTTATCACAGCATTTTCGCCGCCGAAGGTGATCAGACCTCGCTCGAAACGCCTGACGTGTCGAGCTGGCACGGCATGATGACGTCTGTGGTCGCGGCGGGAAACGGCGCGCTCTCAAACGGCTTCTATCGGGGTATCGCGCCCGACTGCCATGTCGTACTCGTGAAGGTCGGGACGACCGGGCGCATTCCCGAAACGAATATCGAGCGCGGCCTCGAGTGGGTCCTGGCCCACCGCGAAGAGTACGGCATTCGCATCGTCAACATCTCGGCGGGAGGCGACGATGAGCAAACTTATCTCAATAATCCTTTATCGCAGTTGGTTGAATGCGCCGTTCGCGAAGGGTTGATCGTAGTATGCGCCGTGGGAAATGCCGGGATGGTGCCGGGCCATCCCGTGCTGCCTCCGGCGAGTGCCCCGTCGGCCATCGCCGTCGGCGGCCTAGACGACCAGAACTCACTCGACCGTGCGCGGCGCGGTATGTACCGCTCCTCCTACGGGCCGACGATTGACGGTCTGCAGAAACCTGAGATCATCGCGCCCGGCATCTGGGTTCCCGCGCCCATTCTGCCTCATACGCCGACCGCCGAAGAGGCCGAGCTCTTCGCTACGCTTGATGCCGCGCCCGACGATCAGCTTTACGCGATCATTGAAGCGCACGCCGGGATGGACAAGGATTTGGATGAAGCGCGGGGGTTGCCCGTGCCGCTCCTGCGCCAGTTGATCACGATCAAATTGCGCGAGGGGAATGTCATCACCGGGCATTACAAGTACGTTGACGGGACATCGTTCGCCTCTCCCATTGTCGCCTCAATCATCGCCTGCATGCTCGAAGCCAACCCGGGACTCACGCCGCAGCAGGTCAAGCGGATTCTGATTGATACAGCAGAACGCCTGCCTTCCATCGAGGTCGATCGTCAGGGCTGGGGCGTTGTCGCCCCGGGCCGCGCCGTCGAGTTTGCGTTAGCGCTTCGTTCAATCGCCGGGCCTTAATTAATCAAAAGCTGTTAACCGGATTTATCTATCTTCGATAGCAGTTGGCAATTGGGTGTCACCTGTTTTCTCTGTGCCCCCTCTGTGTTCTCTGTGTCTTGTATGTTGTTTATAGAAGATTTGAGACTCTGCTAG
>CAYLJO010000551.1:0-1756 GCA_964383905.1 uncultured Blastocatellaceae bacterium
GTCAGGCGACAGCGGCGGCTTGGGACCGGAGTTATGAAGAGATTGTTTAGGCTCCGGTAGAAGCTTTTGATGGCGACGCAAAATATTATCGAACCAATCATTTAATGGGCTTGCCGGCACGTCCATTTCGTGAATGAGTTATCGTCATAGAGGCGAGGACCAGCTCCATCAGACCCACTGCCCCCTATTACCTCTTACCTTAAGCACTGGGTTAATGAGGCTTACATAGGGAAGGATAAGCGTATGCACGAGATGACAGGTGAGCGAGAAGTTGTTTTAAAGCTTCTACAGGAGACTATTCATCATCTTGGCCAGGACCAACCTAAAACACGACGGCCTTCACCGGCGGTTGCAATGGAGATGGAATCTTTATGGACATCTAAGCCAACATACATGGTAGAATTTTTCACGGCTTGTCTCCTTGGAAATGGCACTGTGCCAGGTTGTCAAAGCAGCATGAGCATAACCCACGAAGAGCAAGGGACAAGCCTCTTTCTGTCAACCATGATGTCTAGGTTGCTTACGTGACCACATATGCGGCTCGGGCGTGAAAAAGTTGTCCGGCCGAGTCTGCTCGGCCGCGTCAATGAGACGTGAAACCAGCCGATCACCGCGATCTTCATCCCTTTGAGACGTGTCAGGTCAGCATCCTTTTCATAGTAGATTTTCATATAACTTTAATCATCCTGCCTCAGCTCGCGAACAGGTTTCGTAGTACGAACAGAGCATTGGCCGGGCGCTCGGCGAGCCGGCGCATGAACCAGGGGAACCAGTAAGCCCCGTAAGCGATCAAGACGATCGAGCGGTAGCCATCCCGTGCCAACCGATTCTGCTCGGCACGCTGAATGCCGTACAGCATCTGGAACTCGAAGCTGTCCTTAGCCAGTCCTGAGCGGGCGGCAAACTCTTCGATCCGGCGGATCAACACACGATCGTGGGTGGCGATGGCCGCACGCACGCATGCCTGCCGCGCCTCACGGCTGAGGAGCTGCCCGGTCAAGGTAAAGAAGTTTTCATCCACCCCCTTTTTGTGCGGGAACGCGAGAGAGGGCGGCTCTTTGTACGCGCCCTTGACGAGGCGGATGGCCGGTCCGAGCGGCAGCAAGGCGGCCAGGTCTTGTGCGGTCCGGTAAAGATAGGCCTGCAGGCAGACGCCGACGTTCGGGTAGGCGTGCCGCGCACGGCGGTACAATTCAAGTGTCACGTCGACGTAGTCGCTGGCTTCCATATCGATCCAGACCACGCTTCCCTCACCCGCGCGCTCGATGAGCCTTGTGAGATTGGCGTAACAGAGCTCCGGACTGAGGTCTAAACCGAGCTGCGTGAGCTTGACTGATATCTCTGCGTCGAGCGTGAGCGCGCCGATGCGGTCGAGCAGCGTAAGATAATGTTCGGTGACACGGCCCGCCTCCGCCGGGTCGGTGATGTTTTCGCCGAGATGCGTAAAGACCGTTCCGATCCCATTATTATTGAGGACGCGAGCGGCGGCCAGGGCATCGTCCGCCCCCTCGCCGGGCATGAAGCGCGAGACCGTCCGCCGCACAAACCGGTAGCGGGGCGCTCGCTCGCGCAGCCACCGGCTCTGAGAGCACGCTAAGAGAAGGCTCCGCATCACGCCCACGACAGTCTCCGCCTCGAAGTGAAATCGTCGATCCGCACTGACTGATGCCCCTCCTCGGGTCTTGCCCCGGTATCGTTCCGTTTTACTTGATTCTTAGAGATCATCTAACTCAATTCATCTCCCGCCAAGCTTCTT
>CAYLJO010000552.1:0-1732 GCA_964383905.1 uncultured Blastocatellaceae bacterium
TACGCGGACTGGAAGAAGTGGCGGAGTTTATCACCGGGTTCTGGAGAAGCCGGACTCTAACTGATGGGGAGGGAAGGCGCACCAGTTTATTACCTTTGCGGGGGAGCATCCTGAGATGAGTTTTCAGGTGACCCGCGTCGGGTGCGGGTTAGCCGGGTATAGCGATCAACAGATGGCGCCGCTGTTTGTTGGAGTATCGAAGAATTGCCAACTCCCGGAAGAGTGGAAGCCGTATCTTCGGACAGAGCAAGAGCGGAAGAAAGGTAGCAAAGGTAGCAAGCATTGATACTCGCCGACAAGAAGGCGAGGGATTGACATCAAAGGGATTGACATAATGGACGAGATGGAGGCGGCTGCAGCCGCCAATAAATATCTCAGGGTCGCAGCCACGCTTGTTCGACAAGCAGCGGATCTGATCCGGAAATTTGATCTTCATCACACTGCGCACGGTAACTCACCCGCGCCGATCGCTCTCGACGAGAACTTGATCGCAGATTTACAGCTCAGCTTGCCTGCCTTACAGCCTGCGAGGCAGACAAAAGAGGCGCGTAGCGACGATAGCGAACTCAATGGTGCGTTTACCAAATGGGGGCAAGAAGAACGGAGGCAAGATAGTCGCGTTGCTTTGACGCTTGAAGTGCGCTGGGATGGGCTCTCCGAAGAAGATAAAGCGTCCACCAGCAATCTCAGCGGGGACGGATGTTACGTCGAATCACCCGTGCCGGTGGCGGTCGGTGAGCAGTTCCCTTTAGAGATAAAGGTGCCGACGGGGCGCTGGGTGCGATTAGACGGTAAAGTGACCTACCATCAACCGATGGCAGGGTTCGGGGTGCGTTTTATCAACTTAAGTGAGTTGGAGCGGGAGATTCTCGCACTGCTGATAGATTATACGAGGAGGGGCAGAAGAAGTAAGGGGGCCGCTGCGTAAGAGCGGCGCGTATCTATAGTTACACCGCGATCTTCTGAATGACCTCGGGACCATCGCCAAGGCGACCATCCGCCATTTAGCCGCCACGATTCGCGACCGCGCGACGAAGATGAGGTCTCGCCACACAACGCACCAGCAATAAGCAACGCGCCTCGTGGAAGGCGTGGGATGGAGGGGCAAACAATGAGCGAGTTTCAAGACAAGCAACTGACCTGCGTTGACTGCGGCGGCACCTTTCTCTGGAGCACCAAAGAACAAGCTTTCTTCCGCGACCGCGGGTACTCGGAGCCCGGGCGGTGCCAGATGTGCCGGCAGGCCAAAAAGGAGCGACAGCTCCATGACCGAGGGAAAGGCGGCAAGAAATGACCGGCGAGGAGATGGAAAAAGCCATTGAGTTCATTCTGAACAGCCAGGCGAGCTTTGAGACCCGGCTGCATAAGACGAGCGAGCAGATCGAGCAGACCGGTAAGCAGATCGAACAGACCAGCAAATAGACTCAGGAAACCGACAGGAAGCTAGGGCTGCTCCTCGACAGCCAGAATGAGTTCATGGCGACTGTTCTGAAACAGATCGAAGCGCAGGGCGAGAGCAACAACACGCTGCGCAAAGGGATCCGGGAGATCGCCGACTCCCAGCATGAAATGGCCGGCGCACAAGCCGAGACTAACAAGCGCCTGGCCAGCTTCACCACTTCCATCAAGCGCTACATGCCAGGGCGCAACGCGAAGACCCACGGCTAGGACGTGAAAGCAGTCTCGAATCAAGGCAAAACGGATAGTCAAGTACCGCGTGATTGAATCACGC
>CAYLJO010000553.1:0-1719 GCA_964383905.1 uncultured Blastocatellaceae bacterium
GTGGGATACCTGGAATTTGTCTTCACCAAGCCCATTGACCAATTAGTGGCAAACGCCATCGCCTGATGCATCTTCACCATGGCGCTTTCTCTGTGGACTGGTCGGGTCTCCAGGGATCGGTATACCCGGGGTGGGGTTGAGCGATCTGTTTCGTCTATCCTGCGCCCTTTATCTGGCGCACTTTGCTAGTACAAGCGTTATGCCGCACCCCTTCCCTTCTTTCGCCTTGGCTCTGCGAGCTGGGATATGTGCTCTGTTTTCAGGGGGTTTAACTGATTTGAGCTTCTGCCTGGGGCGCATCTCGCGTTGTTTTTGAGAGGGTGAGGCCTGCTCAAAAACTGAGCACAAAAGAAGGGGGGTGCTCAAAAACTGAGCACCCAAAGGCCGAGTTGGAATCTTTACCTCCGAGGGGCGGGTCTACTACCGCGGGTTTGATCTCCCGCTCTTCGGGCGCTGGCATATTGAGGCCCGGAACTCCTTCACGTTTCGGGATTGCAAGCCCGATGGAGTGATCGAGCTGGCACGCCTGGCCGGGAATGAGAGGCAGCCTGATCATGCCGTACCCGATGAGCCTGCCTGTTTCTAGGTCTCACCGATGTTATGATAAAGGGTGTCAACCCACAGCCATGCACGAGACTCAAACATGGGGTGAATGTATGTTACAAGCTCTTACAGGTATGGTCCCGTCCGCCGAAGAACAGGTCCGATTCTTGCTCAACATCCAGAGGTGGATTTGTCACAGAGCTTGCCTCAGCATGCAAGCTCTGCGGAATGAGTGGCTTAGTAATTCAGCAAGTTTAAGATATAACGCCGCAAAAATTCCCATCAGCCTGTTGAACTAGATGTGTAATCTGGCTATAATAGCCGTATACCGTCCGGCTATTATAGCCAGATCGAAGGAGTTTATTATGCACGTTGTCAACATCGCAGACTTAAAGAACCAGCTCTCCAATTACCTGAGCAAGGTCCGCGCCGGCGAAGAGGTGGTGATTAAGGACCGGAACCTCCCGATCGCAAAATTAGTCCCGCTCTCGCTCGCCGACGATATGGATGCGGAAGAGATTGCCCTCATCGCATCGGGGCAGATGGTCCCGCCGCGGGTGGGGAAGCTGCCCGAAGAGTTTTGGCGGATTGGCGGACCCCGCCTCTCCGTGGCAAAGGCCGCGCGGGCCGTCAGCCGCGACCGGGAAGGGCGGTGAGATGTGGCATTCTGGGACTCGAGCGCGATCGTCCCGCTCCTGTGCCACCAGCCGGAGTCGAGCATCGTCCGCCAGCACCTCCGGCGGCTCAAGCGCGTGATCGTCTGGTGGGGGACCTCCGTCGAGGCCTGCAGCGCGCTGGCGCGACTCAGGCGGGACGGCGACATCACGCAGAGGGAATTCGACCAGGGGATGAAGAAGCTCATGCTCCTGCGCGACTCGTGGAGCGAGATCACACCCACCGCGCGGCTTCGCGGCATCGCCGAATCACTGCCCGGCACGGACGAGCTCCGCGCCGCCGACGCGCTACAATTGGCAGCGGCGCTCGTGTGGACCGACGAGCGCCCGAGGTATAAGCCTTTTGTCTGCTTCGACAGGCTGTTGATTGGGGCTGCTCAGTCGCGGGGCTTCGCGGTCTACGAATACGCCGGGCCGCGCGGGGCTAAGAAATCACGGTCGTAATCCTTCTGTCCACTTAAACAGAGCCCTCGGCGATACTACCGCTGATGATCGGTGGCCT
>CAYLJO010000554.1:0-1718 GCA_964383905.1 uncultured Blastocatellaceae bacterium
TGTGCTCAACGCCTTTCGGCATCATAGGAATCTTCACGAGGTCAGGCGCTTCTAGCTTGAGGGCGAGGTCGTAGTCGTCAATCAGGCGCGAGCCTTCGGCCTCATCTTTGGCCAAAACTTTGAGCAGCGCCCGCTCCACCTCCTCCTCGACGTAGGGCGAGAGCACAAGGCGGAACAGCTCTGCCCGCGCGAGAATGAGGATCGCCCGCGACGCGCTCCACGGGGCGAACAGCCCTTCGACGAGCACATTTGAGTCTAGAAAAACCCGGACGGGTGACGCCGGCGCGCTCACCGCACGTCCTCGTCCACCTCGCCGAACTCCTCGCGCACGATCTCGGCGCGCGCCTCCGCCGCCGCCCCGATCAGATCGTCCGTGCTCACGCCGGCCCCTTTGAGCGCCGCTTCGAGGCGTGAGGTGACCGTGGCCAGCGCCTCGTCATGCGGCACCAGCACGAGGGCGTCGCCGATCTCGATCAGCACGAGCGCGGAATCGCGCTCAAGCTGGTGGGCGCGGCGATACTCGGCGGGAATGGTCAGTTGACCTTTTTCGCTCAAACGGGCGAGCGAGAGCAATTTTTTATTCGTCTCCACGGGTAGGAATTTACTACTTCCGGCTATGGAGAGCAATCTTATCTTTGACATTAAGGTTACACTACTCACCGCTTCCGGCGGCCCATCCGCGTCATCAAAAGGGTTTTGGGATGACTTCTAGGCTCTTTCTAACGCTTGTTTGCGGTTCATCTCAGCTGTAATCGTACCAATCAGATAACCACCAAGTGATCATTGAAGATTCTTTGGCGTGCCCTTGCCACCTGCGCCTGCGCCACTTCCCACCGCGCGCCCTTGACCCGCCTTCTTCCCCAGCATGTCAACCACCTCTTCCAGGTCTCGCACCCCAAGCTCTTCGAGCCGCTTCGCCCCTCCGTACTTCGCCTGCTTGGCGATCCACTCATCGAGCTGCTCCTTGGTCCGACCCACCCTCCTGCACAACTCACCAGCCCTCTCCTGCAGTCGCCTCTTCTGCTCCGCATCGGCGATCGCGGGACGTGCCTCGGCTTGCCCCACCGCCGGCCCTTCCGGCGGGGGTTCGATCACCGGCTCAATCACGGTCGGAGGTGAGGCCTCAGCCATCACCTCCTGACTCCAGATCGACGCTGGTGTGACGCTCTCTGGCGCCGCACCGGATGTTTCTGTTTTCCCCGTCTCGGCGGCGCCGGTTCCTTCATCAACCCCGTAGAAACTGCGGCAGAGCCCAAACTTTGCTGCCGCGCGGCGGAAGGCTGTTGATTCGGCGAAGTGCGCCGGCCCGCCCTTGCCCTTGAAAGGCAGACCGCACTCGCCGGTGGCGCCGCGCCAGATCATCCCTTCCGCACACCGGATGCCGAGCTCACCGATGAAGGCCACGCGGTCCGGCCAGCGCTGAATCTCGCGTGGCCTCCAGGACCAGACCAGTCCAAGTTGGTCAAAGAGGTCGGCCGCCTTGTGCCATGGGACGTAGCGTAGTTCTTCGCCGTCGTCCCCCCTTTTGGTGCGAATTATCTCCATGGGTGGGTTGGCGAGCGCGGCCCTGACTTCCGCCAGCGTGGGGTACGATCCGCCGGCGGTTGACGTATCGATTTGTAGATCGTGTTCTCGCATGACTTAACTCCATCTTCTAGGTGAGAGGCGGCCCGGCACCTTCAAATTCAGACGATGTAGAAGCATGTCTTCGTGGATCT
>CAYLJO010000555.1:0-1701 GCA_964383905.1 uncultured Blastocatellaceae bacterium
GGAACGTCCATCCTTCAGTGACGAAGCGCGCGCCTGTTCGTGATTGCCGGGCCGCCGTCGACCCTTCTGAGACAGTGATGCTGCTCAATTGTGGACATGCAGAACCGCGAGAGCGGACTTGCTCGGGAATGAACGTTGTCTTCCTTCTCGACAAGCTCGCCTAACAGCAAGTGCGAAGCCCGGGCTCATGGGCAGCCCGGCTGACCCCGTGTGCGGTCGGGTGCCTTTAGCTCCGCTTCACGCTAACGGCTCGCAGATGTCTGAACCGCTTGTGCGGCGGCACGAATCACCTCGAGCACTATCCTTGGATGGGATAGCATCGCGACATGGCTGCTGGCTACCTCCGTCGTGGTCGCGCGCATGCGCTTGGCAAGGAACCGTTCCAGATCCGGTTGAACCGTGTGGTCCTTCGTCGCGACGATGTACCAGTTGGGCTTTGACCGCCAGGCGACACCGTCAACCTTCTGCGTGAACAGATCCGCTGCCGGAGCATACTGGGTGGCCCAGACGAGTCTTTGCTCCCGCTCAGGCAAATCGCCCGCGAAGCTCGCGACGCCGTCGGGGCGCATCCAGACTCGTCCGTCCGCGACTTCGACATGAGCGAGAACATCCGTCTTTGGATACTTGTCCAGCTGGCTCTGCGTCGTCTCGTCAGCGTCCGGGGCGAGAGCTGCGATGAAGACGAGTGCCGCGACCCGGCTGTCGGTCCCCGCGGCCGTGATGACACTGCCACCGTAACTGTGTCCGACGAGAACCGCCGGACTGGTCACCCGCCCGAGCGTGTGCTTTACGGTGGCGACATCGCCGGCAAGAGTATCGAGGCCATATTGGGCCGCTATCACCTGGTGACCTTCCGCCTGAAGCGTAGGGATCACCTTGCTGAAGCACGAACCATCGGCCCAAACCCCGTGGCAGAAGACTATGCTGGGCTTGGTTTCCGTAGACTGCATGTTCGTTCCCCTTGTATCTGGAGTTCCGGAAGTTGGTGACGCATCGGCGGCGCCGAATGCGGAGATGGACGACATCGTCAACGCCGCCGAGGCGGCCGCGCCCGACATCAGGACGTCACGCCGAGTAACAGGTGGTGGCGTTGGTTTGCTCATGTGCGCCTCGCAGACTCAACGGTCTCTGTGACTCACGATGCCGTTCCAAAGGGCGCAGCGGGAGCCTCGATGGGTTCGCGCGCGCGCAAAACATACGCGTGGCGGCGGTGCTTGTCAGTGGGACAAAGCCGGCGGACCTTGAGCGTGAGCGATGCGAGTCCAGCGATCGTTGTCGGGTTGCGCGCACGCGCGATGAGGCAGTTGTCTGGGACCTATCGACGAGACAGTCAGCAGCGGAGGAGAATCTGCCCATGCCCAAGCTTGCAATCATTGTGACAATTGAAGTCGCGCCCGGACGGAGGGATCAGGTCTTACCCTTGCTCATGGCGCACAAAAGCCGGTGCCTAAAAGATGAACCAGGAGTCACCCTAGAGTTCGAAGTCTTGGCACCTTATGACGACGACACGAAAGTGCTCTCATATGAAGTCTATCGAGACGACGCCGCATTCGAGGTGCATCGCAACGAAAACTCCATCGCACAGCTTCGCAGGGACACCGCTGGAATGATCGTGAAGCTTCACGTGACCAAGTGTGCTCTCCTGGCGGATTGACCTGTGTGAATGTCAGGTGCACGCATCGCTGGATGAGGCCTAGCTAC
>CAYLJO010000556.1:0-1689 GCA_964383905.1 uncultured Blastocatellaceae bacterium
GGGATCTGTCGCGGATTTGATGACCGCATGCTGATCTTCCTCTGATCTTTAATTCGCTCAGTTCCATCATTGTGCATGTAACACTCTGATTTTGAGGAGATCGAATTTCGCTCGGCCAAACATCTGCCTTTTCAACATCTTCAATTTGTTAACTCGCCCTTCCGTTTGTCCATTACTCCACGGCAAACTGAGCGCCGCTCGCACCGCACCGTCCCGCTTCAGCCCCTCCGCGAAGTTTACTATCTCCGGCATCTTGCTTTCCTCCGCCTCCTTGATCCAATCGTCAAACTCATTCACCCGGCGCTCACAAACCATCTGCTGAAACCTCTGAGCCAAAGTCTGCACCGCCTTCACCTCCGGACATGCTTCCATTAACTTCCGCAGGAATGCGCTCTCCTCCTCCGTCAGCTTCTCCTCTTGATTAATGATGAGCCAGGCGGTTGAGCGCGGCGACTGTCTAACCACCTTTACTGGAGGGGCGCCGGATCTCAGATGCCGCACACACCGTTGATACGCCGGCAGGCTCGCGCGCCACGCTACGATATAGTGCCGGACATGCGATTCCGCGCCGCGAAAGCCTTGCTCTTTAATCTCACGCGCTAACGCGGTGGCGTTGTGGCAGCCCTCCTCCCAGCGCCGGCGCAAGTATGATAGGTATGGGTCAAGAATGCTGGGGCGTTTCTTCGGCACGGCTCGCTCCGGGTACTCATCGGCGTTAATGAAGCGGCGCACGTCCCGGCGGTGCATCCTGAACTTCCTCGCAATCGAGCGGATGGTCGCGCCCTGCCGGTGTAGCTCGCGCACTTCGGTGTAGCGGGCGACTCGCTCGGCACGCCGCTGTTGTTGACAGTTGCGTCGGGTCTGATCCTTTATGCTGTTTGAGGTGGCCGCGTCCTCAACTTCTAGAGGAGTTAACTCTGCTGTAGTCTGTCGTAAAAAGCGGCGCTTCCTTCCCAGCCAGCGCTCCACCGCTTCGCTCAGGTTGCGCAGAAGATGCCAACGGTCAGCGACTTCTACGGCGTTGGGCGCTCCTTTCTTGACACCGTCGGCGTAGGCTAAGGCCCGGTCCCGACTGATGACCTCTACCCCAGGATGAGCACGCAGCCAAGCCGCTAACGTCTCTGCCTCACGATCCGGCAGCAGATCAACAGTCCGCCTCTTCTCCAAATCAACCAGGATCGTGCCGTAAGTCTGCCCCCGCCGTTTCGCCCAATCGTCGAGCCCGAGCACGCGCGGCGTATCGGCCTCAATCGGAGGTAGCCTCCTGAGCCGCCGCAACAGAGTGTCGCGGCTCGCGGCCATCATTAACTCACGCGAAAGCCGCGCTCCGGCTCTCCCGCCCAGAGCAAGTCCGATTAGGGCGAGCGTGTCCATGAGTCGCACAGTTTTCCTGCCGTAGTGCGAGACGAGCGCCGGCATGCGTTCACAGAAGATGCGCTGCTGGCAGAGATCATTCGCGCACCGGAAGCGGCGGGTGTGCAAGGCGAGGCGGATACGGACGCCGTGCCAGGGCAGGTCAGCAACCCTGCGCACATACCGGCTGTGGACGCGGCTGGATGGCCGCTGACAAGATGGGCAGGTTGCAATCGTGCGCATGGCTTTAACGATCAGCGTGATCAACTGCGAATCGGGAACGATCTTCTCCAGGGCGATGGCTTTGGGGTCGGCAAGAAGGGTGTTGACGTTCAT
>CAYLJO010000557.1:0-1678 GCA_964383905.1 uncultured Blastocatellaceae bacterium
ATGCACCGTCCGGTCGGTCTGAATATGCGTAAAGACCGCGCGAGGGCCGTCTAGTGGCGCCGCCGCTGTTTGGAACCTCCGATTTCCGCGATGTGCACGCCGGCGGGTATGTCGGTTCTCAACCACCCGCAGGTAACAATCGTCCTGCCCCGTACCGGCCGTCCGCGCTCACGCCCATGCTCAAATGGTGTCGTCAGACCGCGTCGGACCTCAAACGCGAACGGCAGCAAGTCACCGAGGAAATGAAGCGCGCGGTCGCAATGGCTCGCGGCTCTACGCCCTGGTGGAAGTCCCGACCCAAGTGGAAGATCGGGACCAAACTCAATTTCTGCTATACCGTCCCGGCGACGTGGACGGCCATTCTCACCGATGCGGCACCGTCCGTTACCTACACCGCGCTCGACCGCAATAAGCAACGCCGGGCGGATATTGCGACCGCCGCCTTCGACCAAGCCTATGTTGACGGCAACTGGGAGCAACGCATCCACGATGCCGTCATGGCCTCGCGGGTCCAAAAGAAAGCGTACCTCAGTCTTCGTCCGCGCCTGAAGGGCGACCAAGTCGTCCCGGAGCTGCGCGTCATTCTCGGCGAGCAGGTCTACATGAACGCCGGCGCTACCTGCATCGACGACGCCGAGATCGTGCTCGTCGAGTACCGGGAAACGTACGGCGCGCTCTGTGAACGCTTCAAGGGGCTGCGCGGCAAGTTAGCGCGCAAATACAACCAACCGCGGCGCGAGGGTGATGGCGAGAACAGTCAACTCGCACCGCCGCAAACCTACGCCTTCCCCACGACCGCTGCCGCATCGCATAACGGCCCGACCTACTCGACGCCCAACACGAACGGTCCCGCCTATGCGGCCTCCCCGAATCCGCCGGACGGCACGGCCGGCACAAGCGGCATGGCCGTTCAAGAATTTTGGACCTTTCCGCACAAGACCGTTGACATCGACGAGGTGCAGTTCCTCACCTCCGGCGAGCCCGCGACTCAGCCCAAAATGTTCGTTTCCGACGATGGCTCGACCGAGCCCCTGCGCCGCATCATAACCGAGGGCGGCGTCGTGTATGAACTCCCCGAGAGTCTCGTCGAGGCGCTCCATGACGGCCCGATCTCGATTCTCGAAGACCGGCCCGCGCTCGAGGTCATTACGCATAAGGTCCGCTACCCGCTCTATCCCGATGGCCGTTTAGTCGTCGTCGTGGATGGCGACGTCGAGGCGGACGATCGGATGAACCCGCTCGGCTATATTCCGCTCGCCGAGATTAGCGCGAACACCGATCCAGGGGGCGGGCAGTATGGACCCTCTGACGTCGACCTCATCGCGGATGTGTACGAACAGCTTGTGCGCCTGGTCTCGATGGTGCACGACAATGCGAACACGACCAGCAACGGCATTTGGCGTGTGTGGGATGGCACGGCGCTTTCGGACGACGATTTCACAAACGCGCCCGGCTCGATTCTGCGCGAGGAGATAACGTCGCTCCGGTACAGCAAGCGCGAACCGGGAACCGAGCTCCCGAACTACATCATCCCGCACATCAAGTTCTTACTCGAGCAAATCAAAGAACTGTCCGGCCTCTCGGACATCATGACCGGCAAGATGCCGCCCCGCATGCAAATCTCGACCGAGACGGCCACGATGCACCAAGAGGCATCGGGTGTACGGTTCCGCGATGC
>CAYLJO010000558.1:0-1672 GCA_964383905.1 uncultured Blastocatellaceae bacterium
CATCTTGAACCTTACCCAAATTTGAGTAAGTTTCAAGTTCATCTTGAACCTTTATCGTAATTGCTATTGATCTGTTATAGAGTGTCACCGCTATGAGGTCAAAAAGCATGAGGCGCGCGCGAGCGCCAACAAAAACAGAAGCGAGCGTCGCATCCGCCAAGATCCAAACGCTCGCTCCACTGTGAAACCTAAGCCCGTCTTTTAAAAGAAAGGTCTGGTCTCTTTATGCCGGATAATAACACGTTTCGCGCCCGCGAAATCGTCCTTTTTTCACCCCCTTTGCCCTGGCCCTGCGCCTTGGCCTCTATCCTCTTTGTTCACATCCTGGCTAGAGACTACAGGATCAGATGTTTAGAACGGTTAAACGCCTGCCTCGCTGCTGAGATTGACCGGGTTGGGGCGAAAGATCCCAGGAGGGCAAAGGCGGCATGAACGACACTCCTGCCGCCGCACCCGTAAAACGCTCACTTATCCTTGAGCGATTTTTTGACCCGAGCTTTACGCCACCGCCAAAGCGACCAACAGGTCGACCGCCGCGGCAGTCAATTGATGAGTTCCGGCTGCAACATCCGGTCTCGGCAGCTCGAGCGCTGGAGCGCGCGGCTGCTCGTTGGGTGATCGCCAAGGTTAACAATGATCCGACCGCCGACGATCCGCGAACCGCTCAGATGCCTTTCAACCGGCAGGCGGGAAGGAGGGCAGCGTGAGCGCACCCCTGGTCTACGTCTACCGCTTGAAGATCAAATGCCCGGTCTGCCGACGCGTGGACGGCGGCTGCTCCGTCACGAAGGACCGCAAGCGCGTGCTCTGCTGGAAAGTGCCGAGTGATGAGGTCACCGTCAACGGCCACTACTGGCACACGTGGCCCGCCGTCTCCGATGCTTTGACGGAAGAGCAGATCAAAGCTCTGGCGTCGGCCAGGGCGGAAACTCACGCCGACCTCGCGCCCATCGAGAAGCGAGACGCGGTTTATCGGTTGCTCATCGAATCGTGCGCGCTCGAAGAGAGAGAGCGGCAAGATTTGATCCGCCGCGGCTACGCCCCTGACCGGATACCCTCTTACTTCAAATCGCTTCCACCAATCGCACACGCCAGCCACGTCACAACCGAGATCAGTGAGCGGATCGGAGACCTCGCCGGCGTCCCCGGCTTCTTTGCCTCGCGTGTTACCCGCTGTGGCCCGTGCGACGCATCGAACGATTCACGCGCGCCGCCATCGAACTGCTGGCCGGAATGCAGCGCGACTATCGGCCGCAGACTCCAAACCTGCAGCCAGGCGGGACGAGGAAGGCAGGGAAGAGGCGCGCGACCACTGTTGTGCAAAAGTTTAAGGATGCTGCTACTGAGCTTTGTGATGAGTTGGAAGCCGGCAACCTGTCGCCGGACGATCTAAACGAATTGCAAGCGACCTTTGATCGGCTCTCATCCCTTCTTCGCAAAGACGAGGACCGTCGGCGTGACGCCATAACAAGTAATACTTCTTCTTTATATATGGGGTCACGCGCAGAGGATGTTTCACGCGGTTTTCGTGAAACAAGTGACGACACATTTTCAGAGTCGAATTGCGAAAATGCGCCTAAAAATGAAGATTTTGACCATTCATACTACACGCCGGCGTGTAGTAACGATTTGGTGTACTCGCCCGAAATCGAGCCCCACACCTGCCCCTCGC
>CAYLJO010000559.1:0-1643 GCA_964383905.1 uncultured Blastocatellaceae bacterium
GCCGATTCGAGCGAAGAGCTTCCTGAGGCTCGCCATATCTGAAATGTCAGCCTGAAAGTCTCCTGACTTCCGGCCCACGGAGGTGACCTCGTGGCCGCGCTCCTCCAGCAACCTCCTGACCGCTGATCCAATCGTTCCCGTTCCCACCACGACAGCTCTCATTGCTTTAGAGCTTCGTGCGGCTGGTCGGGGTTGATCCGGGACTCGATCCGCAGCGCCTTCTCACGATGGACATCAAGCTGCCGGACGCGAAGTACACGAGCGTGCAGGCCGCCGCCTTCTTCCAGCAAGTGCTGGAACGGGTGCGGACTATACCTGGGGTGGAAGCCGCGGCAGCGGTTAATCCGCTGCCGCTTAGCGGCGCGCATTGGAGCACAGTCTTTAGTGTTGAAGGGGCACCCTCGCCGCCACCGGGGCAAAGTCCCAGTGCCGGAATCCGCTCGATCAGTCCGGATTATTTCAGAACGCTGCGCATCCCGTTAGTCAAAGGGCGCCCGCTCGCAGAGAGCGACGCGGCCACCACGCCGCCGGTGGTGATCATCAATGAAGCGCTGGCGCGCAGTTACTTCGCGGGCGAAGACCCCCTCGGCAAAAGGATCGTCCACAATCGCACCTCGCGCGAGGTCGTAGGCGTGGTGAAGGATGTCAGACACTCCGCGCTGGACGAGGAAGCGAGGCCCGAGTTCTATCTGCCGATGGCTCAATGGCCGCAGGAATTCATGACCCTGACGGTGCGCACCAGCGGCGACCCCCTGCAGATGGTTGCGGCCGTGCGCGGCGAGGTCTGGGCCGTAGACAAAGATCAGCCCGTCTCCAATATTCAGACGATGGAGCAACTACTTGCCGACTCTGTTTCGCCGCGCCGGTTCAATCTACTGTTGCTCGGCGTGTTTGCGCTGGTCGGACTGATGCTGGCGGCAGTGGGACTCTATGGCGTGATGAGCTACACGGTTACGCAGCGGACGCACGAGATCGGAATACGGATGGCGTTGGGTGCGCAAACGAGCGATGTGCTGAAAATGGTTATCGGGCAAGGGATGAGGCTGGCGCTGCTGGGCGTGATACTCGGCTTGCTGGCCGCGTTCGCCTTGACCCGCCTGATGCAGAGTCTGCTGTTCGGTGTCTCGGCGAGCGATCCGCTGACGTTGATCTCGGTTTCACTGCTGCTGACATTGGTCGCGTTGCTGGCCTGCTGGGTTCCGGCGCAGCGTGCGATAACAGTAGATCCGCTGAGGGCACTGCGCTACGAGTAGCACGTGACGAGTAGCCGGAAAAGTATGATGCCCCCTTAGGTATGGACGAAACCCGCCTGCTGGTTCCGGTAGTGAAGGCGACGCCGCAGTTAAAGATCGCAAGCAGGGCCGCGGCAATGAAAACGTGGAAAGAGAGGCTGGAGGAGAACCCTCTCAGGTACGCCTTACTCATCATCATTACTACTGTCAGCATTACGGCGGGGGTCATGGGGTGGGTTCAGGCGGCTCGCGCAGACCTGGCTACGACTAAATATGAGGCGGAACAGGCCGGCATGAAGAATGAGTGTGAGGCGCAGATCAGGGATTTGAAAAATAGGATCGCGGAGTTAGAGAAGAGGCGCGAATAGAATCAGTCGAAAGGGCGTCAGAGAGCCGGAACCGATCTAAAAA
>CAYLJO010000560.1:0-1628 GCA_964383905.1 uncultured Blastocatellaceae bacterium
TAAGGCGCTTGATCTCGAGGACTGCGGCAATCAGTTCCTTGATCGGAAGCGGCATCAGATACGCTGCCGCCGTTTGGCTCACGATGACACTGAAGGAGAGCACCGCCAGCCGGATGGCGAGTGCTCGGCGACCAATCCGAAACAGCTCCCTGAGATCGCGCGAGATGGCCTGGGCGCGAGAGTCGAAGTATCGCCTGAAGGCCGCATCGAGCTCGCGTGCCTCGGGTCTGGATGCTGGCGCCTCGGGCAGATGCACGACGATTTTGAGGGCTTGGTCTTCATGCATTTCTCTCCCCCAACTGACGATGAGCTCCTCCACATCCTTGTCGAGATCTTTTTCACGGAATAGGCAGGGATTGATGGTGCGAAAGAGCTGGGGGATGTTCTCGATTCTCAACCCGATTGCCTTCGGGGCTGGCCGTGGTTGCTCACCCCTGTGTGGCTCACTTCGTGACAGACGTGAGACTCTTCCGCAAGAAACGCATCAGCGTCCTGACGCCCTCGTCTCGAGCTCAGTCGCGGCGATCGCGGCAAATTCAACGCCGGCGGCCCAGCCGCGCTAGACTGGGCGGGTGCTTTCGGCCGCTGAGTCGAGGTCAATGGTCTACCCGCGCAGGCGCCGCGAGTGGTCTCCAACGTGGAGGTGCTTCCCATGGCTTTTGTCCTCACCTCGCCTGCATTTGCCAACAACGGCAAAATCCCGGCGCAATACACCTGTGACGGCGTTGACGTCTCGCCTCCGCTCAGCTGGTGCGATGCGCCCCAAGGCACCCGGAGTTTCGGGCTGATCGTCGATGACCCGGACGCGCCCGATCCGAAAGCGCCCAAAATGACCTGGGTGCATTGGGTGGTCTACAGCATTCCGGCCGATGTTCAGAGCCTCCCCGAGGACGCCGCGAGGCACGGCTTGCCGGCCGGGCCGCAGCAGGGGCTGAACGATTCGAAACGCGTCGGCTACAACGGTCCGTGCCCGCCGGTCGGCCGGCACCGGTACTTTCACAAGCTCTACGCGCTCGACACGGTGCTGCAAGACCTCGGGCATCCGACCAAGGCTCAGCTTGTGGGTGCCATGCAGGGACATGTTCTCGCCGAAGCCCAGCTCGTCGGTACGTATGAAAAAGGAACTTGAACGAGCGAAGATCTCCTCCTCGGCGGTTTGTCATGCCTGATACGATCTTAGCTCTACCTGCGCTTTCGAAAGACGACGGAAGAGTTTGCGTCTCCTGACGATCGGCAACCAGTCGTAGAGAAATACTTCCATCGGCCGCCAGTTCGCGACCGAGCCGAAAATCGTCAAGCTTTGTTGGGCGAGATAGCTGAGCGGCGTAGGGTGTAAAGACGCCGCAAACTGGTTGCCGGCAATGGACAACGAAAGCACGACCAGCCCAATGACCAGCGTGCGGCGCCCAAGGCGAAAGAGCTCCCTGAGATCCCGCGTCGCGACCTCGGCGCAATAATTGAAATAGTGATTGAGCGCCGCAGGCAGTACCTGAGCCTCCGCCAGTTCTGCTTGAGCTTGCGGCAGATGCACGACGATTCTCAGCGGTTGGTCAGGCGGGGCTTCTCTTGCCCAACTGACGATGAACTCCTCTGCATCCTTGTCGAGGTCCTTCTCGCGGAAGGGGAAG
>CAYLJO010000561.1:0-1576 GCA_964383905.1 uncultured Blastocatellaceae bacterium
CACATTCAATGTGCATGTTGTCATTGTTCGTACCCGTCAGAAGACGAGCGTCTGAATGGAATGGGGCAGGCTACTCGCTTCCGCAGCCTCGCCGTCCATCCACAAGTAATAGGGAACCTTCTGATCGCTTTTGTTCATCACCACCACCGACACCCTTCCATCAGGGTTGATAAAGGCGACGGAAAGCAACTGGCTTCTGCTCGGCGAGCTGGCGATTCTCTGCGCGCCCGGGCGGACGAACTTTGAGAAGTGCCCGATGTAGTGGTAGGAGTTGGTGTAGATCAGTTGTCCCGTCTTCGTATCGGCGTGAACGGGGGCGAAGCAGAAGTTCCTGACGTGATTCGGCCCGCCCGTTTCATCCAGCAGAATGTTCCAGTCCGTCCAGCCGACCGTCCCGTTGTTGAAGTCATTGATCATCGAACGCCCGTACCGCTCGCCCAATCCCCAGTCGCCGAGCTTTTGAGCGTTGAAGGAGTCCGCGCAGCCTTCGGTGAAGATCAGGTTCTTATCCGGGAAAGACTCGTGCACGAGCTTCACGTTATCGAACATCGGCTCACCGCCGCTCCACGGCTCATACCAGTGATAGCCGATGCCCCAGACGTACCGCGCGGCTTTCGGGTCGGTGAGGATGGTCCTGGCCCTCTGGTAGATGAGGTCGCGGTTGTGATCCCAGGCAATGATCCTCTTATCACCCAGCCCTTCCCTTCTCATCGTCGGGCCGAGGTAGTTTTTCAGGAAGTCTCTCTCTTCCTCCGCGGAGTAAATACAGGACTCCCACGTTTGCGTCGCCATCGGTTCGTTCTGAATCGTCACGCCCCAGACGGGTATGCCTTCCCTCTGATAGGCCTTGATAAACTTCGTGTAGTAGTTGGCCCAGGGTTGATAAAACTCCGGCCTCAATTTTCCACCATGAAGCATGTTGTTGTTATCTTTCATGAATGCCGGCGGGCTCCACGGGCTGGCAAACAGTGTGAGCTTCCCCCCGGAGGCGGCCAGCGCCTGCTTGATGAAGGGGATCCGATATTGCTTGTCGTGGCTGACGCTGAAGGACTGCAACTCCCTGTCACCTTCGTTGACATAGGTATAGCTGCCGCTTGAGAAATCGCAACTGTGAATGTTGGTTCTTGCCAGCGTGTACCCGATGCCGCCAGTGGCGTCAAAATATGCGGTTAAGATCTCCCGCCGTTTAGCTTCCGGCAGTTTTGCAAACGTCTCGGCAGCGGCATCGGTGAGGGCGCCGCCGATGCCTAAAATCGTCTGAAACCTCCTGGCGGGATCGACAAAGACACAGACCTGAGTCTCCAGGGGCTGGCCCAGATGTTTGAATGCCAGCGTGTCCGTCTGAGACAGGCGGAGGTTACTGTTGGCAGCGGTGGTATAGACCGCCACCTCTTTCCCCCTGCTCGGAAGCGGCTCCGCAGTTTCAGGGGGTTGAGTGTATGCTGCCGACGACGGTCGGCATTCGGCCAACACCAGCGCCGTAGACGCGGCGACCAGGAAACGACGACGATCTATTTTCATAACTGCTTACTTTAACATATGTGCATACGGAGAGGGTTGGGTGAGGGGCGGCGCG
>CAYLJO010000562.1:0-1530 GCA_964383905.1 uncultured Blastocatellaceae bacterium
TGCACACCTGGATGGTATGGCGAGGAAATCTGATCGAGTTGGCGCCGCAGCTGTTCAGGTAGTGGGTGTTTAGTCGATGGTCGTTAGCTACGAGTTGGGGCCCCGGTCCTTTCCCTGTGTTGAAAGGACCGGAATCCATGATCCAAGTTTGGCCAATTCCAGCCTGCTCTGCTAAAATCAATGTTTTGCGTCATCAAGCTTAAGCTTATCTGAGGTCGTCATGGCACAAGTATGTCAAGTTTGCGGCAAAGGGCCGCGCACCGGAAACAACGTCAGCCACGCGCACAATGTGACCAAGCGGCGCTGGAACATCAATTTGCGGCCGGTCCGCGCTAAGGCGGCGGGCGGCAACAGCAAGCGCATGCGCGTCTGCACCGATTGTCTGCGCAGCGGCAAAATCGTTAAGGCGTAAGCGCCGATTCCTGAAGCCTCCCACTCGCATTGGGAGGCTTTGTTCTGTTTAGACATTTATCTCCGCGTTCCCGATTGCCCGCTCGAGGGCGAGCGGGCTGCATAAACGAAGCAATTCGTCCCACCTAATTCTCAGGCCGTGCGAACTCCAGGGCCCTTGCTCCCGTATTGATGAGTGTGGGGGTATGCATGAAGAGGTCTACCGTTTCCCAACGGACGCTCTCGGCTGCGTTGGCCGCGATCTCCTGTCTGCTGATCACGCTTTCTCGCCCTGTTTCGATTCACGCGCAAAACGGCGCAGGCGCCTTTATCAATCAGGACGCTTCGGCCAAGGATGTGGGACTGCCGCTATATCCGGGATCAAAACCGGTTGCCGGTAAGAACAAGTCCGACTCAGGGTCGGCGAATATGGGGCTGTGGCTCGGTGGCAGCGGATTTCAGCTGGTTGTGCTGAAAATGCAAACCCCGGACTCGCCGGAAAGGGTTGCCGCGTACTATCGCAAAGCGCTGGCCAAGTATGGAACGGTGCTGGACTGCACGAATCCTCGCAGCCATGCGGACGAAAAACACGCGCCCGATGCAATCAGCTGCGATGACGAGAAGCCCGACGGCGGAGAAATGCTTTTCAAGGCGGGCACCAAAGAGGTGCAGCACCTGGTGAGCGTCGATCGCGACGGAAGCGGCACGATTTATTCGCTCGTGTACCTGGTGGCAAAAGGGAAGGGGCACGAAGCGGAGCTCTGAAGATGTTCGTTCCCACACTTGACCCAAAAGAAGGCTCGAGGGTGGGGCACCCAAACCTGTCCTACGCGAGCGCGATTACGTCGATCTCGACCAGGACATCTTTCGGTAGCCGCGAGACCTCGACCGTCGAACGTGCTGGAGGAGCCTTCTTCCAGAAACGCGCATACACTTCATTCATAGCGGCAAAGTCGCCCATGCTCTTGAGGAATACGGTGGTCTTCACAACATTATCGAGCGACGTGCCGGCGGCGCTCAGGATGGCCTTCAGGTTCTGCAACACGCGATCCGTCTGAGCGGCGACTTCGGACTGCGCGATTAGTCCGGTCGTGGGGTCAATGGGGATCTGACCGGAGACGAAAACAAATCCACCTGCCT